>JAZUDO010000001.1:0-30925 GCA_045639685.1 Lachnospiraceae bacterium
AATACAACATCAGCAGAATCTGCTATCCGTGATACAGATATGGCTACAGAGATGGTTAAGTACTCTAACAACAATATCCTTGCTCAGGCAGGTCAGGCTATGCTTGCACAGTCTAACCAGGCTAACCAGGGTGTTCTGTCACTTTTACAGTAAATTAAAATATGAGGGCTGGCAAATGTCAGCCCTTTTTTTAAATTCAAAAAGTGGGGTTATGCGGTTAGTATGAAAACAATTCTTATGGGGAACACATATACCTCGGGAATAAGAAAAGAATTTGAAAACAGAGGTTATAAAATTCTTGATTTGAATCAGGTTGAGGCGGAACTTGATATTGAAACAGCTGAACGAATTATAGCAGAAGCGGCAAAAAAGGATGCAATTGATTATTTATTTACGTTGGACTTTTTTCCATGTATTGCCGAGGCTTGCAACAAGTTAAATATCAGATACATTTCATGGGTGTGGGATAGCCCCCACGCTTCTTTGTGGTCCAAAACATCAGCGTATAACACAAATTTTATTTTTTTATTTGATTATGCCCAGTATCAGACTCAAGTTGGAAGGGGCTTGTCAAATGTTTTCTATCTTCCAATTGGACCGGATATTGATTTCTTTGAACAGACAATTACAAAGGATGGTGGCAGGTCTCGTAAAGAACTTGAAACAGATGTTTCATTTCTTGGAAATCTGTACACTGAACCGAGGTATAATCTTCTGTCTCAGGTTAAATATATTCCACCCTATACAAAGGGGTATATAGAAAGTATCATGAACGCCCAAAAACAATTATGGGGTGTTGATTTGCTGAATACATGTATAGGGGATGAAATTTGGGATTCTCTTAAAAGGTATATTAAGTGGGAAGTGGGAGATTCCTATGATGATGGTTTCTATGAAGCAACAATGACAAATATATTTGGACAAAAGATAGCACAGACCGAAAGAAAAGAATTGTGCAGCCTTTTGAGCAGTCAATTTAGGTTCGATTTGTATACAAAAAGTGATACATCTTTTGATTTAAGAATAAAAAATAAGGGTTACGCCGATTATAAAACCCGTATGCCACTTATTTTTAAATATAGTAAAATAAATATAAATATTACAATCCGATCCATTACCTCGGGAATTCCATTAAGAGTTATGGATGTCCTTGCCTGTGGTGGATTTCTGCTGACCAATTATCAGCCTGAAATTTTACAGTATTTTGAAGATGGAAAGGACCTGGTTGTATACAGTGATTTTGAGGAATTGTGCAATAAAGCAAAATATTATCTGGTGCATGACGATGAACGACAAAGCATAGCACATTCAGGATATATGAAGGTGAAGGAGTTGTTTTCATTGGATAAACAGATAGGCAGCATAATAAAGACAATTGACAAGGAATAAGGACTGAATTCAAAAGAGAACGATTTAACGGAGGAATAAATATGTATCAGGAGTTAATTGACGGGTTACAACCAAAACCGATATTTAACCTAAAATGGTATGGAAACGAAGATCTGTATTCCGATGGAGATATAGAGGATACGATTATACAAATGATAGCACAGAATGAGCCGGAAGATTATACGCAGGCAATCGCGGATAATTACTGTTGGCCAACATTCTATCACTTAACAAGAATCAGACAGAATATTTTAAATTGGTATCCGTTTAAAAAAGAAGGTCATGTTCTTGAGATAGGTTGTGGTTTTGGCGCCATCACAGGATTGCTATGCGATCGTTGTGAAAAGGTTACTGCAGTTGAACTTTCAAAGAGAAGGGCTACAGGGGCACTTCTTCGATGCCGTGAAAAGGATAATCTTGAAATAATAGTAGGTAATCTGAACGATATTGAGTTTGAAGATAAATACGATTATATTACGCTGATTGGCGTTCTTGAATATCAGGGCAGTTATACAAACACCGATAATCCTTATTTGGATTTTTTGAAAAAAATTAGAAGTCTGTTAAAGCCTGACGGCAAACTGCTTATAGCAATTGAAAATCAATACGGACTTAAATATTGGTGCGGTATACCTGAAGATCATACGGGAATTCCTTTTGACGGAATGAATCAATATGAGATGTCAAACAGGATGGTTCGTACGTTTTCTAAGTATGACCTGGATGGGATTGTAAAGAAGAGCGGTTTTTCAAGCACCTTCTTTTACTATCCTTTACCTGATTATAAATTGCCACAAATTATTTATTCTGAAGAATATTTGCCAAAAAGTGGAAATATGATGAACCTTATTCCGTATTATATTACCGGAACAAAAACCGCGGTAGCAGATGAAAAAAAGATTTATTCCGACATTGTAAGCAATGATGTTTTTGAGTTCTTTTCAAATTCATTTTTGGTTGAATGCGGAAATATCAAAGATGAAAAGCGTGTTACCTTTTCTCGCATTAGCTATATTAGGAATCCTGAGTACGCAACAGGAACAAGTTTTGTTGATAATGAGTATGTTGTTAAATATATGTTATATGGGGGAACTCAGCACATACAACAGGTCGCAAAAAATGAGGCTGCTTTGGCGTCAGCGGGACTAAATGTACTTATGAGTTCTTTCGATGAAGACGAAAATTTAGTTTCTGAGTTTCAAACAAAGGAACTGTTGGAAAATGTTCTTTTGGAGGCATATAAGAACGGAGATAAGCAAACAATATATGAAATATGGGACAAGGTTTGGAGTGATATAATGATTTCTTCTGATGAAGTACCTTGGAATGATAATATCATGTACACAATGAACCTTGGAATATCAGAGGATGAAAACAAGTATGGAAAGATACTGCGAACAGGCTTCCTTGATATGACCGTGAGCAATGCATTTTGCGATAACAAGGATTTATTATGGTTTGATCAGGAGTGGATATTGGAAAATGTACCGGCCAGGTTTGTTCTGTTTAGAGCAATAAAAATGTTCTATTCCGCATACTATGTTACATGCGAAAAGTGCATACCGCTTGATGAAATAGCAGATAGGTATGTGCTGAGAGGCGGATGGGATGACTATAGCAAACTTGAAGGACTGTTTCAGGGAGTTGTTACGGATGATTTGCTGTTTTCGGAATATATGTCATTTAGAGGAAACAGCCTTGAGGATAGGACATCAAGTATAAAACGTCTTATGAATATTTAGAATTGACAGAATGAACGGGGAGATGAAAGAGGAAGAATATGAGAATTCTTTTATTTGATTCCGGAAGTTACACATACAAAGACATAAAAGAAGAACTGCTACGCCAGGGTCATACGGTGGATAGTATATATTATCATTTTGCTGACAGGTACAGTGACAGCTTTTTTGATGAGCGCATCAGACTTAAATTGTCACAGAACAGTTATGATGCTGTACTTAGTGTTAATTTCTTTCCTCTTTTGGCAAAGGCATGCAATGAAAAAACAGTACCGTATATTTCCTGGTCCTATGATTCACCCTTGGACGAGAGACTTTCGGACTATTTCGAATATGATACCAATTATATTTTCCTATTCGACAGGCAGGAGGTTGAAGACTATAACAGGGCAGGCTTTGGAAATGTCATGCATTTGCCTCTGGCGATAAATGTATCGAGGCTTGAGGCGCTTAAGCTTTCGCCGGATGAAAGATATAAAGCGGACATATCTTTTGTTGGGAGAATATATGAGTCTTCTCTTGAAACGCTGCTGTATCCTGCGGATGAATATGTTAAGGGATATGTGGAAGGCCTTTTCCAGTCCCAGTTTAGAATATATGGATGTAATTTCCTGGAAAAATCCATTCCGGATGAGATTATAGAGTCCTTAAACAACAGCTATGCAAAGCTTGGACAGACACAGATTAAGCTCAGCAGGAAGGGACTTGCTTATGCCATTGCAGCACAGATTACACACTTTGAGAGAAGCTTCTTAATTGAGGAGATGGCACAGCTTTATGACGTGCATCTTTACTCGGGAAGCGAATATGATTTTAGCAGCAGAGTTAAGCAATGCGGACAGGTTAAGTATTTTGATGAAATGAACAAGGTGTTCGTCAGCAGTAAGCTTAATCTTTGTCCCACATTAAAGAGTATTGCTTCGGGAATTCCGCTTCGTGCACTTGATATTATGGGAGCGGGCGGAGTACTGTTTTCAAATTATCAGCCGGAACTTGCAGAATATTTTGAGGATGGAGCTGATTTGATTATGTATGAAAGCATAGAGGATGCTTTTGACAAGGCACAGTTCTACCTGAACGGCGGCGATGATTTGGAAAGAATAGCAGCTTCCGGAAATGAAAAGGTTAAGAAGTTTTTTAACTACAGTGACAGAATTGTTGAATTGCTGAGGGTAATCTGATGAAGATAGCAGTAGTGAGTTATAAAGAACTGAACATGGAAAAGACAGAGGCACAGGTTATTGAAGATGTCATTTCTTCATTTAAGGATAGTAATGAACAGACTCAAAAGGAATTTGGAGAAGAGTTGAGAAAATCCTTAGAAGAACTTGAGGGCGGAAAAAAAGCGGAGGTTGTTTTTATTGACACGTCCGATGGAAGAAAGAGAGAGATGATGAATTCGGCAATAAAAGAGGTATCACCGGATTTGCTTGTTTCATACAACCTAGCCGGCTTTGAGCAATGTACGTTGACTGACGGACTTGGTTATAACCTGATTGATTGCAGGCAGTTTCATTTTCGGGATGAGGGAAATCATAATAACGAAAAGATGCTGGAAAAAGATAAATCGATTAATATGTTCTTCTTCCATAAGTGATATAATGGTAGTAAGCATAAACTGACTACAAATGAGGAGGTAATTCATATGGCTAAAAGCAAAGTAATTGCAATTCTCCTTTCCGGAGACAACAATACAGGTATTATTTCGGATATCCCCAAGCAGTATGTTGATGTAGACGGCAGAATGATTATTTCCTACAGTATGGAGACGCTTCTAAAGCATAAGGGAATCGACGAATTATGGATTGCTGCAGCTTCAAAATGGCGCAATTATATACTAGATGAGGCAAGCAGGTTAAAGTTGCCGGTTGATAAGATAAAGGGATTTGTGGAGCCTGCTGACAGCCGTCAGATGTCCATTGTGGTTACACTTGAAGCAATTGTTACAGCTAAGGGTATCAGCAATCTTACTGACGAAAAAGTTTTGATTCACGATGCAGCAAGGCCTCTTGTTAAGGATGAACAGATTGCCAAGTTGATTGCTGTTTCGGATGAGCATGAGGGCGTTATGCCTGCACTTCCTATGAAGGATACTGTATATCTCAGTGATGACGGCGTGACGGTTACACGTCTCTTTGAAAAGAACAGGATTTTCGCCGGACATACACCGGAGATTTTTAACTTAAAGAAATACTATTATGCCAATATCCTTCTTGTTCCTGAGAAGATTAAGCTGATTAACGGTTCTTCAGAACCGGCTGTAATGGCTTCTATGGATGTGGCTATGATTGATGGTGATGAGGGTAACTTCAAAATCACCACTCAGGCTGATCTTGATAGATTTGAAGAAATCATTGCAGAGAGAAAGAAAGCAAAGAGAAAGAAAACTGCTAAAAAGGATACAAATAAGTAGGAAATTAAAAGCAAACCCCAATTTGGAGTTTGCTTTTTTAATTGGCATGAAAATATAATTTCGTGAGTTATCATTTACTGCAACTCTTCAAGCGCAGCCTGCGGAATCTCATTTCCTGTTCGTATATCGATGAGGGGATGGGTTTCGTATGCTGCATTGTAGTACCACATGGAAGCCTCTTCGGGCATATTCTGCTTCAGAAAAAATGCGCCCAGCTCACAGCAGATTTCACTGCAACCCTCTGTAGCGGCTCCTCTTGCCGCATATTTTACCATTCTGGGAATGTCATCAAGCATATTTGCGGCCTTAAGGCAGATGGCAATTGCACACATAAAGTCATCTTCCGCAATACCTACTTTGTCACATAATTTTTCAAAGAAATCCAATGCAAATTCGAAATTTTCCTTTTCTCCCGCAATGTACAATTCCTTTTCATACATGGAAAGAAGTCTGTCTGACAAAGGTTCACCGGATTCAATCATGCGTTCAAATGCTTTGAGATCTCTTCCGGCATGGACAGATTCCGGTCTGTGTATTATTTCTATGTCACTGTCATACACAACGGGATTAAGATTAACCTGTTCGTGAATGGGTTCTATCCAGTTAAATGTCCTGAGACGCTTGTATAACTTGGGACGAAGCTCTTTGTCGAAATTGTAGATGGTATTGTTGTCCATTTGATTGCAATAATACATCTGAACAATCTCTATCTCCGGAAGCAGAGCATTTTTAAGAACCTTGAATTTTTCTATATTTTCCGCATCCAACTCTTCATCTGCGTCTGCGCAGTATATATAGTCACAGGTTGCCAGAGAAAATGAGTAATTTCTTGCATCGGAAAAATTACCTGTCCAGGCAAAGTCATATATTTTATCAGTATATTCGCATGCAATGCTTTTTGTGCTGTCGGTGGAACCTGTATCGACTATTATCAGCTCGTCGGCTATGTCCTTCAAACTGTTAAGGCATCTCCTTAAGCAACGTTCTTCATTTTTGACGATCATGCATACACTTATTGTCATTTTTTTTCTCCATATTATGAGTATCGGCGTCCGTTGGGAAAGCGCCATCTGTAATTGTGTAATTGCTGTTCTGTATTAATAATAGCACAAACCTGTCAAGGCTGAGCCGAAATCAAAAACTCATCAATTTTACTCCAGAATTCTTCAGGATCCTTATCGACGGTTTGGGCATGCCCAACACCTTCAACAATATATATTTCTTTGGATGAGGCAGCAGCCTCATATAATTCGTAACACATTGATACGGGAATCATGGCATCCTTATCTCCATGAATAAAAAGTATCGGCGTGTTACTTCTTTTTACAGCGGAAAGTGCATCTGCTTTCTTAAGATCATATCCTCCACGTAAACGTAACATGAGACATGAGCCGTCTACAAGGGGAAATGGGGGAAGAGAGAACCACTCGGTAATCTTATCACCAAACATGGAATAAGCGTCTGTATAAGCCGCATCGGAGACGATAGCGCATACATTTGAGGGCAGTTCGGAAAGACCACTCATCATAAGAGCTGTTGAAGCGCCCATGGACTGCCCGTGAATAATAATCTCTGCCTCAGGATCTTCCTGAATCATATAGTTAATCCATTTGAGGCAGTCTCTGCTGTCGGTATAGCCCATTCCTATAAAATCACCTTCACTTTGACCGCTGCAACGCATATCCGGAACAAATACTTTGTACCCCTCTTCAACATAATGCTTTGCGTAAGGGTACATTTCCTCTTTCCATCCCGTGTATCCGTGGAGAACGAGAGCGTATTTGTGAGGAATTTCATTTTTCGGGAGAAATTCGATTCCCACAAGCTTGTAACCGTCATCGGTATAGATGGCATATTTTTTAAAGGATTGATCTTCTTTAACTTTCGTTAACCATTCGTTTGTATCCGCCCACATGGCCTTGTGGTTTTCCGAAATCGCGTTGGTCTTTATCTGTGCACCGTAGCTTTGTTCCGTTACCTCTTCAAATGCATCCAGCTTTTCCATGAAGGAAGGAACCAGGCAGGCACTTACCAGAAAGTTGCATAACACAATAAAGACTGCCAGTAGCAGCCCCAAAATAACGATTAATATTGTGATGACGCGTTTCTTTCCCCTGTTCATAGGAATAATTATAGCATGTTATGGATGATGAAGCATTTGCTTTATTGCTGTTTGGGACAAAAGAATCGGATGCCTTTATAATTCGTTTCTGAGTGTAAATAAATTAATAAATTGACAGCTGTAAACGGCCACTCTATACTATTCATATGGAGGTGGTTCGTATGAAAAATGAAAGAGGCGCAGGACGAAAAGCAGTTATAAGCTCAGACGATATCGCTGTTATAAAGGAACGCATAGGCGAGGGCGAGAGTGTAACAGCGATTGCAAAGGAATGCGGAATCACAAGGCAGGCTCTATATAAGCGATTGAAAGATGAAACCAATCATATGGTTACGTTAGATTACATTGTTGATGGCAAAGTTGCTACAAGGATTGAACTGGATTGCAGAAAAGAACAGATCAAGATAGAGAACTATGCTTTGAGAATCAGTCAGTATGCTTTCGGACTGGTGCAGAATCCTACATGGGATGATCTGGGGACATTTCTGGAAAAGCAGATATTTCTGTCGGATGGTTTGGAAAAATGCAGTTCCCGAAGGCTGCTATTTCAGGAGATACCTCGAAATGAATTTAGCATTACGGATGTTTCTTCTAACAGCGATAGATTTGTGATTCATGTTGATGAAGCGGAAAATATCCCACGATTTGCATTTACCCAAAAAGATATTCTGTATTCTAGAACAGATACTGATGGATATCAACTTAAAGCAATTTCAAGAGACAGAAGATTTTTCGTGAAGTCTCAGGCGATTATTTCGGGAATTAATATGAATGATTGGGCTGTTGAACTGGTGGCCTCAGACCTATGCGAGCAGCTGGGCATCCCCTGTGTGAAGCAAAGGGAATGCGAATTTGTATATGGAGGACGAATCTATAAAGGAGTTTATTCCGCGAATTTTGAACTGGACGGATATACATTTGTTTCATTTGAGAGTTTGCTGGAAAGAATTGGTACGTCTTCCAATGAGCAGGAGTTTATTAAGCTGGATGCAATAGGCAAGATGAAATGGTGTGCCGAAAAAATTTCGCAGGCAGGCAATATAGCCTATGAAGAAGCATTTAAATATATGCTTGATTTGGCTGTGATTGATTGTCTTACAGGTAATATAGACAGACATACAAGAAATTTTGGACTGTTTTTCAACTGTAATGCAGGAAGGTATGAGATACCGCTTGTTTTCGATAATGGAATGGGACTGTTTGAAAATGACGGATACAGGGATAAATATTTATCTTTTGATGATGCTATGAGGCATGTCTATGTGGCGCCCTATGGCGAAGATCCATTTGAATTGCTGGATATGCTTAAGAAAGAATATGACTTAACACAATACTATAATGGGGTTACGGATATTAGGTACAACTGTCTGTTGGATATGCCATTTGCAAACACATATATGGAAAGGATGAGAGAATCATGGCGGAAATAAGGCTAATCAATAATCTGAAGGGAATTCTTTATTATTGGAACACGCCACTTCTTGATTTTGAGATTAAAGACAGAGAACTGGTAAAGGCGATAAATCTCAGTGAGAGTAGGTTTTTTCCGCCGGAATTGGCTGTTTATGGTGTGACATATAACAATATTAATGAATTCTTTAAGAGAAGAACCATGAAAGAAGGCTGCATGTTTTACTATGAGCATCTGCGGGCTATCGGTATGGAACGTTTTGATTTCGACCGGTATATTATGAAGAATAACGGCAATAATAATCTGGATAATTATTGGGTGAAGTTTGAAGGATTCGGCGCTACCGGGTTTGAAGATTTTTTGTGAATCGATTGTAGACTTATGTAAACAAAAGTGTTATATTGATAGTGGTATGTTATGTAAATCATAATATACCCATTCAAGAAGGCAAGCGGGAATTCCCGGTTCTTCAAGTGCAAGGATGAAAAAGAATTATATTAACGGAATGTCAGGAGACTAATCATGGAAAACTTTAATAATAAATATACTTATCTGATTACCGGAGCTGCTGGATTTATCGGGTATCATCTTTCGAAGAGACTTCTTGAAGCCGGTGCCCGGGTTGTCGGATATGACAATATGAATGATTACTATGACGTTAGCCTTAAGGAACTCAGACTCAGTGAACTGGAAGCATTTGATGGTTTCTCATTTGTGAGGGGAGACCTGGCAGATAAGCCGATGCTGGACAAGGTATTTGCAGAGTATAAACCGGATGTGGTTGTGAATCTGGCAGCACAGGCAGGGGTAAGATACAGCATAGAAAATCCGGATGCTTATATTCAGTCAAATATTGTAGGCTTTGCCAATATTCTTGAGTGTTGCAGACATAATCCGGTGATGCATCTCATATATGCATCTTCAAGTTCTGTTTATGGTGGAAATGAGAAAATTCCATTTAGCACAGATGATACGGTAGACAGACCGGTTAGCCTCTATGCAGCAACTAAAAAATCAAATGAACTGATGGCCTATAGCTACAGCAAACTGTACGGAATGAAAACCACAGGCCTTCGTTTCTTTACCGTATACGGTCCAATGGGAAGACCGGATATGGCAGCATACAAGTTTGCGTTGAAGATTATGAAGGATGAACCGATTCAGATATATAATCACGGGAATATGGAGCGTGATTTTACATATGTGGACGATATTGTAACCGGAATATACAACATGCTCTGCAATCCGCCCAAGCCTGACAGCCTTGGCGCCTGCTACAAGATATACAATATCGGAAACCACAGTCCGGTGAAACTGATGGACTTTGTAAGCGTTCTTGAGGAGAAACTTGGCAAAGAAGCTAAAAAGGAGTTTCTTCCCATGCAGCCCGGTGATGTTCCCAGAACATTTGCGGATGTCAGCGAACTTATGAAGGATTTTGATTTCAAGCCGGATACGAGTATTGATGTGGGTCTTGGAAGATTTGCAGACTGGTTTTTGAAATATTACGGATACAGAGAATAGTATCAAATAGTATAAGATTTGTTATAAAGGGAA
Source organism: Lachnospiraceae bacterium (assembly GCA_045639685.1). Classification (GTDB taxonomy): domain Bacteria; phylum Bacillota; class Clostridia; order Lachnospirales; family Lachnospiraceae; genus Colinaster. The sequence continues at coordinate 10,632 of JAZUDO010000001.1, forward strand.
TTTGGATGAGTATAAAGAAGTTTAAAGGAAAAATGAATCGTGCACTTGCACTGGCTATGGCAATGGTTTTGGGACTTTCAACCCCTGCTTTTGCCGAACCCACTGAAGCGGTTAAGACATCCAACTATGTTATAAGCAAATTGGATGCCGCAAGGACGGAACTGGAGAAACTGGCAAAGAGCAGAAGTATAGCAGCAGCCATATATCTTAAGGACGCCTATACACTTAAGTCTGAGGCTGATTATTACAGTGAAGACATCATTACAATTGCTTCGGGACAGAGCGTTTCAATCCTTTCTGTAGATGTTGATGAGGGTAGAAATATCTGGTACCGGGTTTCCTATAGCTATGCCGGCCAGACTGTGTTGGGATATGTTGAAAGAGAATTTCTCGCCAGCAGCGATTCCCGTTTCCTTTCATGGGAAGACAAATATATTACCACAAAAAACAGAGAAGCTATAAGGGATGTGAGCGACTGCTCCGATATTGAAGCATTTCCCGAAAGCTACAGGGATGCTCTTTATGCGCTGAGAAAAACACATCCAAACTGGCGATTTGTTCGCCAGAACGTAGGGCTTAAATGGAATGATGTAATCAAAGCGGAGACCGGAGACCGAAGTCTTATCAGTTCATCCGCAGATTCGAGTTTTAAGGATAAACTTTACGGTTCCGGCTGGTATTATGCTACACCGGGAATCATTTCCTATTACATGGATCCTCGTAATTTCCTGGAGGAGAATACCATTTTCATGTTTGAACAGGAAACCTATAACAGCACAACACATACAACGGAATCGGTTGCCAAGGTGTTGAACGGAACCTTTATGTCAGGCGGCATACCCGGAACAAATGAAAGCTATGCAGCAACATTTGTCAAAATCGGTGCCGGCCTTAATATGAGCCCCATAGCACTTGCTTCACGCGTTAAACAGGAGCAGGGCGTTAACGGCACGTCTCCTCTTATTTCCGGAAAATATCCCGGATATGAGAATCTGTACAATTATTTCAATGTGAAAGCCAGCGGTACATCTAATGAGCAGATATATGCAAATGGGCTTACCTATGCAAGAAGCCAGGGCTGGAACACCAGGATTAAGTCTCTTGAGGGAGGCTCAAAGATTGTTGCGTCAAACTACGTGGGCAGAGGGCAGGATACGCTGTACCTTCAGAAGTTTGATGTTGATGCTTCCGACAAGACTTTGTATACCCATCAGTATATGCAGAATATTGCAGCACCCTACAGTGAGGCGCTGTCTACATACAAGGCTTACAGCAATGCTGGGATGGTTGATACGCCCTTTGTATTCAAAATCCCGGTATATGACAGTATGCCCAAAGGAAAATGCAACAAACCAAATGCAAAAGATGTTATCAGTCTGAATGTATCGACGGTTGAGAATCTGCCGGTAGATCAGAATGCAGTTCTCATTTCCCTGATTAATGGCGGGCAGAATACAGATGTGCCTATGACATATACCTCTTCTGATGAGAAGGTTGCAACGGTTGATTCCAATGGAGTTATTACGGGTATTAAGCCCGGAAAGGTAACCATTTCCGTAAAGAGGACAGAAAATACAACCAATACGGCAAAGTGTAATGTTAATGTCATAAAGGCTGATATTGCTATTTCGAAGATAGAGATGCCGGAGATTGAAACGGTGTATGCCCCCGATTTGAAGCTTGCGGATATTGAACTTCCAAAGGGCTTTGCATGGGTAGATGATAAATTGACGCCCATGGTTGAAAATGAGGGCTACAGCGTAACCTATAATCCGGATAACAGTAAATATAATTCAATGACACTTCTTATGCCTGTAACTGTTAAAAAGGCTAAGACGGAGGCGGACGATGTTGTTCTTCCTAACAATCTGAAGATTGAAGCAGGTGCGACTATTGCGGATGTATCACTTCCTTCAGGCTTTAGCTGGCAGGATGAGACACTTGTTGCACCTAAGAAGACCGGTCAGATAAGCTGCAAGGCGTACTATTGTGCGGATTCTTCATGTTACGAGCCGACGGAGGTTGAACTTAATGTATCTGTAGTCTGCAATCACCATGAATATGGCGATTGGGAAGGCGAGCCTGCTGATTGTACCCATGATGGGGAACAGACCAGAAAATGTGTCATTTGCGGAAGCAGGGAGGTATTGCGGCAGAATGCAACCGGACATAATTACAAGTGTACTGTAACACTTGAGCCGACGGATATTGATGACGGAATACGTACATATGTGTGCGAAAAATGCGGCGATACCTATGATGAGCCGATTCCTGCGCTGAAGGATAAACATGTTCATAAATATGAGGCAAAGATTACTGAAGAGGCAGGATGCCTGACAACGGGTATAATGACATATACCTGCAAATGCGGTGATTCCTACACAGAGACAATAGCCGCTCTCGGACATGATTATAACGAGAACAACGTATGCAAGCGTTGCGGCTATGAGCTCCCTGTTGTTCCGATACATATTCATGATTATTCATTGGAAAAATGTACTGCAACCTGCACGGAAGACGGAAAGTATATTTATACCTGCGGATGTGGCGACTCTTATGAGGAATTTGCACCCAAAACAGGTCATAAGATGAAGAATGGAAAGTGCAACGTATGTGGATATGAGGAGCCTAAGCCTACACCGACAGAGGAGCCGACACCGACGGCAGCGCCTACGTCTACAGCAACGCCTACTCCAACGGCGGCACCAACGCCAACGGCAACACCGACGGCAGCGCCTACTCCAACGGCGGCACCAACGCCAACGCCAACGGAAGCACCGAAGGCAACACCAACGGCAGCGCCAACACCAACGGCAGCGCCTACACCGACAGAGGCACCGAAGGCAACACCAACGGCAGCGCCAACGCCAACGGCAGCGCCTACAACGACAGAGGCACCGAAGGTAACACCAACGGCAGCGCCTACACCAACGGCAGCGCCTACAACGACAGAGGCACCGAAGGTAACGAGACGTGCCAATAATGAAGAAGTTAAGCCGGAGATTGAACAGGTAGATGAATTTGCTGAAGGCGAAAAGCCTATCAGTGTAGTTATGATGTCTACAACAGTTCTGAATAAGGAGAAGATAGAAGAGTATATTTCTGAAAATAACAAGAGACTTGAAATAACCATGGCCAACGATGTAATCTGGGATGTGGATTTGTCGGGAGTTTCGGACTATGGCGATATAGATATAAATCTTGCGGTAGATTTGGAGGCGACGGGAATTCCTCAGAACCTGATTGAGGGATGTGTCGACGGTAACGAGTATACACAGATTGAACTCAAACATGAAGGCGCCTTCGGATTCCCTGTTACCATGAAGATTCCTTCCGATACGGAAATGATAGGAAAGATTGCTAATCTCTTCTGGTACAATCCGGAAACGGAAACAATGGAATATATCAATGAGGGCAGAGTAGGCGAAGATGGATATGCATCATTTATACTTGATCATGCATCAATGTATGTCATTGCCTACGCAGATGCATCTCTTGATCCGAAGTTGACAAAAGCTTTGAATATAAGCGATACTGAGTCGTCAGAAACCGATTCAATCGGTGAAACTGATGAAACACAGCCGATTCTTGGAGCAACGGAGACGGAGCCCGGCTCATTCATAGCCGAGAATATTATCCTTCTGTACGGTGCAATAGCTATCGCACTGATACTGATTGGCTCTCTTGCTGCCGGAGTGGCTATCAAAAAGAAGAAAAATGATGATTATTATTACGATGAGGAAGACTGATGCTTTTTAATTCTTACATATTCATATTTGCATTCCTTCCTCTTTGCCTGACAGGATATTACCTCTTAAAGAGAAGGTCTGCTACAGCCGCAAAGCTTTGGCTCATAGCCTTCTCTTTGTGGTTTTACGGATATTTTAATATTTATTACCTGGCGATAATGATTGGCTCCGTACTTGTCAATTTTGGGCTGTACAGAGGCATTGAACGGAGCGAAGCAAGGAAGAAAATGATTCTCATAGCAGGTGTAGTTATAAACCTGGGAGTATTGTTTTATTTCAAGTATTTTGATTTCTTCCTGTCAAATGTCAAGCTGCTGTTTAAGACGGACATTCCTTTGAAGGGGATACTGCTTCCACTGGGAATCAGCTTTTTTACCTTCCAGCAGATATCATTTCTTCATGACGCATATCGTGGGGAAATGCACGACGTAGGATTTGTGGATTATGCACTATTTGTTACATTTTTTCCTCAACTTATAGCCGGTCCCATTGTGTCGGGGGAGGAAATGATACCGCAGTTTTTGGGCGCAAAAGACAAAAAGTTTGACTGTGAAAGCTTTGCTAACGGACTTTTTGTGTTTGCGCTGGGCTTATCGAAAAAGGTTCTGATTGCGGACACACTTGCGGGAGCAGTTAATTACGGATATGAAAATATTGGTTCAATATCGGCAACGGAAGCTGTGCTGGTAATACTTTTTTATACACTTCAGCTCTATTTCGACTTTAGCGGATATTGCGATATGGCAATAGGTGCAGGAAGAATGCTTGGATATGAAATAGCAATTAACTTTAACTCACCCTATAAAGCCGAGAACATAGTAGATTTTTGGAAAAGATGGCATATAACCCTGAATCGTTTCTTTACAAAGAACATATATATACCTATGGGAGGAAACAGAAAAGGTAAGGGCAGAATGTTCTTTAATCTGTTCATAGTCTTCCTTCTGAGCGGAATATGGCACGGAGCAGGGTGGAATTATATCCTTTGGGGATGCATGCACGGCCTTTTGTATGTTCTTACAAGAGCATTTATGCTCGCTAAATCCGGGACAAAAAATGCGCAAACCAAAGAAACCGGCAACAATGTTATGAAGAAAAATAACAGGGCAGTGAAAGCGCTTTGCGTACTGCTGACATTTGCCTTCGTTAATGTGGCATGGGTGTTTTTCAGAGCCGAAAGTGTGGCTCAGGGCATAAGCCTTTTGAAGGTTGCCTGCTTCGGAGAATGGAGAATACCGGGAGAGACCTTTGCGGAGTTTTTTAATCTTGGAGAATTCTGGTATGTCCTGAAGATACTTAAATTGTCGAATCTGCCATTTGCCAAATATATTCTTATGGTTGCGGAGACGATATTTGCACTTGTGATTGTCTTCTTTGCGCCAAATGTTCATGAAATGGCAAAGAGGATAAAATATAAGACTTTTAGCGGAATAGTAACGGGAATCCTGTTGTTGTGGTGCATCATATCACTGTCGGGAGTAAGTACATTCCTTTATTTCAATTTCTAGGAGTTAATTAATGAAGAAATCAACCGGATGGTTAATTGCATGTCTTGTCACATTGCTTGTCGGCATGATTGCTGTGGCATCCATAGTCATTGTGATTGATCCGTTTTTTCAATATCATAAACCGCTGACGGATTTCCCCTATGTGATTGACGACCAGGTGGATATGAATCCGGGACTGGCTAAGAACATGGATTATGATTCTGTTATACTTGGCTCTTCCATGGTGGTAAATTTCAATACCGCATATGTATCGAATACTCTTGGCCTTAATACAATCAAACTACCCTACAACGGGGCATACCCGAAGGATCAGAGTAACATTATGAAGTTTATCTTTGATGCAAAGAGCACAGGAGTGAAGCGGGTTTTTCTTGGGATAGACGAGTTGAATTATTCCGGAGGGGTCGATGAAACCAAGTTCCCCATTACGGATTATCTGTATGATAACAATAAGCTGAATGATGTTAAATATGTATTGAACAAGGATGTTCTGCTGGATTATTGCATTCGCCCCATATTTGACAGCAAAGACAAGACCTCCTGGGATATGATTTATCCCTTCTGGTGGCAGGATGAGCATTACAGCAAGGCGCTGGTTCTTATGTATTATGAGGAGGACCCGGTAAGTGATACGTCCCCTGCAGCTGAAGTGTATACAGAGGCAATAGGGAAGAATCTTGACGCCAATATTATTCCTTACATTGAGGCGCATCCTGAGACTACCTTTACAATCTTTTTTCCGCCCTACAGTATTCTGTATTGGAATAATGTATGCAACAGAAATGAGCTTGATAAGGTAATTGAAAAGTATCGTTATATAACAGAAAGACTTTCTGTATATGAAAATGTTGAAATTTTCTATTTCCAGAATAATGAAGAAATAATCTGCAATCTTAATAATTATGCCGATTATACACACTACCATCCCAAAATCTGCGAATATATGGTACAATGCTTTGCGGACGGAACTCACAGAGTCACGGGAAATACATTGGATGAGACCATGGAAAAGGCAAACCGTGAGCTTGAGGCTCTTGATGAACTGGCATCAGAGTATGACTATGACGCAATCTGGGATGACTGGTACAATTAACGGAGTAAATAAATGCTTTATACAATACTAATTCTTGTTTTAATTTTTACAATTGTGCCCTTTACTACGGGCTTCATACCTGCCTATTTTGTCGCAAAATCCAAAAGAACAATAGCTGTTATTTATATAGGCGGATTTTTGTATGATCTTGCGATTTTTCAGCTTGTTGCAGTTCCTTTTATCATTTCAAATCCCTGGGGCTTTGAGTCGATAATAATCCTTTATTCGATAATGATGATTGCTTCTGCGATAGCCGGAATTGCACTTTTTGTAATAAGTAAAAAGAAAGACAGTCAGATTTTCGCCGAGAGTTCACTGAAGAGAAATCTTATGGTGGAGGAAATAGTCGAGTGGTGCATTTTCGCAGGCATTCTCATTTTCCAACTGGTTATGTTTGCGAGAATGAGTTCTTTTGACGGAGATGATGCATATTACGTTGTTGAATCACTTTTGTCTCAGGAAACCGGCACTCTCTACAGAATCAGACCTTATACGGGTCTGTCTACAAGCATCGATTTGAGACATTCCCTGGCAACCTTCCCAATCTGGCTTTCTTATATTGCACAGATTTGCGGAGCACATGCTACAGTATTGTGTCATCTCTTGTCGGGATTTTTCCTTATTCCTCTTACATATGCCATTTATATGGAGATAGGAAGAAATGTTCTCAGAAAAGAAAGAAAGAAACTTCCCATATTTATGATATTTGTTGCCATCATGCAGGTTTTCGGCAATGTATCAATATATACCAATGCAACATTTTTCCTGACAAGAACCTGGCAGGGTAAGTCGATTTTGGCAAATGTCTGCATTCCTGCAATTATATGGCTCCTCTTGAGCTTGTTTGACAGCGATCAAAATGACAACGGACTCGGACTGTGGATTATTTTGTTCATTGTCAATATAGTTGCGGCCATGAGTTCCACCGCCAGTGTATTTTTGATGGCTATGCTGATTGGACTTTCAGGTCTTTTGCTCAGCATAAAGGAAAAGAACCTTCAGATTTTATTGAAACTTATTATCACCTGTATCCCTCTTGTGGTGTATGGCGTGCTGTATCTTCTATTGTAACGGAGCAAATGAATGAATACGACGATTGAGATTTTTAAAGAATATAACGGAACCGGATATTACTGCATTCTGTTTATTATTGCACTCATATATCTTTGGTTTACGGAGGAAGACAAGAGAATAAGGGTTTTGCTTGTTTATACCCCGGCTCTTATTCAGATTCTGTTTTTTATACCTTATTTTTACATGCTGTATAACAGACTGGATGAGGGCACATATTACCGTATTCTGTGGCTGCTTCCAATGACAGCGGTTATTGCATACGCAGGCTGCAGGGTAATGGGAGTACATACCAAGATAGGACTGGCACTGCTTTCCTGCATTCTGATAATCGGCGGAACTTACGTATATAACAGTCCTTATATGTCCAAAGCTGAAAATGACTATCATTTGCCTCAGGAGGCAATAGAAATATGCGACATGATAAAACCTGATGAAGGAAGAGAACGTGTCTGGGCGGCTTTTCCTACGGATCTTGTGCATTATGTAAGGCAGTACACAACAACCATTCAGATGCCCTTCGGTCGTAATTCAATGGTTGAAACATGGTTAAAGGATGACAATGCCATGTATGATTTGTACATACAGCCGGAAATGGATTTGGGCGAACTGTCGGAACTGGCGGAAGAATATTACTGCAATTACATTATCCTGGAGAAGAATCATGTGCTTACCGGTGGAAAGCCGGAAGACTATGATATTATTAAGATTGGTGAGACTGAAAACTATGATGTGTACAGGAACACCAGAGTGGATTTCTGGGATCAGGATTAATGCAGGGTGAAGTTGAAGAAGAGGCGCCGAAGAAGAGGCGTTGAAGAAGGAATGGTGTTAAATGGCGAAGAAAATTAATAGCGATTTTGAAGATATAAAAGAAGAAAATGACGAATTCGAGTTTGACGAAGAGGATTTCGGAGATCTTGAAGAAAGCGATGTAAAGAGAGGAAGAAAGCGGAAAAAGAATGGGCATTTAATCTTTTTTGCCGCTGTAATAGTTGTGCTTATCGGCTGTGGAATAAGCCTGTTCATGTGGAACAGGGGACAGGATATCGATGCAGGCGTTGACATTGATGAAACAGAGTTTGATACCGAACCAAATGACTATATCCAGCCGATGACTACAGATCAGCTTGCCGGGAAGCCGGAAGATGGCGTTAATACAATAATAGCATTCGGAAATTCGCCATTTGCAGATAATGAAGAAAACAACCTGCTTGCAGTGGAACTGTCACGTTCTTTGGAAGCAAATGTTATAAATGCAAGTATTCCTGATTCATATCAGTGCAGATATAATCCCATAGGTGACAATTCCAACCCCTATGACGGAATAAGTCTGTATGATGTGGTTGATGGAGTAACAAGGGGAGATATAAGTGGGATAACCGAGGCGGCAGCCGGAGTTTCCGAGACAGCATACAATAAAGCCGTTAAACTGGAGGGCATTGATATGTCCACTGTTGACTGTGCTGTTATTTTCTATGATTTAAGCGACTATATCGATCACAGGAATATCTATAATCCCGGTGATGAGGATGATGTGACAACGTTCTGCGGAGCCTTAAGCGCATCTGTTAAACTCATTCAGGAAAGGTATCCATATATAAGAATTGTTGTTCTTTCTACCCCTGCCTGCGGAAAAACCATAGATGATTACTATGTTGACGGTACAACAATAGACCTGGCAAACGGTACACTTAATGATTATCTGGGCTGGGAAGTTAACGTTTGTGCAACAAGGGGAATTTCATTTATTGATTTATATTTCGGAGCAATTCATGTAGAGAACAGAGACCAATTGCTTTACGACGGTTATCATCTGAATGCTGACGGAGCAAAGGTTGTGGCGGACAGAGTTGCGAAGCTTATATCGCTGTAGGAGAACGCGGTTGATGGACGCAGAGAAAATGAGAGCGACAGTTTACTGCAGAAAAGGGTAGTTTGCTTGTGGAAAAGGAAAGAAATCTGACATTTTCAATTTTATCCTGTATTGCTATTTTGCTGATTATCTTGGGACATCTGGATTACAATGTATTGGAATTCGGAGGTCTTTTTCCTTATTATTCCTACCATGTGATGATATTTGTATTCATTACGGGATATTTTTATAAGATTGAGGATGAAAAACATATTCTTGCATTTATTAAGCGCAAGGCAATTCGTCTTCTTTTGCCCTATGGAATATGTAATCTGTTTATAGGACTTCTGGTGATGATTCTTCACAGATTTGGATTTATATACGGCGGAAATGTCACACTGTATAATCTGTTCGTTGCGCCATTTGCAGACGGTCATCAGTTTATGCTTAACGCACCGGGGTGGTTTATACCTGCGTTGTTTCTTCTTGAAGTGTGCAACGTAATCGGAAGAAGAATTCTTTCGATGATAAAGCTTGATAACGAATACGTCATAATGATATTATATCTTACACTTGGAATAACGACAGTTATCTTATCTCAAAGAGGAAGTGTATATGACTGGTACAGGATACCGGGAAGGCTTATGTTCATGGCACCGGTTTTGCAGCTGGGGCGCCTGTACAAGGCTAAACTTGAGGGAAAGGACACTTTAAAGAACCTACCATACTTCTCTATATTGTTAATTCTAAATTTAATTTTATGCGTTTCGCAGGCAGGCCTGGCATTCAGCGCGGTTTGGGTAAACGGATTTAAAAATAACGCCCTTATTCCATACATAACAACTGTAACCGGTATTGCTTTGTGGCTTAGAATTTCCAAAATAATTGCGAGTATTCCGGGAAAACATGCTGTGGCAGATTATGTTGGAAGACATACCATGGAAATCTGCCTTTACCACCTAAGCGGATGGTTGGTTGTTGGGCTGGTGTTCCTGTTCCTTAACAGAACATACGGCATATGCGCTGATTTTGATTTGGAACGTTTTACGTCTGATGTATACTATGCATACTGCCCCGGTGGAATCGGGGTCTATAAGTGGATATATATTGCGGCATCCTTTGGCCTGCCGCTGGGAATGACTTATTTGGGAGACAGAATTGGAAAAACTTATCTGGGTGACAGGATTGGAAAAACTTATCTGGGAGACAGGATTGGAAAACTGATATGTGGATTGCGAAAGAATGGAAAGACTACGAAGTAATTGATACGGCAGATGGCGAAAAGCTTGAGAGATGGGGCGACTATACACTTGTACGTCCGGATCCTCAGGTTATTTGGTCCGGAGATAAAAGTGATAAGAGATGGAAGTGGATGAACGGCCACTATCATCGAAGCAAAGCAGGTGGAGGAGAGTGGGAATTTTTTGATCTTCCCGAGGAATGGCAGATTTCTTATAAGGATTTGAAATTCAACCTCAAACCGTTTTCATTTAAGCATACGGGACTTTTCCCTGAACAGGCAACAAACTGGGACTGGTTTTCAAAACTGATTCGCGAAGCATGCGAATCCGGAAGAACTGTTAAGGTGCTCAATCTTTTTGCCTATACAGGAGGTGCAACATTGAGCGCCGCAGCAGCAGGCGCAAGTGTTACGCATGTTGATGCTTCAAAGGGCATGGTTGGCTGGGCCAAGGAAAATGCGGCTGCGTCGGGACTTTCAGACAAGCCTGTTCGCTGGCTTGTTGATGATTGTGTTAAATTTGTTGAACGCGAGATTCGAAGAGGAAACAAATACGATGCGATTATTATGGATCCGCCTTCCTACGGAAGAGGCCCCAAGGGGGAAATCTGGAAGATTGAGGATTCCATTTACCCGTTTATTGAGCTTACAATGGACATCCTTTCTGATAACCCGCTGTTTTATCTTGTTAATTCCTACACTACGGGATTGCAACCGGCTGTACTTACTTACATGCTCAGCACCACGGTTTGCAAAAAGTATGGCGGAAGTGTTGAATCTTCTGAAATAGGACTTCCTATAAGCAGTAACGGACTTGTTCTTCCCTGCGGAGCAAGCGGAAGATGGACAGGTGAACAGTAAAAGTAAAAATCAAAGTGGTCTGATAGGTTAGGGAACCTGCATAAATTATGAAAAATTTCTTGATTAAATTTAAAAACATAATATTGTTACAAGCCGTTGTTATTATTTATACATCCACCAGCATAATCGGCAAGCTTGCAGCAGATACGGAAGTGATGTCTTTCAAATTCATTATGTTTTATGGTTTGGATGTGTTCTTTTTGGGAATATATGCTATCTGCTGGCAACAGATGATAAAGAGATTTGATTTGTCAGTTGCTTATGCCAACAGGGCCATGGCTCTCCTGTGGACAGGCCTGTGGGCTGTTGTCATTTTTAAGGACACCCTTACTGTAAAGCAGATTATAGGGATTGTTGTTGTCGTAATCGGAACGGTAATCATTAATCTGAAACCGGAAGGTGGCAAGGAGGTGCAGGAAGATGCTTAATGTGTATGCACTTGTTGCCGTAACCGGAGTTGTTATAGCTTCCTTTTCACAGATTCTTTTGAAGGTGGGAGCAAACAGACCACATATTTCTTTCATAAGGGACTACCTTAATGCACCTGTTATTATTGGCTACGGACTGATGTTTATTTCGCTTTTTGGAAGTCTGATAGCCTACAGAGGCCTCCCTATGACGGCAGTTCCGATAATTGAGGCAATCGGATTCATCCTTGTGCCTGTTTTGTCACGGCTGTTCTTCAAGGAGAAGTTTACGAAGGAAAAGATTATCGGAATTATTGTTATCTTTGCGGGAATAATAATCTATAACGTGTAAGAGGGCATGACGTACGGGCTGGCGTGACGTGAAGACTGTGGTATCAAGTACGGGCTGGCGTGGTGTGAAGACTGTGGTATCAAGTGCGGGCTGGCGTGGCGTGAAGACTGTGGTATCAAGTGCGGGTAATTTTGGTATGGATTAGCTTGTTGTGACAAGAAATTCCGAGTGATTACCATTGGAGCGCCTCTGCGTTCGTCGCTGATGGTAATCAAGTTGCAGAAAAAATTTGGCTTTTGCCATTATATACATTGTTATTTGAGCCTGATGGTATTGAATTGCCATCAGATTTTCTTTTTTATAAGTCCAATGGTAACGTTCATATCATCTTTTTGCCATTAGTGTTGTCGTTCTGATGTTGTAATGGCAAAATTTCAGAATTTGGTTGATTTTTGTTGCCATCAAGCAATCGGATTTTATGTTTTTGATGGCAAATCTGGTGAAAACATGATGCTTCGAGCGTGAATTCAAGCGAATTCAAGCGAATTCCAAGCATATCCACAAGCAAATCCGCCGCAAATCATAAACAAATCCAAGCAAACCAAAAGCCATATCAGCAATGGCAAGTGTACTCAGAAAGGAACAGCAAGCGTGTTCGGAATACCTTGTATATAATCATAGGAAATGATATAATACAATAGATTGTGGGTTTATGCGCTCTTTACAAGCATTTGTGAAGAAAACAACCCTAGATACAACATATTGGATAACGGAGTATATTATATGAACGACGATAAAGATTTCATAGACCTTGACAGTACGCAAAATTGGTCACAACTTGATGTTAAAAAAGAACTGGATAATCTGGAGGTCAATGAAGAGACAGGACAGAAATATGATTTCGGAAGAGGATTTGGGTCTGACGCTGACAAGAAAAAAGAAGAAGAAATCCTTCTTGACGGCCTTACAAGCGGTCTGAATTATATTCCCGAAGAGTTTCTTGCTGCTGCAGATCAAAAGCATGAAGAGGATAGAATTAACGGAAGAAATCCTGCAAATGCTGATGTCAGTTGGGCATACAGACAGGAGAAAGAAAACCTTGAAGATACAGCTGCATTTATTCCGATTGCAGATATAAAACGAGCTGAGGATGAGGCCGCTCGTCTCAGAGCTGCGGAAGTGACGGCTGTTACAGAGAAGGAAGCAAGAGAAAAGGCTGCTGAAGCCTTAACAAATGCTGAAGCCTTAACAAATGCTGAAACCTCAACGAATGCTGAGACACGTAAGGCCGCTGAGACTCTTAAAGCTTCCGAAGGCCTTGACTTCGGTGAAGAATCTGATGAAATCGAAGAAATCAGGAAAAAGAATCTTGAGGCACAGATTGCAAAGCATGCGGAGATTAATGCCAGTGATGCTGCCATCGCGGCCAATATTGAGGCAAGAAAGAAGGCCAGAGAAGAGGCTGCCGCAACTCAGGAAGCAATCATTCGTGAAAATGCAAGAAAACGTGCGGAAGAGAAACAGCGTGCAAGGGAAGAACTTGAAGCGCAGGCTACATCAAGTATGTTCTCCAATGACCCCATCGATTTGGAGGATATGGATATTCCCGTTGTTACAAAAGAAGAAAGAATAGCCGCTGCAAATAAGAACAGACAGATTGAAGATGACGAAGATGTTGAGATAATTGAGAGCGAAGAGGAAAATGCTGAAGATGCAGTACCTGCAAAGAAATCAAGAAAGACGTCCAAGGCATCCGGAGCAGCAGCCGCAGCGACTGTTGCAACCGCAAAGAAGAAAAAGAAACGTTCGGCAGCTGAAGAATATGCTTCATGGGCGGATGATGACAGTGAAGCACATTACGAAGAGAATGATGAAGATGAGGACGATGATGAAGAATACTACGGCGACGGATTCTTCGGAAAGATAGCGGCTTTCTTTAAGAATATGTCCGGACTGGATATCCTTGTTGCAGGAACAGGAATTCTTGTGGTTGTAGTTGCCATAGTTACAGCAATGGTTTATTCATCTTCACAGGCTACAAAAAAGAAAATAGCTGAATTTGCTCCCCTTGGGGCAAATATGCAGACCATCGGTGATTTGGGCAGCAATCAGTTCCTTGCGATTGCAGATGCACGCAATACGATTCCGGACGAAGTTGTGGAACTTGAACCGGTAGATGAGGAACCGAAGGAATATGTTGAGAAGGATGATGAGACCAACATTTCCGTTACCATGTCACTTACTTCTGTTAAGAAGGATTTGAAGATTAAATTTATAAATGCAAAAAGTAAAAAACTGGTAGCAAATCATGAGTTTAAGGTAAACATTGAGGATGCCAAGGGAAAGAAATATTCGGCAACCGATGATGATATGGACGGAATCATTTACCTTAACAGTGTTACACCCGGTGAAGCAAAGGTTTCCATGGCTGATATGCCCGGAGAAAAGGGTATTACCTACAGTAAAGAAACCGTGAAGATTAACATCAAGGAGAAGCTTGATTACAAGAAGATTGATGTTTCGGATGAAATTAAGTCTGAAAATGAAATAAATGCAAAAAAGGAAGATACGGCTGAACAGCTTGCTACCGAGGGTACCCTTGCAGATACGGTAGAATGGGTTGAATCCACAGTTACGGATATTGACGGCGGGTATGTGAAGATTGAAAAGAATACAATTATCGACCCTAAAAAACAGGTTTTAACACCGGCAGTTTCACCGACAAAAAGTGCAAGGCTTATGGGCGTAACGCCTATGACTGTGCCCCAAAAATATCTGGCTTCAAACAGACTTTTGCTTGTTGCTGATAATGAAGGCGATCCTTCGCCATCACCAACAGAGAATCCGCTGGCTTCACCATCGCCAACAGAGGAGCCGTCACCTTCACCATCACCAACAGAGGAGCCGTCGCCTTCACCGTCACCGGAGGAACCGTCGCCATCACCGACGCCTACACCTACACCGACACCGACGCCTACACCTACACCGACGGCAATACCTACACCGTCGCCGACTTTGACACCGACACCTTCACCGGTGGAGTTGGAAAAGGATACCGTTACTAAATTGAAGGATAAAAACGGAAAGCAGATGTATGTTAAGCAGTCTGACGGAAAATTCAGAGAAGCCGTATATGCGGACTACTACGATAAGACAATCAAGGAATTCTACAGAAAAGCCGGAGAAAATGAGAACAAGAAATATACCGGATGGCAGTATATTAACGGTAATACATATTTCTATGACAAGAACGGAATTGCTGTTACGGGCGAGCAGGTAATTCAGGGTGCAAAGTATAACTTTGACAGTGAAGGAGCACTTGTAAAGAGTTCAGGTACTTTCGGAATCGATGTTTCAAAGTGGAACGGAGATATTAACTGGACTGCCGTAAAGAATTCAGGTGTTTCATTTGTAATTATAAGATGTGGATACAGAGGTTCATCGACAGGTGCCCTTGTAGAAGATCCGACCTTTAAGAAGAACATAAAGGGAGCAAATGATGCAGGACTTAAGGTTGGAGTTTATTTCTTCAGCCAGGCAGTAACCGATGTTGAGGCTGTTGAAGAGGCTTCAATGACCATTGATCTTATAAAGAAATATAAGATTTCATATCCTGTTTTCCTTGATGTCGAGGGAAGTAACGGACGTGGAGACAAGATTGATTCCAATACAAGAACTGCTGTTATTCAGGCATATTGCCAGACACTTAAGAACAGCGGATACACACCTGGCGTTTACGCAAACAAGTCATGGCTTTCAGGTAAAATGAATGCCGGTTCGCTGAGCGCATATAAGATTTGGCTTGCACAGTATAACACTGAGATTACTTATACCGGCAAAGTAGATATGTGGCAGTATTCATCAAAGGGTTCAATCGGAGGAATCGGAGGAAACACTGACCTGGATATCAGCTATTTGGGATATTAATTCGTGAGATTACCGGGTTCGAACAGGAAAGGAAACATTATGAAGGGAATTATTCTTGCCGGAGGTTCCGGCACAAGATTATATCCGTTAACAAAGGCTGTATCAAAGCAGATTATGCCTGTATTTGATAAGCCGATGATATATTACCCCTTAAGCACGCTTATGCTTGCTGATATTAGGGAAATACTTATCATTTCCACACCGAGGGATTTGCCTGTATTTGAGGAACTTCTCGGCGACGGAAGCCAGTTGGGATTGAGGCTGGAATATGCGGTTCAGGAGAGCCCCAGAGGACTTGCTGATGCATTTATAATCGGTGAGAAATTTATCGGCGATGACAATGTAGCACTTGTTCTCGGTGACAATATTTTTTACGGACAGAGCTTCTCAAAGAAGCTTCGTGATGTTGCCTCAAGAGAAAGCGGCGCCACGATATTCGGATACTATGTTCGTGACCCGAGAGAGTATGGCGTTGTTGAATTTGATAAGGATGGAAATGCGGTATCCATTGAGGAAAAGCCTGCAAATCCCAAGAGTAATTATGCTGTACCGGGATTGTATTTCTATGACAATGACGTTGTTGAGATAGCAAAAAATGTTAAACCTTCCGCTCGTGGTGAAATAGAGATTACTGCAGTAAACAATGAGTATCTCCGTCGCGGAAGCCTGAAGGTTGAAACCATGGGACGTGGTTTTGCTTGGCTTGATACGGGAAGTCATGATTCGCTGCTTGATGCCGCTAACTTTGTAGCTGCATTTCAGAAGAGGCAGGGACTGTACATTTCCTGCATTGAAGAGATAGCCTACAAACGTGGATTTATTGACAGAGAGCAGCTTCTGGAGCTTGCAAAGCCCCTTATGAAGACTGATTACGGAAAATATATGGTAGAGGTTGCCAATGGACTCTAAGCTTGTAAAAGCAGGGCTCTTGATTGTGTCTTTATCAGTACTCACCGTATTTATGGTTGTGGTAGCAATCAACGGCCTGAACAAAAAGAATAGTAATAATTCTGTGACCGAGGTGGTTGAAGAGGTTCAGGCGGAAACGGAGATTGCCACTGAAGAAGGAATAGTACTTTCAGATGATTTGTATGCATGGATGTCTGATGAGACATTTTTCGATGAAGAAAAAATCGGTGACGGAAAGTACGAGAATAACGAGAGAAAGGCACTTTTTGTAAAGACGTCAACCATCGACAGGGATATTCGTATTATGTTTTTCTCTGAAGATGGGGAATTGATTACAGGCCGCAAATTTACGGTAAATATTGCGGGAGTAGGCGACTACAGTGACAATGACAGAGACGGTATGATTCATGTGGAGGACCTTCCGCCGGGGGATTACAGCATAAAAACAGCTTCCCTTGTAGGCTATGCGGTACCGGAAAAGCCTGTTGGTGTCAGCATTAGTGCCAAGATTGAATATAAAGCCGTGGCTGATATTTCTTATCTCATTAAGACTGAGGCGGAGATAGATGCGACGAAGGAAGATACGTCAAAGAAGGATGCGGATGAAGAAAGTTCCGGCAATTCCGGTATCAAGAAGCTTGACGGAGCATTGTTTGGAATTGACGTATCGAAGTGGAACAACGAGATTGACTGGGCAAAGGTCAAAGAGGCCGGAGTAAACTACGCAATAATAAGATGCGGTTACAGAGGTTCACAGACCGGCGTAATTGTAGAGGACCCCTGCTTCAGAGCAAATATAGAAAATGCCATCGCGGAAGGTATTCCCGTAGGAATATATTTCTATTCCCAGGCGGTAAATGAAAGAGAAGCGGTGGAAGAAGCCAGCGCAGTAATGAGCCTTATAAAGGACTACAAGATTACCTATCCTGTATTTCTCGACAGCGAATCCGCGGGAGGAAACGGACGTGCAGACGATCTGGATGTGGTAGAAAGATCCAAGGCAGCAGACGCCTTCTGTGAAACAATCAGAAGCGGAGGCTACAAGGCAGGCGTCTATGCCAGCAGAAACTGGTTTAACAACAGACTTGATATTTCCAAGATGTCAAAGGACAATATCACCTGGCTTGCGGAATATGCGGACAAACCCACATATGGCGCAACATATCATATCTGGCAGTACAGTTCAGCCGGAAGGATTCCCGGAATTGAGGGAAGAGTTGATATGAATATGAGTTTTCTGGATGTATCCGGAAACTCGGATAAAAAGGATAATGATGCTTCGGAAGCCAAAGACAATGAAACTTCGGAAGCGAAAGATAATAAATCCGATAAGGAGAAGGACGAAGATGGGCAAAATAACAGTAGAGACATGTGAGATAGAGGGACTTAAGGTTATTACTCCCGAAGTAAGGGGAGATGCCAGAGGTTATTTCATGGAAACGTATCAGGCAAATGATTTCAAGGCTGCAGGAATTAACGTGGAATTTGTTCAGGATAATCAGTCAGCATCTACGAAGAACGTCCTGAGAGGATTGCATTTCCAGATAAATTATCCCCAGGATAAGCTGGTGAGAGTTATCAGCGGAAAGGTATTTGACGTAGCCGTAGACCTTAGAGAGGGTTCAAAGACCTTTGGAAAATGGTTCGGCGTTGAACTTTCTGCAGAGAATAAGAAGCAGTTTTTTGTTCCGAAGGGCTTCGCTCACGGTTTCTATGTTATGAGCGATTATGCGGAGTTTGTATATAAGGTATCTGATTTCTATCATCCCAATGATGAAGGCGGTCTTATGTATAACGATCCCGATTTGGGAGTTAAATGGCCTTTTGACGAGGAAACTGAACTTGTGCTTTCCGATAAGGACAAGGTACATGGAAGCTTTGCAGAGTATAAGCTTTCACACGGAATTAAGTAAGGAACGACCGGAAGAAACAAAGAATGAAGAAGGCAACAAATAACAACACAAACAGTGATACAAAAAAGCATATAAAGAAGCTTCATATACATATCAGCAAGCCGGTTGGGATTGCAGTCTTTTCGACACTGATGCTTGTTATGGCCCTGATAATAGGATTTCATCATAATCCCTATGCAGACCAAAGCGACGAGCTTACCAAAAAGATTATTGCTTTATCCCTCATAGCGGCTGCAGAGGCAGCATTTATCCTCTTATATGACAAGGTAACGGTTTTGCCAATTGAACTGTGGCAGAACAGACATCTTATATGGAAGCTTGCCAAGAATGATTTTAAGAAACGTTATGCGGGTTCATATCTGGGAGCGGTATGGGCAATGGTTCAGCCTGTTGTAACGGTTGTCATGTACTACATTGTATTTGATGTGATTATGAAGGCAGGAGACCAGGTAGGCGCCAGATCCACAAGCATTCCCTATGTGCTCTTTCTGACGGCGGGACTGGTCCCCTGGTTCTATTTCTCGGAAGCATTGAATAACGGAACTCAGGCACTTATTGAGTATTCCTACCTGGTCAAAAAGGTAGTGTTCAAGATCAGTATACTGCCCATTATAAAGGTTATTGCAGCAACCTTTATCCATCTTTTCTTTATGTGCATAATGCTTATAATAGCGGCATTTTACGGCTTCTATCCAAGCATCTATACGATACAGCTTTTGTATTACAGCTTCTGTACATTTATCTTTGTACTGGCGCTGTGCTATTCAACCTGCGCAATTATGGTATTTTTCAAGGATATTGCCCAGATAATCGGAATATTGCTTCAGATAGGTATGTGGGCAACACCGATTTTGTGGAATCTGGATTCCATCAAAAATAACGTGGTTGTAACCATCCTGAAGCTGAACCCGCTGGTGTATGTCGTAAACGGTTACAGAGACAGCCTGTACGGAGGCGGATGGTTCTTTGAATATCCCGGAGAAACCTTATATTTCTGGGTGGTTACCGGTTTACTGTTCCTGATGGGAACTACCGTATTTAGAAGATTGAAGGTTCATTTCGCAGATGTCATCTAGAAATGTCAGTGGATAAAGAGGATAGAAAATGTCTAACGAAGTGTTACAGAACGCTCCCGCTATTGAGGTGCGGAATCTAAGTAAAGTATATAAACTCTATGATAAACCCTCCGATCGTTTTAAGGAGGCACTGCATCTGACGAAGAAGCAGTACAAAGAAAATTATGCCCTCAGAGATGTGAGTTTATCCATCCGCCAGGGAGAGACGGTGGGATTCATCGGTACCAACGGTTCCGGTAAGTCTACCATATTGAAAATTATTACCGGGGTCTTAAATCCGACGAAGGGAGAGGTCGTTGTGAACGGCCGAATTTCAGCCCTTTTGGAATTGGGCGCCGGCTTTAACATGGAATACAACGGCATCGAGAATGTGTATCTGAACGGTACCATGAT
>JAZUDO010000002.1:0-29347 GCA_045639685.1 Lachnospiraceae bacterium
AAAATCCAATGTTAGAAAACCTTACGGATAATAAAGGTGCTGACGAATAAGTAAATGAAAATCCGAACCCGATGATATTATTGATTCATTGAACGAAAAGAGATATTGATTATGGAAACAAAAAAAGAATTGACAAGGGAAGAACTTGAGAAGGTTGAAGGTGGTGCATTAGCACCTCACGAAAAGAGTCGTCCCTCTAGGGAAAATAGTATTCAGTTTAAAAGATTTTTGAGCAAACAAAAAGCAGCCGAATCTCACAAATGAGAAAACGACTGCAAAATATTTGCTATGTAAAATGAACCCATAACCCCGTCCCCAAGGAGGCCAAAATTTCAAAAATCAAGTTTGTCCCGAGACAAATTTAACACCATTTCTAACACCATTAGCACCAAAAGTAACGCCAAAATTACCGATAAATACGGATAAATTCCATCAAAAACCACCAAGTTGGGTATAAAAAACGACCTACAGGGCGAATGCCTGCAGGCCGCATATTTACTGACTTTTCTTTAGTTTTTGCTACCAATCGAATCCACGTCATACGGCGTGGCCTGATATACATAGTAATTCAACCAGTTCGTATAAAGAGTATTGGCATGAGCTCTCCACAAAAGTCTTGGTTTTTCATTAGGGTCATTGTTCGGGTAATAGTTCTTTGGAACCTGAATGTCGAGACCTTTGGCCACATCACGCTCATACTCATTCTGAAGCGTACGTCTATCGTATTCGAAATGCCCCTGTACAAACACCTGTCTGCCACCTTCTGCAATGCACAGGCACACTCCCGCTTCATCACTTTCGGCAAGAACCGTCAATTTGTCACAGCTGTATATTTCTTTCGGCGATACTTCCGTATATCTGCTGTGAGGAACCCAGAATTCGTCATCAAAACCTCTGACAAGCGGCTCACGTCTGTTAAGCACACGATGCCTGTAAATTCCGAAAAGTTTTTTTCCGATGTCAGTTTTCTTAAGCCCATAATGATAATACAGAGCAGCCTGAGCCCCCCAGCATATATGGAAGGTACTGGTTACATTGGTCTTCGTCCATTCCATAATTTGGCAAAGTTCCGGCCAATAATCAACCTCTTCGAACTCCATCTGTTCAACAGGCGCACCGGTAATAATCATTCCATCAAATTTTTTGTTCTTAATCTCATCAAATGTAACATAAAACTTATTAAGGTGATTTGCCGATGTATGTGTTGAATTATGGCTTGCTATCTTAACAAATGTAACATCCACCTGAAGTGGTGTGTTAGACATGGACCTAAGAAGATGCCACTCTGTATCTTCTTTAATCGGCATCAGATTAAGTATAGCAATTTGTAATGGTCTTATATCCTGATGACTTGCTCTGTCATCATCCATAACAAATATATTTTCCGCCTCAAGTATTTCTTTGGCAGGTAAATCACCTTGAATCTTTACAGGCATAATATGTCTCCTTTGGTTTACATAATTTTATATAATTATTCTGTCGGATTGGCTTTTTTTACTACCGTTCCAATCTTTACATAGTCAAAATCAAGAAAACTATCAACGTCAAAATCAATTTGAATCGAAAAAATGTCCAATTCCCAATTATCATCAATTTTCACTTCTGTGGCACTATATTTTTTTCCGTCCAGACATATTTCTACGTCAGGAAGCTCCCCTGATGACGCATAAGCCTCAACATATTCAAGAAGCGGGCTGTCATTTTCTTCAGCCACCGTTTTATCAACCAGTATATAAATTCTGTTCTGATAACAATCAAAGGATTTAATTCCATAATCATCCTTCTGATAAGAATTAATACTCCGGTTATATGCTTCGGATACCCTAAACTTCTTGTTACCGTCTTTCTCGAATTTGTAGTAATTCTGAATCTTCATGGTATCGCTATTAAATACAATATGAACATGATCAATTCCCTTACTATCCTTAAAAAATCCAATCTTATATGTACCATATTCCGTAGGATAATCATAATACTTAACCTTGCTCATATATCCGTATTTGGTTTCTGTGTAGTTCTCATACTCCAAATTCCCAACTTCGATATACCCGTTGTCTTTAAGAGTATCAAACATTTGCTTTCTTGTTTTATCATTGGTACCACAACCGGTAATTCCAAACATCATAATACATAAACCGACTATGAACAGTATTCTAGCTTTCCTCATATTATATCTCTTTCTTTTCGCAAAATCATCTCTCATTTTCATTTCAACATACCCAAAAGTTCAGCCTCATCTATTATTTTAATTCCCAGTTCCTGAGCTTTTGTAAGCTTGGAACCTGCGGCCTCACCTGCAACAAGAAGATCGGTTTTCTTGCTGACTGAACCTGTGCACTTGCCGCCATGCTTCTCTATCAGATCCGCAACCTCCTTACGACCTAAAGTCGGAAGAGTTCCGGTAACAACAATCGTAAGGCCGGCCAGCTTATCTGTAGCCCCTTCTTCCTTATAAGCCGCAAAATTCAGTCCGCAGTCGCGTAGTTTTCCGATTACATTAATATTATCCTCATCATTAAAGAAATCTACGATACAACGGGCCGTAACATTTCCTATATCATCTATCTTCTCAAGGTCTTCCACAGAAGCCTGCATCAGTTCGTCAAGACTTGAAAAATGCTTCATAAGGCTTTTTGCAGTGGTCTTTCCGACATTTCTGATAGCAAGACCTGTCAACAGTTTGTATGCATCATTCGTCTTCGACTCTTCTATGGCGTCCATAATCTTATCGGTATTCCTGTCCTTACCCATAATACCTTTTTCCACAAGTTCATCCCTGTAGTTCTTTAACTTATATATATCCGCATAGTCTTTGATATACCCTTGATTTACAAGGTCCTCCACATAGGTTTCACCAAAATTTTTGATGTCCATTGCATCTTTTCCGGCAAAATATGCCACGGTTCTTACAAGTTGTGCCGGACAGCTGGGATTGGTACAGTATATGTCACAGGTTTCCTCTTCTCTTGTTAGGATATGTGAACATACCGGACATACCTGTGGCGGTATATAGGTATCATCAGCCGGTACAGTCACCCGGACTATAGCCGGAATTATCTCTCCCTGCTTTCTGCATATGGCCTTACAACCGGGCGCAATATTCATATTTGCAATAAAATCAGCATTATGAAGAGTTGCCCGAAGTACATTCGTTCCACAGAGACGTACTGCTTCCTTAAATCTGGCCCTGAAAGTCATCTTTCCCGTACGTCCTACAGCAACCTCAATCTCCTCTATCTCAACTTCCTTCTCCTCCGGCGGATACTTATAAGCTATATGTCCTGCGGAATACTTGCTTGACCCTGCAAATGCTTCCCTATATTCAATCTGATCAATCTTTACAACTGCTCCGTCTATATCATATTCAAGCTCGCCACGCTTCTCTCCGATTGAATCTATTGTTGTAAGGACCTCCTCTTCTGTAACACAAAGCTTATGAGGAACAACAGCCACACCTATTTCCTGTAGTTTCTCCAGTCCCTTAATATGAGAAACCATAAGTTCCTCCGAACCGTCGTGAGCATCCTGAACATTGAAAACGAACATACGAAGACCACGTTCCTTGGTAATCATACTGTCAAGCTGACGCAAAGTTCCGGCAGCAAGATTTCTTGGATTTGCCGCAGTCTTCTTGCCAAGTTTCTCCTGATTGTCATTGAATCTTTCAAAATCCTCATGAGACATATATACTTCACCACGAAGTTCAACATATCCCGGAAGGTTAATATTCCTAAGCACATCGGGAATAACAAATGCATTAAGTGTAACATCCTCTCCAACAAGACCGTCTCCTCTTGTTTCCGCGAGGGTAAGCTTTCCGTCCGTATAGCGAAGCGACATCGAAAGGCCGTCTATTTTCTGTTCAACAGAGAAATTTGCATCCGGATACACTTTACGCACTTCATGAATCCAGTCGATAACTTCTTCTTTTGAAAATACATCCTGAATACTTAACATGGGAACATTATGGGTAACGGTAACTCCTGCTTCCCTCTTTGTTGTTCCTCCGATTTTTTGCGTGGGAGAATCCGATATTATCCAGTCGGGATGTTCCTTTTCCGCAGCCTTAACCTGCAACATCAGCTGATCGTACTCATAATCCGATATTTCAGGCGCATCCTCGTTGTAATAACGTTTCATATGATAATCGATTTCTTCGCAAAGTTTAATATACTCTTCTCTGTTCATTTTATATTCCTGTAACCGACCGTCTCCGGCCTATATTATATATTTTTGTAATTTTATCGGCCCGCTGTTTATTTTGTAAGCCTGTACAATTCTTCCAATTCTTCTCCGTTTACTCTTCTGAAGGTTCCCGGTCTGAGTTTACCCAATTCAATATTGGCCACTCTTGTTCGTTGCAATGCATTTACCTTGTACCCCAGTTCACTGCACATTCGCCTGATTTGCCTGTTAAGCCCCTGTGTCAGAATTATTTTAAATGTATACGGCCCGATAACACTAACCTTACAAGGCTTTGTCTTTCTGTTCAATTCCGAAAGAAACACACCGGCTTCCATCTTCTCTTTAAAATCCGATGCCAGTTTCGTGGTAACCTTAACATAGTATTCTTTTTCATGAGAGTTGGTGCCTCGCATAAGTCTGTCAATCAATTCACCGTCATTTGTCATCAGAAGAAGTCCTTCTGTTTCTTTATCAAGTCTTCCCGCATACGTAACTCTGATTGGATAATCAAATGCTTCCTTTAAGGTCTTCTCGGCAAATCTGTCCTTTTCGGTACAGGTAATCCCTATCGGCTTGTAATATGCCAATACCACCTTCTCATTCTTTGAAGAAAGTGTCTTGCCGTTGCAGATTACTTCATCCCCTTTTCCTACACGTATTCCCATGCCGGCTACTTTTCCGTTAACTGTTACACGTCCCTCCTCGATAAGCTTGTCAGCTTCTCTTCTGGAACACACGCCACATTCGGCTATAAATTTATTGAGTCTGGTTGTTTCTTCCACACTTACTCCTCTTTGACATACAATATGCCTTATTTTTCTTCGTCGTTTATTACTTAATCAAATCTTTTATAACTTCACCTGCAAGTATCAGTCCTGCAACGGATGGAACAAATGCCACACTTCCGATTGTTTCACTGCTGCATTTTACTTCTTCAGTCGAAAAAACGCATTTTACATCAGTAATATTTCTCTTCTTCAATTCCTGACGCATTACCCTTGCAAGCGGACATACCGACGTCTTGCTTATATCCGCCACGTCAAACTTTAACGGATCTGTTTTGTTCCCGGCTCCCATGCAGCTTATAACCGGTACTTTTGCAGCTTTTGCCGCCTCAATTATCGCAATCTTTGCGGTAACATTATCTACCGCATCAACAACATAATCATATTCGCCAAAATCAAATTCATCAGCTGTATCAGGCAGAAAGAACACCTGTCTTGCATCAATATTAATATCCGGATTAATATCCAGCATTCTCTTTTTCATCACTTCGGTTTTGGGCATACCAACCGTACTGCAAAGAGCAATTATCTGACGGTTAATATTACTTGTGCTGACAACATCTTTGTCAACAATAGTCATTCTTCCCACACCGCTTCTTACCAAAGCCTCGCAGACATATCCGCCTACTCCGCCTACTCCGAATACTGCCACATGCTTCCCATTAAGTTGCTTTACATTATCTTTTCCAAGCAACAGCTCGGTCCTGTTAAAAATTCCACTCACTTTCTTCCTCCACTACATCTGCCGGCAGATTCTTAAAGAAATTGATTGTAAACGGAATACAAATAAAGAAGGTCACAACATCAGCCGTAGCCTGTGCCATCTGAATACCTGTAATACCGCTGATTTTTTGCAATACGATTATTACCGGAATAAAGCAAACTCCGTTACGTAATGTTGACAAAAGTGTCGCGTTAACTTTATATCCTATGCTTTGGAACAGCATATTATTACATACACAAAACGGTACAAAGAAAAGAGCTGCACACTGGGCCTTAAGCGCTACCCGGCCGATGGCAATTACTTTGCTGTCATCTCTGAATATACTTACCAGTTTTTCCGCATTGAAAAATCCTACCGTTGCAAAAATACCAATTGCAACTGTTGCAAATATCACAGTAAAGAAGAACCCTTTCTTAACTCTCGAGTACTTCTTTGCACCAAAATTGAAACCGGCTACAGGTTGGAATCCCTGACCTATTCCAAGACAAACACTAAAGAAGAACATGCATATTCTGCTTACTATACTCATCGCCGCTATAGCCGCATCTCCGTATATTCCAGCAGTATTGTTGAGGACCATGGTAGAAATGCTTCCAAGCCCCTGCCTTGCAAGACTGGGAAGGCCCGTCGTAATAATCTCCCCGACAGTCGGCGCATCAAACCTGGCATATTTGAATTCAAAAGAGCTCTGCGTCTTTTTACGTAAAAACATGCTGAGAAGTATGCAAAATGAAATATACTGAGAAATGGCTGTTGCAAGGCCTGCTCCCAGTATTCCCATTCCAAATCCTCTCATAAACAATGCGTCCAGAAAAATATTGAGAATTCCGCCTGTTGTAAGACCTATCATGGCAAAGAAAGCTCTTCCTTCATAACGGAGAATATTATTCATTACACAGCTGGAAACCATGGCCGGTGCAGCCGAAAGAATACATGCGGCATAAATTCTTGCATAGGGAAGTATAGTGTCCGTACTTCCCAAAAGTCTCATAAGGGGATTCAAAAATGCCATACCCAGAATAAGAATAACAAATCCTGCCGTAAGTGCCGAATAAAAACTTGTTGCCGAATATTTTCGCGCACCATCAATATCCTTTGCCCCAAGCTTTCTGCTGATAATGCTTCCTGCTCCATGACCAAACATAAATCCTACAGCCTGAAGGATTGCCATGAGTCCGAATACAATTCCCGTTGCTCCGCTTGCAGATGTGCCGATATCACCAACAAAGTAAGAATCTGCCATATTGTAAATACTTGTAACCAGCATACTTATGGTGGTAGGCAGTCCCAGTTTCAGTATCAGTTTCTCCACAGGAGTCCCGGTCATCATATCATATTGTGTTTCAGCTTTCTTTGAATAACTCATTACAACCTCTTAAGCATTTCGGGATTCATGGCACGTAAAATATATTATCTGTCGATTATCGGAAGGACTTTGAATCAGTTCCACAGCCTTTTTCATCTTTTCAGAATCAAGATTGACGAAGGGATCGTCAAGTACTATAAAGACCTGCTCGTCTCCGTACATCACATCAATAAGTGCCAGGCGAAGCGAAAAATCAATCAAATCCTTGTAGCCCTGCGACAGGCTGTCCAGACTTCGCTTCTCTCCCATTTCCTTGCGGCTTATACTTATATTGGCATCCACATCATATTGCTCTGCTCCTTCGGTCAAAATACGACCGTAATGCTTTCGAAACGCTTCCACTATGGGATTCATATATGATGTATTAAGCTTTTCTTTTGCTCTGTCGATATAGTCCGCAGTTCTGCTTATTATATCATATTTGTACTCAAATTGACTAAGTTTAGTATTAACTTCCTCTAAACTTTCCAATGATGTAGCTATTTCATCTCTCTTTTCGAGATCCTCATTCATAGCCTTTGAAAGATGCTGTATTTCCTCTTCCTTTCGCTGCTTCTCTCCTGCAAGAACCCGTTTGTTTCCAAGAATTTCCTCCATACTCCTTGCCTGCTTCAGCAAAAGAATCTCTTCATTGCTGTATTTATTCTTTTCTGAATCAAGTTTGCTTTTCGCCTCTTCATAATATCCCCCTGCCTGTGTATATAAGTCAAATTCTTTGGATATACCCTTTACCGCTACTGTTACATCTTCTCCGGGCTTTGCTCCGAGATCTTCCAACCAGAAAATAAGTTTTTCCTTTATTCCGGCAGCCTCTGCCTTCTTTGCTTCTATCTTTTCCCTGCGCTGTTCAAATTGTGAAGAAATATCATTCTTCTGTTCAAGTCCGGCAAGTATTTTTCGAATTTCCGTAATTTCTCCCGGTTTCCCGATTCTTTCAAGGAAATCCCGTATATTTCTCTCCAATATAAGTTTTTCTCTGCAAAGCATATCATACCCTTGTCTCAGGTTCTCAACTTCGCTCCTGCAAATTTCCGTATCATTATCCTTTTCCATGAAGGGTTCTTCATATTCCTTTTCAAATCTGTGCTTTATTAACCTTCCCACAGGCAATGCTGCTACTGCAAACATCACACCTGCGCAAATCAATAAAGACCCAAAAGAATACGAAAGCATCAATACTCCGGTTATGACGAGCAATGCTCCAAGAACGCCCAAAACAATGATTGCTACTGTGGCTTTCTTCTTTTCAGTCTCCTTTTTTTCGCCATATATCTTAAGCTCATTTTCATATAGTTTTTCTTTTGTTTCGGCTTTTCTTAAAGCATCCTCCAATTTCCCCTCAGCGTTTTCAAGACGTATTTTTTCTCCATAAATCCGATGTGACAGTTCTTCATATCTGTCCACATTCTTTGTCTGTTCCTCAAGCAAGCCTTCATCTATTCCCGGCATAACAGGAACATTCTCTGCTTCTCCTTCAAGCACACGTATTTCGTTTATACACTTTGACAGGAAATCGGCGTTTTCTTCGGCTGTACGGATTTCTTCCCTTGTGGGAATCCTTTTGCCAAAGGAATTGCGATATTGTGCAGCGGTTTTCTTCTTTTCCTCAATATCAGCTTTTATATCCCTAATTCTGTTCTCGTAGGAGTCATACTCTTTTGCACGTCCGGCAATCACCAGTTCCTCCTCAAGCTTTGCTTCCTTTTTACTTATTATCTCCTTTTCCTTTTCCAGAAGATTCAGTCTGCTCTTTTCCAAAGCAATACTTTCATTTACAGCGCTTTCCCCTTTAACATTACTTTCCAGAAAACTTCTTTCTGACAAAAGTTCGTTAATCCTTCCGAATTTGTTTCCGCTTTTTAAAGATCGCATGGCATCCCGTAAACGACTGCTGACGCTTTCATAATCTCCTATATCATCGGCAGCCTCCGTAAGTTTCCCTGCCTTTGCAAGAATTCCGTCTTCAATACTGTCCTTCTCATTATGAACCCCTATATTGCCCTGTCCTATAAACAAAGTTCGGCTGAAGGATTCCATATCAATACCAAATATGTCATTTCCCAAATTGGCGGCATTGAAATCATTCGTCCCAAGATTTGTTGTTATGTTAACCAGTTGTATTGAATCATCTCTTTCCTTTGCCCCAAAATGTCTGGTAAGTTCGTATTCCTTTTCATTATGTTCAAAAAGAATCGAGCCCCCATATATTCCTTTATTCCATGGTCTGAAATGTTCTCTTTCCCTGTCTCTGATACTTTTCTTATTCTCCCCCTCAAAGCCATAGAACATAACCTTTATGAAGGAAGCCAGCGTACTCTTTCCCCAGCCGTTCTCCTGCATGATTACTGTTGTGTTTTTGGAGAAATCCATGTCAAAGTTACTGATTTTGCCAAAATTATCTATATGTATGTTTTGTATTCTCATCTATATATCATCTCCTCTGAACGCATTAAAACCTGTTCGAATAACAGCATTTCTCATTTTTTCATCCAATGATGGGTCCGCAAGCACCTGTCTTACAAATTCCCCCTTAAGGGAGACCTCATTACGGTATTTCTCAATATCTATCCTTACAGTTGTCCGGTCTTCAATCCTTACCTTAAAGAATTCTCTGAGAAGTCTCGTCGCAATATATGCTTCATCCGGCTCGTTATCCTCATCCCTTTCCCCCGTCATAACAATGCTGACCATATCATTATGCTCTGCCCCTGCTTTCAAGGCTTCCTCTGCAGCAAGCGCAACGCACTCATTACTGTCATAGCACTCTGTTATATCAATTTCTTTCTCAATAATCTTTCTCTTTCCCATCTCCACAAAGCTTCGTTCATATCTTCCACTCTGTTCGTCTATGTCCAGCAGAACAAATCCATGGCTGCCGCACTCGTCAAAGCCTCTTCCCTCCAGACAACCCGAATAGCACCAATGGCCTCTCTCATCCAGCCTGTCCTCAGTATATTTATGGATATGCCCCAGTGCGAGATAATCAATCCCCCTGTTCTTCAACAAATTAATATTGATATCCTCCTGATTATCGGTTGTCGCAAAAACAACCTGACCGTGAAGAATCACAATATTGAACCTTTTCCTGTTCTGTTCAAGCATTCTGTATAATTCTTCTTTATGTTCCAGCCCATTCTCAGAACCGTATATACTGATGCAACTTCCGATGTCATACACCCGGAAAGATTTATCAAAGAAATGAAGATTGGGACATTCCTTTTCCAAATACTCAAGATTACCTTCCAGGTCATGATTTCCTCTAAGATAAAAGAAATCAATTTGAGGATTCGTCCGTATACACCCACTTATAACAGACAGGGTTTTCTGCGAAACCTTCCCCTTATCAAACAGATCTCCCGCTATGATAACCGCCTTAACATCGTTAACAGCTGCAAACTCAATCATGTCCGCAAAGTTGTCCAAAAGTTCTGCCTGCCTTTGTTTTTTCTGTTCTCCGGTAAAATGTGTATCAAGCTTTGAATCAAGATGTACATCCGCACAATGTATTATTCTCATACCAATATCCTTCCTCCGTAAAATAATCACCTAATTCTATTATCCACATGTAGTGTCCCTTTTATCGTACATTTGACATTGAAACACTGTTTGGGTATATTTGACCTATAATTTGTATGCAGGAAAAGAAAATGAAAATTGCCATCGATATCGGCACAACCAATATTGAAGGGGTGCTGTGTGACAACAATTCAATAATTTGCAATGTTGGGGAAGCCAACAGACTGTCTCAATTCGGACTTGATGTTATGACACGAGTCAATAAATCCATCGACGGAAATGCAGACATAATGTGTTCTGTTTTAAGAAATCAGTTAAATGACATTGTTTCTTCTCTGATTTCAAAAGCAGCCTTCTGTACTACAAATGGAGTCGATACCAAAGATCCAAATCCCGATTCCATAGACATTGCCTGCAATACAGCCATGACCTATATACTGATGAATTATGACTGCAGTAATCTTTGCAGTTTTCCTTTCAGTCCTGTACACACAGATATAATTCATACAGATACGGTTTCCCTGGAATTGACCGCAGCCCCGTTGCTTCACTCAGACAAAGCAAACGAGACTATTAACGGTACCGGCATTCCCGTCAACATCTGTCCCGGTCTTTCAGCCTTTATAGGCGGTGACATAGTCAGCGGACTTTACTCACTTCCATTTGAAAATGACAACAATATATTGTTTGTTGATATGGGAACCAATGCGGAGATGGTTTACATAACAAAAGACTATGCCTATATTACTTCTGCAGCCGCAGGACCGGCATTCGAAACCTGCGGACCGGGAATGGCAACCGAGATTGTTTCTGCACTTGCAGCCATGCTGGATAATAAGATTATTGACAATACCGGTCTTCTTCGGGATGAATTCTTTGAAGCCGGTTATGATTATCGGAGCATTCACATTTCCCAAAAGAAAATTCGTGATATACAAATGGCAAAATCAGCCATTAGAACAGGCATTGACATTATCCTTAACAATAATACCCCCGACAAAATGATTATCTCCGGTTCCTTCGGCGAAAATCTAAGTTATGAGGATGCAGTAAAAATCGGACTGATTCCAAATATCGGGAAAGAAAAAATAGTATTTGCAGGCAATACATCCCTTAAAGGAGCTGTCCTTGGTTTTGATTTCGGTAAGCTTCCTCCCCTAATCAATAGCAAAAATATAGAAGAAATATATCTTGCCAATCATAAAGATTTCAATGACTGCTTCATTGCAAATATGAACTTCTGATTTAGCGTGAAAACTATTTTCCATAAAACACAAATACAATAATTACACACAAAAAAGCAGCGGTACAATACCGCTGCTTTCTCTTCATCTTATTTTGTTATTCGGTTATCCCAAACTATACAATGCCCTGAGCTGTCATTGCATCTGCAACCTTAAGGAAACCTGCAATGTTGGCACCTGCAACATAGTTGCCGTCCATGCCGTACTTCTTTGCAGCCGCATCAAGGTTACGGAAGATATTAACCATGATTCCCTGAAGCTTAGCGTCAACTTCTTCAAATGTCCATGAAAGTCTCTCTGAGTTCTGGCTCATCTCAAGTGCTGATGTAGCAACACCGCCTGCATTGGCAGCCTTACCGGGAACAAAATATACACCATTGCTCTGGAAGTACTCTGTTGCATCAGCTGTTGTAGGCATGTTAGCACCTTCACACACAGCCATTACACCGTTTGCAACAAGCTTCTTTGCATCCTCAAGGTTAAGCTCGTTCTGTGTTGCGCAAGGAAGAGCAACATCAACCTTAACTTCCCACTGATTGTTCTTCTCTGTAGCCTTGTCATGATACTGTGCTGATGATCTTGCAGCAGCATATTCTGTAAGACGTGCTCTCTTAACTTCCTTAACCTCTTTAAGAAGTTCAACATCGATTCCTTCTGGATCGTAAATCCATCCTGTTGAATCAGAACATGTAACAACCTTTCCACCAAGCTGAATTGCTTTCTCTATAGCGTAGATAGCAACATTACCTGAACCTGAAACAGCAATTGTCTTGCCCTTGATATCCTGACCGTTTGTCTTAAGCATCTCCTCTGTAAGATAAAGAAGGCCATAACCTGTTGCCTGCTTACGTGCAAGTGATCCGCCGTATGAAAGACCCTTTCCTGTAAGAACCCCTTCATAAAGACCTGTAAGTCTCTTGTACTGACCATACATATAACCGATTTCTCTTGCGCCTGTACCGATATCACCTGCAGGTACATCAGTATCAGCTCCGATATACTTATAAAGCTCATTGATGAAGCTCTGGCAGAATGCCATTACTTCTCTGTCTGACTTGCCCTTGGGATCGAAGTCTGAACCACCCTTACCGCCACCGATTGGAAGGCCTGTAAGAGAGTTCTTGAAAATCTGCTCGAAACCTAAGAACTTAATAATACCTATATTTACTGAAGGATGAAGACGAAGACCTCCCTTGTAAGGTCCGATAGCAGAGTTAAACTGTACTCTGTATCCTGTATTAACCTGAACCTGTCCATTATCATCTACCCATGGAACACGGAACATGATCTGTCTCTCGGGATTAACAAGTCTCTCAAGTAAAGCATCTTTACGATACTGCTCCTCATTTGCTTCGATTACAACTCTTAATGAATCAAGAACCTCTTTTACTGCCTGATGGAATTCCGGCTGTGCAGGATTCTTTTCAACTACCATCTGGTATACTTCATCAACATATGACATAAAATCTTCCTCCTTTAATATCTCATATCAAAACAACGAAATTATTATAAAACGTGTAAATGCGGTGTTGCAATACTTTTTTTGCCAATTTTCCAAATACATTTCAGCCTCAAAAGTACAATTTGTATAATTGTATACAATAAAACTCTTTTCTCAATCTGTTAAATAAACGAACATTAACCAAAAAAAATGATATCCCGGTCTCTTCTCCGGGATATCATTTCATGACAGTTTATATATATTTATTCAAGATATTCACTCTTTACATATCCGGTCTTGCCGTTATATTTAACCTTCGTCCATCCGTTGGTCTGCTTCTCGATAACAGTCATTTCTTCACCCTTGTAAGCAACTGTCACTCTGTCTGCGGTAGTCGAATCTTTTTCACGGATATTAA
This sequence comes from Lachnospiraceae bacterium, assembly GCA_045639685.1. Taxonomy (GTDB): domain Bacteria; phylum Bacillota; class Clostridia; order Lachnospirales; family Lachnospiraceae; genus Colinaster. The sequence goes on from JAZUDO010000002.1 coordinate 13,680, forward strand.
TGGTATCTCTTGCCTTGGCTGTTCCGGAAGAAGGAGAATTGGCTGCTGCTTCGGCATCCGTTATCTCATCGGTACCTGTAGAAGCATCTGCCGTCTGTTCGGTATTCTCGGTTTCCTCACCGATTACCTGAAGGTATTCGCTCTTGATGTAGCATTCCTTGCCTTCATACATAATCTTTGACCAACCGTTAATCTTCTGCTCAAGCAATTCAAATTTATCACCCTTCTGAGCTTTTCCGACTCTGTCGGCAGTTTCGGAATCAGAACTTCTTATATTAACAACATCTGTTGTCTTGGCTTCCTTAACTTCACCATTGCCTTCACCGGCTCCGTCAGTTTCGCCTGTTTCTGTTTCTGCACCTTCAGCGCCCTGCTCATCACCTACATCCTGCTCCTCCGGAGAATTTGCTTTTGCAAGTTCCTCTCCTACAGAAGCTGTAAGCAGCTCGGGTAAAAGTTCCAAAAATGAAGCAAGTTCGGTATCTGCAGCAACAACCTCATTAAACTTTACGTTTACGGTATTGTTAAGGTCTACCACATCATCCTGAACACATATTACCTTGCAGTAATCCGCAAGCTTCTCATCCTGTTCATCATCATTGATATAATAGGTTCCGTCATCTTTCTTGCATACATACCAGGCGTTAAGTCCCGGAGCAACGCTCTCATAATCAAAAAGCTTTACTTCATAGTAAGCAAATACCAAAAACGATCCTTCAACAGGTCCTTTTTTTGTATAACAGGTCACTGTGGGATAACTCTCCACATACTCAGCCTTCTTGGCAATTATTGTCTTTTCCTTGTCGTCTACGGGAACCTTTATGCTCTCTATTGTTGCCACGTCACCGCTTGCAGATGCATCGTAATATTTACGCATCAGTTCATTTATCTCCGGATAGGCATCTACTTCCAAAGGCTCATCCGTAATAACATATTCATCACTTTCAACCTGTTCTGTCTCTACAACCACAGTCTCATCCGGCGCATTCTTTGCAAGAACACTGCTTATAACAACTGCAGCAACAACAATAACAACTACTGCCAAAATAATAATGGAAATTTTTTTGTTATTCTTTATGAGTGTCGCCACATCCTTAAACCAGTTGACTATGGCATTTTCTTTCTTCTCTTTCAAAACAATTCTCTCTCTCTGATTCCTTCACAATTATGCGCCCGACAGGAATCGAACCTGCATTAAAGGCGTGGGAGGCCTTCGTTCTATCCATTAGACTACGGGCGCCCGCCAATACACGATACCGAAAGATATGTTACCACATTTGGTATTATCTGTCTAGTTTACCACTAATCTGTGTCAAAAGAGTGAACAAACCGGTCAAAAATCACTTTCGCAAACCAGTGAGGTTCTGTCGCTCAAATACAGGTACGCATGGTCCGAAAGAATTTCATCGGGTTTCACCATCGTCGAATTCACATCCTCGATCATACTGTTTATACCTGTCGGATTCGGAACGATGTCTCTTGCAATTATTATTAATAGCGATAGGTAAGGCTTGAGTAGAGGACTAACTCTACTTTCCGCCTTTTCCCCCGCTCCGCACCGTACGTGAGACTTTCACCTCATACGGCGCTCCATCAAACTATACCTATTTACTCAATAATGGTATTACCGACAAGAATCCGATAATCATTGGTCTTTTTCAGCGCTCTTGCATCCCACAATCCTTCACTACTCAGCTTATCAATTAGTGCCTTGGCTCGTACCATATCCTTCGTGTGTATCAGCTCATAGGCATCCTTCGAAACGATGTCTATGTTTCTGTAGCCGTCACCACCTGTCGGATAAATCTTATGGACTCGCATATCAAATACTGTGAGTTGCTTCTTCGTCACCGCACATTTGCCTCTCTGTGCCGAGACTCTCGAAATCCGATTGTCGTTTAGCTCGATTGACTCATGCTCGAGCGGATGTTCCGCCAAGTATCTGAAGATAACTTCCAAGTGCGTCAGCCTTTGGTGAATTAACTGTCTTCCTTCCTCTGTGTAATTGCATGTGTCTTGCTTGAATCCATATGGTATAGTGAAAGTCACCGCATATATCGGGTCAATAACAACTGCCCCGACAAGATAGCGCCTACCGTGGTAGCTACCATATTTTATCTTTTGGAACTCAGACAGTGGTGGTCCAGTTTTGCCGTTAGACCTAGTCATGTGTTTTAGGGCAGGGAGTAAATGATAATAAATCTCCCAGAAATCTTTACTTATCCTCGTTGCCACACAATAGTAGTTGTGCATTCCTCGGATTTTCATGTTAAGGTTGCGAGCCTTATCCTCATTGCCTCGGGCTTCCCAAATAGCTTTTCTGAGTTTTGCCTCGACCTTTTTCTTTGCTTTGTCCGACATGTGAGATATGATTACGTTCTGCTTCGGTCTCTCTTCAAGCTTAAGTTTGAAACCTAAGAACTCCGAATAGTGCCTACACAGATTTGTAATCTTGCTCTTTTCGGGACTCGTCTCAAGGTGCAGTCTCTCCTTCAGCCACTTTTCAACGGCTATTTTAATTCGTTCAGCGTCTTTCCTGTTTCTACAGAAGATTTTGAAATCATCCGCATAACGTACCAAGTACATTTCTTTGAGCTTCGTCTTCTTCAGTGCAGTGCATCTGTCCCCATCCCATCTGTATGGAAACTTACTGGGAAAAGTCTCCCACTGATTACTTACCCACCAGTCCAACTCATTCAGCACTATATTCGACAGTAGTGGGGATAAAATACCTCCCTGCGGCGTTCCTTTTGTTGGAATGCCTTCACCTTGTATTGGTGCTTTCAAAAGTTTTCCTATTACACATATCAGATTCTTGTCATGGATACCTAACGCCCATATCTGCTTTAGTAGCTTCGCATGGTCGACATTATCAAAAAAGCCTTTGATGTCAATGTCCACAACGTATTCCAGTTTCACTGTAAACGCTAGGAATCTGAATCTGCTTATTGCGTGATGAGTATTACGGTTTGGTCGGAACCCATAGCTATGCTTATGAAACTTTGCTTCACATATCGGCTCCATTACCTGAAGAATACATTGCTGTATCAAACGGTCTTCAATGGTTGGAATACCTAACGGTCTTTCCTTTCCATTGTCCTTGGGAATCATGACTCGTCTAACTGGTTGTGGTATGTAGTTTGCCAGCCTGCGCTGGACATAATCTACTACTTTGTCGTTTCCCGTGTCCGCTATGTCTTGAATCGTACCCATATTGGTACCAGGCGTTCGGCTTCCCTTGTTTCGCTTTATTCGTCTGTATGCAAGCGCGATATTCTGCGGACTTGCAATTAGCGACATCAGGTCTGTAAATACTGCACCTTGTTTGCTTTTGGCATATAAGCCGTCAAACACATCTTGAATTGCGTAGTATTCATTACGCCTTAAAACCTTGTTTTCTCTTCTTTTTGCCGTCTGGTCAGTCATCTCCTTTCGGGAGATTTCTTCTCTTAGTCATACTCGAACCCAAAACACTTCTTACCATATTAAGTTTTAATGTGTTAGCTTGACTTGGGGCTATCCCTCCACGGCTTATTATCACCGCTTCACAGGTACGTTGCCCCTACTCTCACTGACGCAAACTGTGTTACCACAGACCGTCTCATTGGGTTTGCACACCCTACTCGTCGTCAGCTTTCCCCGTTCCTATTTTCCTATCTGTACATATACCCTTAGGCGCTTCCTTTGAGCCTGTAAGCTTGCCAGTGCCTGTAACACTGCATGGACTTTCATAACGAGTGTCTTACTCGCCCACACTTACCTGACGCCACGTCATCAATGCATTTCTACATTGCCATTCTCTAGACCCTTTCATTCAGAAGTTCGTCAGCTTGCCTGTGTATCGGTAGCATTCTCACCATAGGTATTTTATAGACTCCGGCCTATCATCCACTCGACCACCTCTGGTTCGCATTTCCTCGCCTTTCCGCGTTAGGGTGGCTCTCAGCCGACTTCACCGAGCTTATAACCCCTCCTGTGTGCAACAGAAGACGCTATTCGGAGTATTAAGGAGGCGTTTCAAGGCGTTACCCTATCATTCCACCTCTCGGAAAATAAGTTGTTGTTACAACTATAAATAGTCGCAACCCTCGCCCTTTGTTTATTTATGCGGCGAAACGGGTCGCACCCTCATGAACCGAGCTGGGAAGAACATAATAATCTCCGCCTACAATCTCCGCTGCATCCTTGAGCACATCCGGAAATGCCATCATGGCTGCCCCGTACATCTGAGTATCATTTGTAATAACATACATACCGCAGGCCATGTCCTCATCCTCATACAAATCCATGTCTTCACACTCTTCACCTGAATTCATCATACGTTGCCTGATTTCATTAATTAAATCCTTCATGGGTGTAATCTTTACTGCCACCGACGCTCTTGTCTGCTCCAAGGCATCATCTATAAGAACATTCTCCCGAACACCCCACATACAGATATGATTATTGTGAACAAGAACTGTTCCTATGCCACAGCCCTTCATTTCCACCTTTACAAGCGCAACAATGGCAAGGTCATGAAATATACGATGGGGCACATTTTCAAGAAGCTTTTCATTCATTTTTACATTAATCAACTTAATAAACAGTCTTTTTTTAACCTGCTCGTAATCAGTAAAAAACTCAAGGCCCTCAGGACTCACATTACTGCTCTCATTGAACAGGTCTATTATTTCCTCAGATATATTCCCCAGACTTTCTCCCGCGGTATACCTTTCAAAATATCCTTCCAGGTAAATTGTGGGACATACATGCTCACTTTTCTTTAATATGGTGAGGCCGTGTATTATGAGCCCGTTTGTTTTTGTAACCTCCTTAATCTGCACAACGTAATCATCTCCGAAATGACGTTCCATTGCCGCTTCTATTTTGTTACGAAAGTTCTCAAATTCCTCCCCGTAATCCTTATTTTCTTTTATTTTTTCGCTATTTACGTTCATAATTGTTCCTTTCCTTTTCAATTTGAGGACAAAAAAAGACAACAGATAAAATCTGTTGTCTTATAAACTCGTTTTTCACATGAATTATGAACGGCTGAGATACTCTCCTGTACGTGTATCAATCTTGATTACATCGCCTTCCTCAACGAAGAGAGGAACTGCAACCTGAGCACCTGTCTCAACAATAGCAGGCTTTGTAGCACCTGTTGCTGTATCGCCCTTGAAACCAGGCTCTGTATTTGTAATGGCAAGTTCAACGAAAAGAGGTGGCTCGATAGCAAATACGCTACCCTTGTAAGAGCAAACCTTACACATCTCATTTTCCTTTACGAACTTAAGAGAATCACCAACTTCTTCCTTGTTAACAGCGATCTGCTCATAGCTTTCCATATCCATGAAAGTGAAAAGATCACCATCGTTGTAAAGATACTGCATATCCTTTCTGTCGATATGAGCTGTAGGACATTTTTCTGTAGGACGGAAGGTTTTCTCAACTACACCGCCTGAAATAATATTCTTAAGCTTTGTTCTAACGAAAGCAGCGCCCTTACCCGGCTTAACATGCTGAAATTCAATAATCTGAAAAACGTTACCCTCTAACTCGATAGTAACACCATTTCTGAAGTCACCTGCAGAAATCATAATTATTCCTCCTAAATATACAAATCTACAATTAATCCTATAACAGTTTATACTAAGTCAACTTAATTCGCAACATCTTTTTTCTTTTTTATGGTTTTTTTGCACACCTTTTTACACGCCCTCAAGGTCAAAACTCGGAACAAAGCTCTCCTTTGCCACGTCTCCCTCCTGCATAAACCCATTTATTATTCCTATGTCAAGGGCATAATCCAATATCTTTTTGTACTCTCTCCCCGTAAGTTTTCTGTTCAGTTCCGGATAATCCGGCAAATCCGCAAGAGGCGTATACTGATTCATTATGGATATGTATATGTCATCTCCAAAGGTATCATACAGCTGCCCTATAACCTTCTTTGAGTCGTTAACATGCCCCGGCAATACAAGATGACGAACAATAACTCCCTTTTTTATCAGTCCTTTTTCATCAAATTCTGCTTTTCCGGTCTGACGAAGCATTTCTCCGATTGCCGCAAAGCTGATATCCCTGTATGCCGGTGCCCGTGAAAATTTAACAGCCAGCTCCTCGTCCCAGTACTTACAGTCAGGCAGATACACATCAATATATCCCTCAAGTTTCTTTAAGGTTTCAACACTTTCATATGCCGAGGAATTGTAAACCACAGGAACCGACAGCCCCATTTCCTTTGCATATATAATCGCCGGTATAATCTGGTTTACATAATGTGATGGTGTGACCAGATTAATATTATTTGCTCCCTGCTTCTGCAGTTCAACAAATATCTCGGCAAGACGGCTGCATGATATGTCTTTTCCGACCTTTCCCCTTGAAATTTCTCTGTTCTGGCAAAAAACGCACTGCAGATTACAGCCGGAAAAGAATACCGCTCCGGACCCCTTTGTACCGGAAATGCAGGGTTCTTCCCAAAAATGAAGAGCTGCCCTGGCAACTCTTATTTTTCCCGAAACTCCGCAAAACCCCACTGCTGAATCTCTGTCAATATTACATTGTCTCGGACATGAATTACATTTCATCCTAATCTCATTTCTTCGTAATCAGACTGTGCTTTTTTAAATATTTCTTTACTACAATCTTCTCAAGAATTCTCTTCAGTACAATCTGTATCTCATCTGTTGATTTGTCAATGGGTACAACAAGCATTGACCTGATTCCCGCATTATTGGCTCCCCAGATATCCGTAAATATCTGATCTCCCACAAAGACAGTCTCTGTTATGTCGCATCCCATCTGCTTTGCGGCCTTAACATAATTTCCGGGCTTTGGTTTGCCAGCCTTACATATATAATTTGCGCCGATTTTCTCATTAAACATCACAACTCTCGGCTCTTTATTGTTGGAAAGAAAAGTAATTTTGTAGCCAATCCTTTTTAAATTTTCCATCAGTTCAAGCGCTCTTTCATCGGCAGGATATCCATGGGGGACCAGCGTATTGTCTATATCATAAATGACACCCCGATAGCCTTCCCTGTACAGTGCTTCATAATCAATGATGTATGCACTTTCATAATATTCCCTAGGGAAAAATCTGTCTAAAATCATACAAAACCCTTCACAAATAACATTTTATTTAATAACAAAAAATGGATTGTACTCTGACGTACAATCCATTATAACTTAAACTCAATATATTCTCTACACTTTGTTAATCAGTTAATGGCAAATACGGAACCGTCCTCTGATTCATATACCGGCTTGCCGTTTCCTACAAAATACTGATAATCACGAAGAACGGTATCGGATTTTGCCTCAGAAACAGCCTTCTGCATGTCAAGAAGCTCTGTATCTCTATCCCTTCCGATATATCCGAAATTTTCCCCAAGATTAAATGTCATTGAAATATCATCAATGTTTGCATTCTTTATCTCTTCACGGGCAGGAGCGCCCATTTTCTCGTTCTGCCCTGCGGCATTGGCAGGCTTTTCATCGGCTAAAGTCTGCTCGGGCTTTAACGCTTCGACGTTAACCTTCGGTATTTCGTTGATACTATACGATGACAGAATATTGAAATTTCCGTTGATACCCACAGACTTCACCACCTTCCCCTTTGTAAGTCCTTACAACTATTCTATCGGCATATTTTCTGAAAATATAAGATATTATTGCATATTTTTCGAAAAATCACAAGATAATTATTCCGGCACACTCACAATTATTCCGGCACACTCACAATGTTTATTCCGGCACTTTCCAAAAGTTCCTTTGTATACTCCGCCTTTGGTGATTTATACACCTCATCTCTTGTTCCTTCTTCAACGATGCAGCCATCCTTCATAACAAGAACCCTGTCACACATCTGGTGCACTACACGAAGATCATGGCTTATAAACAGTATGCTTAATCCCAGTTCCTCATGAAGTTTCTGCATGAGTTTTAAAACTTCGGCCTGAATTGTCACATCAAGGGCAGAAACAGGTTCATCCGCTATGAGAAGCTTTGGTTCCAGCATCAGTGCCTGGGCAATACACACCCTCTGTCTCTGTCCTCCCGACAGTTCGGAGGGCAGTCTCGTAAGGTATTCCTCGGAAAGTCCCACAAGCTGAAGCATTTTTACCGCTTTCTCGTCCATTTCCTGCTTTGTCATTTTCGTAAGATTCTTAAGGGGTTCCTCAAGAATGAATCGTATATCCTTAGCCGGATTCAGGGAACCGTAGGGATCCTGAAAAATCATCTGCGGATGATTAAACTTTTGAATCACCTCTCCGCTGTCCGGAATCTGCAGGCCGATTATAGTCTTTGCCAGTGTTGATTTTCCGCATCCGGACTCGCCCACAAGGCCCACAACCTCTCTGGCCCGGATATCAAAGGTTATATTCTTTAATACCTTAACCGTCTCATTGTGGCCGTTTATTTTCTTTTTAAATGACACGCAGATATCTTTAACATTTACTATTACCTCCTCTGCCTCCAGGTCATCTCCCACAGAATCCGCTGAAGGAATGGAAGCAATCAGATGCTTTGTATATTCTTCACGGGGATTTTCAAATATGTCCTTAATATTGCCCTGTTCAACAATATATCCGCTCTTCATGACAAGTACACGTTCACAGAGCTGACTCACAAGGCTAAGGTCATGACTTATGAACAGAATCGCCGTGTTTTTTTCTTTATTTATCTTCTTTAAAAGCTTTACAATCTGTCCCTGAACGGTTACATCAAGTGCCGTTGTGGGTTCATCCGCTATAAGAAGTTTTGGATTGCCGATTGTTGCTGCCGCAATCATAACTCGCTGTCTCATTCCACCGGAAAGCTCGTGGGGATAAGAGTCGTACACTCTGTCCACATCCTCAAGTTCAACATCACGAAGCGCGGCAAGAGCCCTCTCTTTTCTCTCATCCGGATTCATTTTCGTATGAATTCGCAGAGGTTCCTCCAACTGCCAGCCTATCCTCTTTACAGGGTCAAGGCTTGTCAGTGGCTCCTGGAAAACCATACATATTTCATCACCCTGGAGGTCTCTCAGTTCTTCTCTTGGGCAGTTTAGTATATCTCTGCCCATGAAGTTAATCGTTCCTTTCTTGTTCATGTCATGACGACTCAGAAGCCCTGCTATGGCAAGAGCAGACATGGATTTACCGGAGCCTGATTCTCCCACAAGCCCAACGATTTCTCCCTCTTCCATTTCAAGGTCGAAATCATATACAACAGTCTCCGGAATGAGATGGTCATGAAACTCTATATTCAGATCTTCGACATGTAAAAGTTTATCCATTTTTCCTACTTTATTTCTTTACTGAGCAATGAAAAGCCCAGAATAATCATTACAATCGTTATACCCGGGAATAATGCATAGCCCGGATTTGTGAACAGATATGCCTGTGCTTCGGAAAGCATACGGCCAAGGGATGCATCCGGCGGCTGAACTCCGATACCCAGGAAGCTTAGTCCTGCCTCAGCAAGGATGGCATTATTAAAACCAATCATTATGGAACTTAACAGCACCGTCTTTATATTTGGCAGGATATGAACAAACATTATTCTCATGTCTCCCGCTCCCGCAAGCTTGGCACTTTTAACATAATCAAGATTTTTGATTCTGATGTATTCTCCTCTGACTATTCGTGCATAGCTTGGTATAAATGCAATACCCAGCGCAAGCATTACCTGATATTTTCCGGAACCCAGCAGCGTAATAATAACCAATGCCAGCAATATACTTGGAAATGCCAGTGCCACATCATTGATTCTCATTATCGCCTCATCAACAACACCGCCAAAATATCCGGTAAAGGCTCCTATGGCTGTTCCAATAACACTTCCGAAGGCTACTGTTCCAAGCGCAATTAAAAGTGTTATTCCGGATCCTGACATAATACGACTGAATACGTCTCTTCCAAAATTATCACAACCGTAAATGTGCCTGATGCTCACATGGGCAAGCTTGCTTGCCGCATCCATGCTCTCAGGATCGTAAGGCGTCCAGAAAATACCCACAAACGCCGGAACAAGTGTAATTCCCAGAAGAATAATTCCCAATATGCAGTTGAAGCTCATTTTCTTCTTTTTCATATATTATTTCCTTGGAAAATTCATTACTCCACTCTGGGATCAATCAATCTGTAAACAATATCCACCAGCAGGTTTGATATAACGACAATTGCAGCAATCAGCATAATGATTGCAAGTACAACGGGATAATCTCTGTTCTGAATGGATGTCAGCAGTATTCTGCCAAGTCCCGGTATTCCGAAAACCTGCTCAATAATAATACTTCCCGCAATAATGTCCGAAAGCGCCATTCCCAGGAAGGTTATTGTCGGCATTGAAGCATTTTTTAACATATGTCCGAAAAATACCGCATTTGAACTGTTTCCCCTGCTGTATGCCGTTCTTACATAATCCTTTACCTTCTCTCCGTTCAGAGAACTGTACAAAAGATTCAGTATCATCGCACTTTTGGGAAGTGCAATCGCCAGCGATGGGAAAAACATAAATTTAAAGAAGCTTCCGGGATTTGAGGATATACTCACAAATCCTCCCGGAACAAACCATTTCAAGGCAATTCCGAATACCAGGGTAATCAGAATTCCCGAAAAAAACGGTGGTACCGCCATAACAATCTGATTCAATATCTGAATGATTCTGTCAACAACCGTTCCCTCCTTATAGGACGCATATACGCCCAAAGGAATCGAAAGCAGAAGCATTAGGATAAGGGAATAAACCATTAGCGTTATGGTTATCGGAAGCTTGTCCGCAACAAGCGAGGTTACGGCAATTTCATAGGAATATGATGTTCCGAAGTCTCCCTTTAAAACTCCCGCAAGCCATAAAAAGTATCTGACCATAACAGGCTTATCCAACCCCATCTTTGCCCTCATTGCTTCAATTGCCGCAGGTGTGGCATTTGTCCCAAGACGGGAAATTGCAGGGTCTCCGGGAATAATTGCAAATGCCAGAAAAACAAGAAGAGACACTGCAAGCAATGTAATAAATGCACTTAATATTTTCTTTATCACATATTTCATAGCGTCTCTCCTTTATAGTTTTTTGTGCCTTTTAGGGTCACTTAATTCTCTTTAATATACATTTTTGAAATATCCATTACATATAACGGATAGAATTCATAACCGCCAAATCGCTTGTTAACGGCTACCATATTGGGAAGATCCTGAAGGTATACATTTGCCGCATCCACTGAAAGGATTTCCTCACATTTCTTATAGTTCTCTGTCTGAACAGCATCATCCGTACTGCCTACTGCTGCGGCAAATGCTGCATCATAATCGGAATTATTATAGTTTGTAAAATTCTTGCCCGAATCCGAAACAAATCTTTCCAGCATTGCTCTTGCACTGAGTGTGGAAGCATCAAGTCCGATTACGGTTGCTTCAAACTCACGTCCAACATACACATCCGAAAGCCAGCTGTCCCATTCAATCAGATTAATGTTTGCTGTAACATTTATCTTCTTTAACTGCTCTTTAATAACCTGTGCGGTATCGATATGCTGCTGGTAATTACTTGGAACAGTCAGCGTAAACTCAAAGCCGTCGGGATATCCCGCCTCAGCAAGAAGTTCCTTTGCCTTATCGATATCCGTGTTATATGTATCATTAAGTTCCGACATATAATACTTACCGAATGCAGGGAACATGCTTGAACCTGTTTCGGTACCTTTACCGTCAGATACAAAGTCCATAATTTCCTGAACATTGACAGCATAGCAAAGAGCCTGTCTTACTTTTGCATCGTCAAAGGGCTTAACTGCATTGTTAAGATACATTCCCTGTACAAGGTTCATGGTTCCCTCGTACACATCAAATTTGTCGGAAAGCTGTGAGGCCTGAACTGTTGAAAGTCTTGCCATCATATCGATTGACCCGCCTTCAAGGTTCATAACATATGTATCCGCATTTGGAATAACCTTGAATACTACCTGTTTGATGGTTGCCTTTTCACCCCAGTAATCATCAAATGCTTCAAGTATTATATTCTCCTGCGGAGATCTTGAAACATATTTATAGGGGCCTGTTCCCACCAAATCCTTTGACGCATCCAGGTGGTCTGCCGGAAGAATAGCTGCCGTCATATTGGGCAGGAAATCCGTATTTGGTGCATTCAGAACAACCTCAACTGTCTGCTCATCAACAATATTTACCTCTTTTACAGCAGAAAACGCCGCTACCAAAGGTGTTCCACTTTCGGTACCGGCACATTTATCAAGTGATGCTTTAACATCCTGCGCTGTAACCGTGCTACCATTGTGGAACTTTACTCCCTTACGGAGTGTGAACGTATAAACCGTTCCGTCCTCGTTGATGCTGTAATCACTCGCTACGGCAGGAATCAATTCACCATTGCTATTTGGTTTTACCAAACCTTCAAATACATTAAACAATACCTCTCTTGTTCCTGCCCCTTCTGCAACATGGGGGTCAAGACTGTCATCCAGATCCTGAGGTATACCAATGGTAATCAAAGAGTCTCCTACCTTGTCGCCTGCACAACCGCACAGTGCAATAGCTAGTGTGGATACAAGCAACATCACGAGAAACTTCCTAGTGTATTTTCTCATAATATTCTTTTCTCCCTTTCTTTGAATATAAAGACATTTATCTGTCTTCGGCTTTATTATCATAACAAATGCTCTCTCTGTCAAGCACTTTGCATATAATACAGGTTATTATCAATCACCATAATAAACAATCAAGTAGTTTTCTTCCCCTTGTTCGTTTATTTTTGCTTTGACGGAAACAATGTGGCCATCTGTGGCATCGCATAGAACTACTTTTGTATTCTTCACATTTTCATGGTCATCTTCCATACCGACTATTAATGAAGAATCCGTCATCGATTTGTTGATTGCACTGATAATTCTTGGAAATACACCTTCTCCAAGTTCCTTCGTGATGACTACACTTACAACATTGGCACCTGTAGCAGCATCCTTTTCAATGGATTGAACAATACAATCGGGCGCATAATGCACTTATTAATTTCTTCATTTTCTTCAACTCCTTTGCAAATACTTTCACAGATTATCACCCAAAATATTAAACGTCAATAAAAAAGAAAAATCACTTAAACCTCACGGCCTAAGCGATTCTTCTTTTTGGGGAGTCCCCATGCCATCATTTTTCTATACATTAAACCTTTAGCTATTTCGTAGTCATAACCTTCTTAAGTTCATCCATGAAGGTATTAATATCCTTAAACTCTCTGTAAACGGATGCAAATCTTACATAAGCAACAGCTTCAAGATCCTTAAGCTTATTCATAACCAGTTCTCCGATAACCTGGCTCGGGATTTCCTTCTCTTCCATATTGAAAATCTCTGTTTCAACCTCGTCAACAAGCTGTGTAATCTGTGCTGCACTTATCGGTCTCTTATGACATGCTCTCAAAACACCTGCCTCTATTTTGGCTCTGTCATATGCTTCCCTGTTATTATCCTTCTTAATGATTATAAGGGGAATGGTCTCAACCTTCTCGTATGTGGTAAATCTCTTGCCGCATTCATCACATACTCTACGTCTTCTGATTGAATTGTTATCTTCTGCCGGTCTTGAATCAATTACTCTTGTATTCTCATGACTGCAAAATGGACATTTCATTACTTTACCTCCAACTAATCCGGTTCTAGTAGTCTCTACACATTAAATCCGATACATTAAATATCTCAGCACCGGAATTAACATAATTATACATATATAATAACTTTATGTCAACTTTTTTAGCAAAAAAACAATAGAAAAAGTGCAATATTTCGTTAATCTTCATCAGTTTCATCATTATATTGTGGTTTACATATACTACTTATATGAAAGACTTATAAAAACCACTGCAGGAAGGGAAAAAAACCGGCTTCATAAGAAGCCGGTAATAAAAACAATATTATTTTTTCTGAAGGAATGCAGGTATGTTAAGCTGGTTTTCCGCAACTTTACTTCTGATGTCAGCAGGGCGCTGAAGCTGTGATGTAAAGTTAGTTCTCGGTGTAACTGCCTGACCCTGTGGCTGCATAGGAGCCGTAGCCTGAGGCTGCTGTCTTATATAGCCTGTATTGCCGCTCATTATAGCAGTGTTGGGTGATACAGGTCTCTGCTGAGCCGGTCTTCCGGTTGTATTTACTCCGGATCTGTTGAAGATTGACATTCCACTCATATCATTCTTGTTAATCTTCTGCTCAATACCTGTAGCAATAACGGTAATTCTACATGTATCAGGTTCGCTGTCATCATACATACATCCAAAGATAACATTGATATCCGAACCTGTAAGAGACTGTACGTAGTTTGCTGCATCATCTGCGTCAAACATAGAGATGTCACCGGATACATTAAGGATAACATCTGTTGCTCCGTTGATTGTTGTTTCAAGAAGCGGCGACTCAACAGCCTGTTTAACTGCTTCGATAGCCTTGTCTTCTCCTTTTCCTTCACCAATACCGATATGAGCGATACCCTTGTCTCTCATAACAGTCTGAATATCAGCAAAGTCAAGATTAATAACAGAAGGAACATTGATAAGGTCTGTAATACCCTGAACTGCCTGCTGAAGTACCTGATCGGCCTTCTTAAGTGCTTCCGGCATGGTTGTCTTTCTGTCTACAATATCATATATCTTATCGTTCGGAATAACGATAAGTGTATCTACGTTCTCACGAAGCTTTTCAATTCCCGAAAGAGCGTTGGTCATACGTGTTTTAGCTTCAAAACGGAAAGGCTTTGTAACAACACCTACTGTAAGGATTCCCATATCCTTAGCAATCTTGGCAACTATGGGAGCTGCACCCGTACCGGTTCCACCACCCATACCACATGTTACGAAAACCATATTGTAAGCCTGAATAGCAGATGTAAGTTCATCATAGCTTTCTTCAGCTGCTCTCTCTCCAACGTCAGGTCTTGCTCCTGCACCGAGTCCCTTTGTAAGCTTCTCACCTATCTGTAAAAGCTTAGGTGCTTTACAGAGCTGCAATGCCTGCTTATCTGTATTAACACCGATAAAGTCAACACCGCCGATGGCTTCCTCAATCATTCGGTTAACAGCATTGTTTCCGGCACCGCCGACACCGATGACCACGATGCGTGCGCCGTTGCTGCTCTCGTCATTTACCTTAATTTCAAGCATAGTAAATCTCCTTCATCTATCTTCATTTCCGAAATATCCGAAAAAACAGACTGGTATTCTATAAAAATATACACGAATTCCACTAATAAAGTCAACACAAAATACGGGAATTGTTCGCAAAATTACTCGTCCACCGTAAATGTAAATCCCTTGGACGCATTGGTGCCGTCGAAATTTTCCATGTGGAGGGTGCCCTTGAGACCCTCGTATTTCGGGTATTGGAAGGATACCTCGTAGATTTTTTCCGACATATGGTCCATGCTTCCGAGGCTCACTTTCACATCGCCGAAGGACAACAAATACGAGCCGTCCAGCTCGGTCAACGATTCCGCGGGAAGCTTTCTGTCATTGACGAAAGTCAATACCATGCCGGCATTTCGGAAGGCCTCCATTCGGTCCTCTTTCAAATCCGGCGCCGTATAGAGCTCATTGTTTCGGATGGGGAAGCCTTCCAGCCTGATGAGCTCGTCCGTCTCCGGCCTGTCGACACGAATACCGTTTGCCGTGTAGTAATACGTCTCGGACGCATTGAC
>JAZUDO010000003.1:0-6815 GCA_045639685.1 Lachnospiraceae bacterium
AAATAGTTTTTCTGTTCCTGTTCGATGTCAAGCTTCTCCTTGACCTCCGCAAGAGCCTTCTGCAACATACTCCTGGTAATTGGTTTTAACAGATACTGTTCAACACCTTCCTTGATTGCCTGCCTCGCATACTCAAAATCATCATATCCACTGATGATAATAATCTTCAACTTTGGAAACTCCGCACTGATTATTTTACTCAAAGACAAACCGTCCATAAACGGCATCTTTATGTCCGTAATAAGTACATCGGGACGGGTTTTTCTTATTAACGGCAGTGCCATTTCCCCGTCTGCCGCATCGCCTACAAAGCTGTAGCCGTACATTTCCCAGGGAATGGAATCCCTAAGGCCTTCACGGATTATGCTCTCATCCTCAACAAGAAACACTTTAAGCATTATTTACCCTCTCTCTTCCTGACTCTCAAATCAACAACCGATTAATATGCTCTGTCTTCAAGGTACTCTGCAACATTGTCCTGAGTGAATACCATCTCGTCAACAATGTATTCCTTTTGAACCGTCTCCCCCGATTCAAGTGCACTTATAACCTCGCTGACATATTCCCCCTGTAGCGGATTACACTCTATGTCTACATTTATTTTACCACTTTTAACCTTTTCAAGCGCTTCCTTGCAGGAGTCAAATGAAATTAATATGATATCGCCGTCTACTCCTGTGGTCAGGCCTGCGCTTTCAATAGCTTCTATTGCTCCGAAGGACATATCGTCGTTCTGTGATACAACCACATCAATTTCAGGATATTTCTCAAGAAGCTTTTTCATCTCTTCTTTTGCTTTTGAAGTGGTAAAGTCCGCATCCACCTCCTCAAGCACATTCCAGTTCTCGTGTTTTCCGGAAATGGAAGCAAATCCTCCCGATCTTCCGATTTCGGCAGAGGAGCCCTTATTACCGGTCAGGATAACAATGTTAATTTCATCCTGTTCTCTCTCCTGCTTCACAAGTTCCTGTTCCAGCCATTCTCCTGCTTTAACGCCTTCCTCATTCATGTCGGAACCGACTCTTGTAACATAAAGAGACTCATCCTTTACATCTACTGCACGGTCCATAAGTATTACCGGAATTCCGGCAGCCTTGGCCTCTGTAAGAACCGTATCCCATCCGGTTTCCGTAACCGGTGAAAATACTATATAATCAACCTTCTGTGAAATGTATCCTCTTATGGCCTTAATCTGGTTTTCCTGAATCTGTCTTGCATTATTGAAGATAAGAAAGTATCCGTTTGCGGGTGTTATGGTATTCTGTACCGACTCGGTATTGGCACTTCTCCAAACCGACTCGCTTCCCAACTGGGATACGCCGACTACAATCAGCTTCTTCTCATTGTTTATATCATCCTTCTTATATTCTCCCAGAAAGCCTCCTGAAAGAACAAATGCAGTCATGGCAAGAAGGCTTAGTGCACATATACAGGTGGTAAAAAGATATGATTTAATCCTGTTCATCAGCTTCCACCTCCTGCTCGCTTATTCTTATTGCAGGGATTTCTATCTTAATTGATGTTCCCTCATTGAGAGTCGAATCAACGGTTATTCCGTACTCGAAGCCAAAGTTAACGTGAATTCTCTCATTGACATTGGCAAGACCGAAGCCTGCATTTGTTTCCTTGCATGGCTTTTCAATGTCACGACGCAGCTTCTCCAGTATCTCCGGCTCCATTCCCACGCCGTCATCCGAAACCGTAAGTACAATTCTGTCCTTAACCTTATGGCCCTCAACCTTAATTGTTCCCTTGCCTCTCTTACACTTAATTCCATGATAAAGGGAATTCTCAACAATGGGCTGAAGTGTCATCTTAAGTATTGAATAATCATGAATCTTCTTATCTATATCAATCTTGAAATCAAGTATTTCTCTGTATCTTACCTGCTGAATTTCCAGATAGCTTCGTATATGCTGTTCCTCTTCCTTAATAGTTATATATTCCTTACCCTTGCTGAGAACAAGTCGGAAGAAATCAGACAGAGACATTACCATGTTTATTGCTTCTTCGTTACGTTCCGCTTCAATAAGCCAAACAATGGAATCAAGTGTATTGTACATAAAATGAGGATTTATCTGCTCCTGCAGAAGTCTCAGTTCCGCGTATCTCATTTTACGCTCATCTTCCTTGATATGGTCTACCAGTACATCAAGGTGACGGGACATGTCATTTACCGAATGGGCAAGAACCGTGATTTCATCGTCGGTTTTAACATCGGCAATTGCCTTAAAATCTCCGTCCGCAATCTGCTTTGTGACATCGCAGAGGTCATCCAGTGGCTTTGTAATGTTCTTAACGATTCTGGATGCAAATATTATTATCAGAACAACTATCAGTGCACAAATGGCAAGCCACATGATTGTAAATATCTTTACCCTTGAATTAAGCACGTTCTGAAGCCTGTCAATATAAATAGTCTGATAATATATAAAATACTGGATATCGTCCTGAATAAGGTCGGTCAGAATATAGATATCGTCGTTCAGCATCTGAATGTTGGCATCATAGGAATTACCCTTTTCCAGATTGTCCCTGATATCATTTATTCTGTTCTCAAGTGTATCTACATTACGAAGAAGACTCTGAAGCCAAATGTTACTATCAGAATCCACCCTGTCAAGAAGCGTAGACGCATCGCCTCTAAGCTCATTTATCAGTGAATAGGGATTCGACAGGGTTTCATCCTCATCGATGCTGTCAAAATCAACATAACCGACAACAAGCTTATACAGGCTTTCGTCCATGCTCTCTTTAAAAGAAATGTTATAATCATTGGCAATTGTCAGATTCTCAACAATTGCATCATAAGTCTTACTATAGTCCAGCAACGAATAAATAAGAAATAATGTCACCAAAAGAAGCGGCAACACAGCTGCCCAGACTAAAGTAAGAAGTTTTTGCTTTATTGAATAATTGGTTCCCGAATTAGTTTTGTCCATAATATGCATTAGCGCCGTGTTTACGATAATAATGCTTATCCTGTAATTCCTGTGGTGCAGGCTTAACCTGCGGATTAATAAGTTCTGTTCTCATTGCCATCTTGGCAACCTCTTCAAGAACTACGGCATTGTGAACTGCGTCGAAGCAGTCCTTGCCCCATGCGAAGGGTCCGTGATTCTTGCAAAGGCAGGCCGGCACAGCCATAATATCTTTGCCCATACGGTTAAACTCATTGACAATAAGGTGTCCCGTATTCTCTTCATAGGCTTCGTCGATTTCTCCCTTGGTAAGGCATCTTAAACATGGAACAGGTCCGTAAATATAATCTGCATGAGTTGTTCCGTAGCAGGGAATATCTCTTCCTGCCTGCGCAAAGCTTGTTGCGTATGAGCTGTGTGTATGAACAACACCGCCAATCTGCGGAAATGCCTTGTACAGTTCAAGGTGTGTTGCTGTATCGCTGGAAGGATTGTATCTTCCTTCAACCTTGTTGCCGTCAAGATCCATTACAACCATATCTTCCGGAGAAAGTTTGTCATAATCCACTCCGCTGGGCTTAATTACAAATAAACCCTTGTCGGCATCGATTCCGCTGACATTTCCCCATGTAAATGTTACCAGTCCGTATTTAGGAAGCATCATATTTGCTTCATATACCTGTTTTTTCAGTTCTTCAAGCATTTTCCTATCGCTCCAATTCTATAAATTATCAACAGCGGCTCTCTCAATTGGAAGTCCTGCCATATATTTTTTCATAAATGCGTCAAAGCCTTCTACGTCAGCAGCCTTAGGCTCAAGCTTTGTGCCCTTCTGACCTGCGAAAATATTGTCGTTAAGGAAATCCTGAAGACTCTTGTCTGCACTGTCAAGGTACGCTGCAAGAATAGCCATTCCCCAAGGACCGCCTTCTCCTGCAGTTTCCATTACGGATACAGGGCTGTTAATTGCTGCTGCAAGAATTGACTGACCAACACCCTTTGTCTTAAAGAGGCCGCCATGTCCGAACATCTCATCAACCTTAACGCCTTCCTCCTTAAGTAGAAGATCCAGTCCTGACTTCAAAGCTGCCAGTGAGCTGTAAATATTCATACGCATGAAGTTGGCAATTGAAAGCTTGTCAGTTGCTTTTCTTACGAATAAAGGAGCACCCTCTTCAAAACCTGTTACAGGTTCACCTGAGAAATAGTTGTAAGAAATAAGGCCGCCACAGTCTGAGTCACCCTCAAGTGCTGCCTCAAAGAGCTTTGTATATAATGTATTCTTATCAACTTCAAATCCGAAAAGCTTGAGATTCTGATCAAACAGATTAACCCATGCATTGATATCACTTGTACAGTTATTGCAGTGAACCATGGCAACAAGAGCACCATCGGGAGTTGTTACAAGGTCAATCTGAGGATAAACCTTTGTAAGTTCCTTTTCGAGAACAACCATTGCAAATACGCTTGTTCCGGCAGAAGTATTACCTGTTCTCTTTCCAACTGAATTGGTTGCCACCATACCTGTACCTGCATCACCTTCCGGCGGAGCCATCTTAATACCGGGAACAAGTTCTCCGCTTGGATCAAGAAGCAGTGCACCTTCCTTTGTAAGTGTTCCTGCATTTTCACCTGCATTAAGTGACTTTGGAAGTATATCCTCAAGCTTAATGTCATAGCCCAGCTCCTTAACTGCTTCGTCGAACTTGGCTATCATTGTCTTGTCATAATCACGTGTATTTATATCAATAGGGAACATACCTGAAGCATCGCCTACTCCCAGCACCTTCTCACCTGTAAGCTTCCAGTGAACATAGCCTGCAAGAGTTGTGAAGAATGTAATCTGAGGAACATGCTCTTCCTTATTGAGCATTGCCTGATAAAGATGGCTGATGCTCCATCTCTGAGGAATATTGTAATTGAACTTCTCTGTAAGTTCCTTTGCTGCCTGCTCTGTAATTGTATTTCTCCAGGTACGGAAGGGAACAAGAAGTTCATCCTTCTCGTTAAATGCCATGTAACCGTGCATCATGGCTGAGATACCCATTGCCTTAAAGCTTGTGAGCTTTACATTATATGTTGCCGCAACATTTTCCTTAAGCTTTGCGTAGCAGTCTGCAATGCCTTCCCATACATCATCAAGTGTGTATGTCCAAACACCGTTTTCAAATCTGTTTTCCCACTCGTGATCTCCGCTTGCAAGAGGTGTTCCCTTTTCGTCAATAAGAACGCCCTTGATTCGTGTTGATCCGAATTCTATTCCAAGATATGCATTTCCCGATAAAATTAGTTCTCTAGCTTCCATTGTATCCTCCAAAATTAGCATTATGTATGATGAGTTTTTGCAAATTTTCCCATCTATACTAATGGTACAATATCCTCAATTCTAAGGCAACCGAAGAAGCGCTTTTTCTTTTGCAAATTTAACCTAATTTGTTTGATTTTTTAATATATTTAAAAATGCAACAAATAAAAGACGGCTCAGACATATCTGATTTGATATGTCTGACTCCGTCTCATTTGTTAAAAAAATTAAAAATTAAAAGCGAACCGGAAATGATGAGCAGTACATACACCAGTTTTAAAAAGGTCGACTGCTT
This sequence comes from Lachnospiraceae bacterium, assembly GCA_045639685.1. Classification (GTDB taxonomy): domain Bacteria; phylum Bacillota; class Clostridia; order Lachnospirales; family Lachnospiraceae; genus Colinaster. The sequence continues at coordinate 5,522 of JAZUDO010000003.1, forward strand.
CATCTTTTTGTTCAGATAATTGCCAATCATAATTCCCGCCACAACAGGTACTATGCTGTACAAAATCAGTTTTATACAGTAGGGTGTGTACATTTCTTTTCTGTACATGGAAATAATCATATATATGTTTATTACCGACCAAACCGTTGAAACCGTAGCTCTGAAGGTACGCTTATCCTTAATCTCCGCAGTTGAATAAATCGCCAGAAAAGGTCCGCCGGAGGTGAACATTCCCTGCATAAGTCCCGAAAATACAAGCGCAACATATCTCCAGGGCTTTGGCAGTTCCTTTGTACCCGGCATTACAAGCTTTTTGAGACCTATAAGTACCACAACTATGCCGTAGGCCAGCATAAGAAATGTTAAGGGCAAATGTGAAAACATCCACATTCCGCTTACCACTCCCACTATCATAAATCCAAGCATGACACCAAGTTTCTTAAAATCTATGTCCTTAAAGCTTCTTACAGTAACAAACATTGACGAAAACCACAGCAAAAAGGTTATTGCCGCCTTGGCGTCATTTACCCCCACCAGCGCCATGGAGGGGGGCATCGCAATGGGTGCCCCTCCAAAGCCTGTTATGGCCTGAACTATATTGACGAAAAATTCAATTACTACAAATAGAACAGAATTCATGACTTCCATGAAGCAACAAGATCATTGAAGCTTGAAACAAATGCTGTCATATTTCTTGTTGCAATAAAGATAAATAATGCAATAACCAGGATGGCAAAAATGTTAAATACAAGCTTGTTGTTGTATTTCTGCATAATCTTCTTGTCGTTGGCAACGATAAGAAGAAGTATACCTGTAACAGGAAGCAGGAATGCATTTGCAGCCTGAGCAAACAAAATAATTTCTGTAGGTGACTTTCCGAGGAAAATAGATGCAAATAAACCGAATGCAACTACGATAACCCAGAATATTCTGAACTTCTTATCCTTAAGGTCTTCACTCCATCCAAGAATACCTGTTGAAGCAAAAGCTGCTGCCAAAGGAGCCGTAATAGCTGATGAAATACCGGCTGCGAAAAGTCCGATTCCAAAGAATACGGTTGCCCATGAACCAAGAAGGGGCTCTAAAGACAATGCCATGCCACCACCGTTTGAAATTTCCACGCCTGTACCGTTAATGGTTGCGCTGGCGCAAACGATGATAGCCATAGAAATAAGTCCACCAAGACCAATAGAAAGAATAGCATCAAGTCTTGAATCAGCAAGTCCTTCTTTAACGTCATCTCCTTCGCTCCACTTTTTGGCAGCTGAAGAAGCATGAAGATAAATATTATACG
>JAZUDO010000004.1:0-2164 GCA_045639685.1 Lachnospiraceae bacterium
AAAAATGAATTTCGACTACTTTTATGGAGAGCAGTCGGAAAGCTATGCATTCTATAGGACCCCGAAGGTGTTCTTTACGGATGAAAGATTCCGGGGGCTTTCCTCAGATGCAAAAATTTTATATGGAATTCTGTTAGATCGCGTGTCCATGTCGGCAAGAAACAAATGGCTGGATGAAGAAGGCAGAGTATATGTTTACATGACCTTAAGCAGCATTGAGTATTCAATAGGCTGTTGCAAACAGAAGGCGGTTAATCTGCTTACGGAACTTGAAGGATTTGGACTTATAGAAAGAAAACGTCAGGGTCAGGGCAAGCCTACCCGTGTTTACGTGAAGAACTTTGTACTGGTCTGGAATTCATACCTTAAGAAGTATGAAAATCATACCTCTAAAGGTATGGAAAACATACCTCTTGAAGTCCATGAATCAGACCCTAATAAGAACAATACAAATAATAACCAGATAAATTATAACAATCCTATCTTATCAGGAGAGGATGTGGATAACTCGGATAGGGAAGCCTATCGTGAGTATCTTTATGATCAATTGGAAATGGAAATCCTTCGGGAACGATATCCTTATGAAAGGGAAGTTCTCGATGCCATTATGAATATGATGCTGGATGTTATTTGCTCTAAAAGGAAGACAATCCGTATTGCAGGAGATGACAAACCGGTTAATGTGGTGAAGTCTCAGTTTCTGAAACTTAATGCAAGCCATGTTGAATATGTAATGGACTGTATGAAACAGAATTCTACCAAGGTGCGTAATATCAAGCAGTATCTTTTGGCTGCCATATATAACGCACCTTTTACTATGGAAACTTATTATCAGGCCTTGGTAAATAATGATTTTGCCACAGGCAAATTATGTGGAGGACAAGATGCAGACAGTAGATATTAGCATTCAGCTTGATCCTGTTAAGGATGGGATTATCTGTTCTTTCGAGAACGTTAAGCCGGAGGACAGGAACGCGCTGATTATAGGAACAAACGGTAATTATCGGATAGTGGATGAAGAAGAGGCACTATCTATTCTTAGCAGAATGGATGGTTTTGGACGCTCGGAATATATGGGAAGCACACATTTTCTTGTCGTTTTTAATGCGGGCAAAGTCATTAAGGCAGGAGATGGCGAATATATCGCCGGAAGTGTGCTTATTCTCAAGAGTGGCAAAAGAGGAATTGCATTTATGACAGAGGAAGAGATCGAAAAGGCCAAGAGAGAATTTGCTTCAAGGATAGTGACTTTATGTGCGGACGGAACGAGCTTCTCCGCATATGAAATCGGTTAGGAGGATAAGATGAGCAGAACAATACCAAGAGCATACGTTACAGCAGCGTGGAGCAAAAACAAAGTAGAAGCAGAGGATGAAGCCAGGAAGTATTGCAGTGAGCTTGTCCGTGCAGGATATCTGCCCTTATGTCCGATTCTTGCCTTCAGCGGAATTATCAGTGAGGAGGATCCGGATGCGGAAAAGAAGAGACGCGAAATGTCTGAGGACCTTTTGAAACGTGCCAGATTTCTGGTTGTATGTGGTAAAAAGGTCAACGACGATGTGAAAGAAGATATCTCGATTGCTAAGCACAGTAAGGTGATTCCTACGACTCTTGAAGGCGTACTGGCCTGTGGAGATTAGTCTGTTCCCTAAAATTGAAGATTTTTCAAGTTTTGGGAATAAGGATGTACGAAAGGAAGTGAGAGGTTGCAGGAAGAAGTCGAAAACAAAACGGTAAGACTGGCTGTCACAACTACAAAACTGACAATGCGAGCTATATATAAGGGCTTAAAAGACTTTATAGACGAGCAAAAAGCCGAGGTTGTGCAAGAAGAGAAAGACACAACCGTAAAGGGTAAGCAGTCAGTAAAGGAACTTATCGGCCAGAACCAGGGAGTTTCGAGTATGCCGATTGGCGATTCCGGTATCAGAGACTTTAAGAAGATTGCCAATAAGTACGGTGTGGATTTTGCCATTGTCAAAGATAAGAAAGCAGATCCGCCTCAGTACACGGTCTTCTTCAAAGCCAGGGATGCGGATGCCATCACGAATGTATTAAAGGAATACTCACAAAAGCAGATGAAACGAAAGGAAAAGGCAGAGGAAAAGAAGCCGAGCATTCTTCAGAAACTTAAAAAGTTCAAAGAGATTGTGGCCAATACTCC
>JAZUDO010000005.1:0-9279 GCA_045639685.1 Lachnospiraceae bacterium
AAAACCCTCCATGCCCTAATTATAACATAATTTGCAAAATAAAGCTACATAAAACCACATAAAAATCAAGAAAAATTGACAAAAAAATACAGGCTTTTCAAGGCCTGCAAGGATTTTTACATTATTCAACTGTCAAACTACGATTAAGCAAAAAGTTATATCGAAAGAATACAAGCTACAATATCGGGGCTAACTGCCAGAAAATCTGCAGCGATAAGAACCCAGTTACGATTAATGTAGAAAAGGAAACCATCGTCTGCGACGATGCTCTTGAAATAGAGACGCTAACGCGTCAGCGCTATCCCTTATCGGGCTTGATTAACAAAAAATCTGCCTGACAACGATGTCAAGGTCAGAGCCCAGAGGGTGCGCAGCAACCTTGACATCGTTTGTCATGGCAGATTAAATAAGTAGCCAAGCCCGATAAAGGGATTAAATTGCACACCTTAAGAGTGTAACTAAATGAATGAAAAGCTTGCGGTAGCGAAAGCGGACGCAAGGTTACCTTTTTTGACAGATAAATGAAACGGTTATAGAATTGGATAAGATTTGATTCGAAACACATATCTTAGAGAATCTCTATTCTTTTCCAACTGACAGTAACTTAACTCCATCGTTTTCATTGACACGACAGCTTGAACTTATGATAAAATAATAAAGTGTTGAGACGGTGAGTTTCAGACCGTCCCGTTTTGTATATTGGGAAATGTAAAGGAGGAAGTCAGGTGAGTTACAAAACGCGAAAACTATGGTTTAGAATTTGTGCGTTTTTGGTTGCACTGGTGATGGTGTCAGGAGATCTGGCAGTGTCTGCTGCAGCTGTGGAAAATGAAAACGGAACACAAATCGAAGTCAGTTCGGAAGATGTTGACAATTCGGTTGAAGCCGATGCTTCCGAAACAGAAGGAGCATCAGATGAAACATCGGATGAGATATTGGGCGAAGAAAACCCTAATGTTGAAACAGATGTGATTTCTGAAGCAGATAATTATGATGAAAAGGATTCCGAAGGAGATTCTGAAGAAGACGCAGAAGCTGAGGAAGATATTTCAGGTAAAACTTCAGAGGAAGAAAATGTTTCGGATTCCGGTGAAGCAGAACTTCAGTCGGTAATTAAGGTTAAGGATGACAGTACAACAGATGCTCACGGATTCCGTGATGTGCGCATCGATTTTAATAAAGAAACGGCCTGCATCATTTACGGACAGTATCTGACTACAGACTCAAATGAAGTCGGTGGGCAGCTGAGTTTCAGAATCGATGAGTATACTGAAAATACACAGGGTGCAGAGTGTAAATATTCAACAAGTTTGAAGGGGAACGGAACATTACCTGTTCTGGTAGACCAGTATCAAAGTGTTAACGGACTGGGATATGTTCTTAATCCAAGCCTTGACGGTAATGTACGTAACATTCCTCTGGCCAAGGATACAAAATATGTCAAAATAGTCGCATACAAAATTGCTGATGAATCCGTAGTGGGAGAAACTGATTTTATTAAAAGAGATGATTTTCCCGCACCTTCTTCAAAGTTGGAGACTGTAGGCTTGACGGATAATTCTGCAACAATAGAGTTTGCCATACAGTCACTGTATACTAACTCTCTTCAGGGTGATTTTACAATCAGGTATGGAATGAAAGGTGATGAAAATAATTGGAATGAATATTCCGATACGCCTGAGGAATTGTATTATCAAAATTCTAAAGAGAAGGTCTATACATGGGAATTTGCCAATCTTACGGAAGGTACGGAATATGGATATACAGTTGAGGCTGATATTTCGATAAATGTCAATTCAGTTGATAAACCGATATATTCCGTAGAAAATTCGGGCTCTTTCAAAACAAAGAACAATTCATCTTTCGTCTTTAATGAGGCCTTTCCCGATGAGGCTTTTAGAAAGGTTGTAGTTGAAAAGGTAAAAAGTCTGACAGGTAAAGCTGATCCGAGTGAAACTGAAATCAAAGAGAATCTATATCGTATTACAGATATCTATTACAATGAAAACCTAACCTACGGCAAAATTCAAAGCCTCAAAGGAATAGAATATCTGACAGGTCTCAGGTATATCAATGTTGACAATAACGATATCTCTGAGTTCCCCGATATGAGGAACAACGTTGGTTTGAGAAACGGAGTATTGTCAATTCTATATAATAAGCTTTCGGATGAGGAGGTTTCCTCAATCAGGGATAAGCTTACCGCGCATTGCGGTTTCCTTTCGGAGAATTGGATAGCAGAAACCAGGGCAACACAGAATAAGGTTAAGCCCGGCGGCGGGGATGTAGAGCTTGAATATGCTCCTGTCTACTATAATGACGGTAACAGCGCCAAATTTTTTGTTTTGTTCAACAGAGAATTTGGCAGAGTTGAGGCCTTTGTTGACGACATTTGCTTTACTATGCAAAACAGTGTAAACGTCGGTGGAATGAGCCTGAGCTTTGAGGAAAAATCCAAGGGAAAAAGGCTGTATGTAGGGGATTTATCCGGAAATATAAGCGGAACCAAAACCGTCACAATTAAAGCCTATGAATATGAATATGATTATGAGTCTGAACCTGAATTTACGGAAGATATTTCCGTAAAGTTTGATTCGAATCTGGCTTTTGTAGATGGGTCAACTATTCAAAGAGCAGATGCGGGGAAGAATGAGCATTTCTATGTAGGGACAGGTTATAGATATTATTCTTCATCAAAAATTACTGTTGCCGTACCAAAGACCATTGTTATGGCTCCGGATGACCCGGAAAATCCGCTGACTCCGGAAGATCCGGCCTATGGGAACGTTTGGGTTAATCCGACTGTGACTTATACTCCCGCAAATGCCAATGCAGGAATCGGATATTATATGGAATCATCCGCTCCTGATGTGGTTGAGGTTTGCGGAAACGGAACTCTTCATGCCTTGAAGTGCGGTAAGGCAACCATCACGGTTATTACCAACAATGGTGTTAAAGCGACCATTCAGGTAATCGTAATGAATCTTAACGTGGATCGAAGCGGAATCAGTATAAACACAAAGGATAATCCGGATTATGAACGGACAAAACAGCTCGTTCTTTCAGACGGGACCACAAACTATAAACCCGAATGGACGAGCTCAAATCCTTCCGTAGCGGTTGTTGATGCCAACGGATTACTGACAATCCTTGCGGATAATACAGAGGACGGTTATGCAGAGATTTCCGCAACCTACAACGGAACGGTATTTTCACGCTGGATTAATGTCGTAAGACCGGTTGAGAGCATTACTGCGACAGCTCATAAAGAGTATTTGGAAGTATGGCCGGATGGTGAAGAAAACCTTGGTTATTTTAATGATACCGATTATATAAGTGTTACTTCGGAACCTGCAGGCCTGATTAATATCGGTGACAATGAATATTGTAATACCGAGTTCAACATTATAACCGAGTGTGGTGAACGGTATCTTGAAATCGACGCATACGGAAATGTGTGGGCAAAGTATGATCCCGATCTCGGAGAAGGAAAAGAGATAACTGTTGAAGTTACGACTACTACCAAAAAATGGAATAGTGATCCACCTACAGAAACCAATCGCGCTAGTAGTGAAGTGACATATAAAATCGTTCCGGCTGATTACAAGCGTGTAGACCACAGTGACGGTGACAACGTAAGAGTCAGACTGCTTTCCGGAATAAGCGGAAAACTTGGAGATATAGAGCTTCCCGAGGCTCTGAAGGATGACTGGGAATGGATGTATCCCGATACGGACATTTCCAAGTATTCAGGTATGGACGGCGCCCAGTTTGCAGTAAAACATGTCAATAAATATACACATGAAATTCATCAGGATTTCGTAGATGTTGAATTTGTAGACGGACCTGATTTTTGGGTATCGTGGGGTATGGAAGGAAATCTTCCTTACTTTAAGGACGAACGAAGTCAGGGGGATAATGCCGTAGCGCCTATTGTTTATGAATACTGGACAGACGGCAGATTTGAGGAAATGTATCCCGGATACTCAGTGGATGTTCAGGCTGAGCCCAATGATGTTCTTGAAAAGGACGGGGAGCTTTATTCAAGCTGGAGCGACCTCGATAAGGCAAGAATGGAAGGGTTAAAGATTAACGGCTTCCGTGCAAAAAGGGCAGGAAACGGTGAGGTTAAGGTTACTTTTACCGTTAAAGATGCAGAGAGCAGAGTTGTTTATACCACTTCAAAAACTCTCAAGATTAAGACAGTGGACGCTACAAAGAAGGGTGTTGCCTGGTATGATGGCTGGATTATCAGAATGAGAGACCCCGAAAAGGCCGTTGATGATTATGATAACTGGGACTGGGGTGAGGATAAGGTTGATCCTTCGGATGAATCGTCCGAGGCCCTCAGATACATTCGGTGGGATGAGAACGGAAATGTGATTTTGGAAGAGGGACAGAAGTATCTCTTTGTCACTGCCTCAGACAGTTATGCCGTTAAGATGAAGTCTCTGGATACCAATGTTGTAAGTCTCGGAAAGGCCGTAACCCATAAAAAGGGATGGGATGAAGGTCAGAGAGATGTTTCGATTATGCCCATTGTTATGGGAAATCCCGGTGTCACAACACTTAGTGTAACTGTTTCTGATGCCATTAATTCAACAATGAATATCAATGTCAGAATTAAGAATGACAAGGTTACTCTCGGAGCAACGAAGTTTACCCTTAACAGAGCCTATAAGGATGAGCATCAGTATGAAGAGGTTACCGTTAAACGTGGATTTGATGATGCGATGTGCGGAGCTTACATTGATGATGAGTCAAACGGAGTTAATTTTGTTCCCGGGGAGGACGGAGTTGATATTGTAAAAATCAGTTACCCCGAGCAGTTTGATGCCAATGGAAAGAAGATTAAACTGGCGGCCAAACATAAACTGTATCTGGTATATGGCAATCCCGAAGAGCCGGATACACTTAGAAAGGCTGAATTTGATATTACACTGAGCGAAAGCAACAAGGCCCCCAAGGCTACCATTAAACAGATTCAGAACCTGAATACAAGCTTCAAGCAGGTTGAGGGTTACGATATGTATGATACCGCCGGAGTATTCAGTGTCGGTATCGATGGTGAGATTATTGACGATGTCGGTTTGACATTTACCGATAAAACCGGAGACGTGGAATTGGCGGAAGGAAATGAGTATATCTTCAGGGGGGAAGACGGGCTGGTTTATCTTTATGCTGATCCCGGAAAGAAGAAGATTAAGGTAACACTTAAATCCGAGAAGTATAAGGATGTGGTTTCGACAGTTTCTGCCAAGACAGAAAAGAAGACCTATGCCCTCTCTTCGTCTACAGGTACGGTATTTACCGATACCGGAATTGACGGTTCGTATAATCCTTTCGATGTAAGGCTTGTTCTTCGGGTTAACGATTCAAAGACCAAGATGCCTGTTGAACTTTCTGATTTGGACGGTGAGGTCGAGGAACTTAAGGTAAGTGTTGAGGCTTCGGTAACCAAGGGAAATACAGGTAATAAATATATCCCTCACGTTTCCGATGACGGTAAACATATAATTCTGGAAGCAGATTTCGAGAATGATGTACCTGCAAAGACAGGAGATGTTCTTACAATTAAGGTTAAGAGGCCCGAATGGACAGCAGCTGCAGAGTTTAAGTACACAATCAAGGGAGAATCGATTTCCAAGACATCTCTTGTATTGGGAGCAAAGACTATTACGGTATACAATTATGTCGGAGTAGAGAATTGTTCCGAAAAGACCACCTTGTCCCTTAAGGGCGGCGCTGCACATGATATGCTGGGAGAGATAAAGATATACGAAAATATCAAGAAGGGTCAGGAGTATTCAATAGGAAAGAAATTCAATGCATATATCGATCCTTATCTTGGAACGATTAATGTTCAGAAGGTTTCGGACGACTTTGAGGGAACCTACAATCTTAAGCTTGAACTGAGCGGTCCCTGGAAGAAGCCTATCAGTACAACACTTACAGTCAAGGCTGTAAAGGTAAACCCTGCAAGTGCCGACAGTAAGACGGGTATCAAGTGTACCACAAGCAGTAAGGGTAGCATTGATGTTCTTAACAGAGTGACAACCGGAGTTGTTATTACTCCTAAGTTTACCAATATTCCCAAGGATGCCAGAATTGAGGTGATCGGCTGTACGGGCCCGGATGCGCATCTGTTTTATTATTACGGACGTAACAACGGAACAGTCGGACTGGGACTGCTTTCGGGTGTGAGAGTTCTGACGAACTTTGAATATAAGGTTAATATTAAGTATTCAATTTCGATGGATAATGGTACTTATGTAGAGGTTACGTCTCCCGAGGTTAAGATTAAATTTACTCAGAGCAGTGCGAAGGGTGTTCTTGTGGGGAATCCCACATTCGGAAATGCGCCGGTTGAGTATCACAGTTATGTATTGTGTGTTGCCAATTCGTCCGGAAACAATATGAAAATTCGTCGTGTTGATATGGATGAAACAGCAGGATTCAAGCTTTATTACAGTGACGGTAATCCGGATTCACCTCAAGGCACGGATCTTGAAAATGGAATAGTGGTTATCAGGCATGATTTTGACGGTACTACCACCACAGGAAAGACCTACACTCTGAAGCTACTTGTTTATCCTGATGATGCTGCGTCAAATTCAAAGCCGGTAACAGTAACTTATAAGGTTACCCTGGCTAAGTAGTATTTATTTAAACAGAAGTGATTTGGAAGAAGCGGGGCGGTTTCTTCGGTACCGTCCCGTATCTTTGAACATCCGAAACAAAAATATGGCAAAAATATAAGAAAAGTAGGGATTTTCCGTTGACATCCCTACTTTTCTTTAATATAATGATTCGGTGCGTGAGTGGGTTTTTGATGCTTATCCCATCATTCCCTAAAAACCTGCTTCGCTTGTATCTAAATTGAGCTTTCTTGTATTGGCCCGGACATCCATTATAAGAAGCCGCGTTAGACAATTGGAGGATTTAAAATGAAAACATTTATGGCTAGCCCTTCTACTATCGAGAGAAAATGGTATGTAGTAGATGCTACTGATAAGACTTTAGGACGTTTAGCATCAGAAGTTGCTAAGGTTTTAAGAGGAAAGAATAAGCCTATCTTTACCCCTTCAATCGATACAGGTGACTATGTAATTATAGTTAATGCTGAGAAGATTGCTGTTACAGGTAAGAAGCTTGATCAGAAGGTATACCGTCATCATTCAGGATGGGTTGGTGGACTTAAGGAAACCACTCTTCGTGAAATGAAGGCTACAAAGCCCGTTGAAGTTGTTCAGAAGGCTGTTAAAGGTATGCTTCCCAAAGGACCTTTAGGTTCCGAGATGTACAAGAAGTTATTCGTATATGCAGGACCTGAGCATCCCCATATTGCTCAGAAGCCTGAGGAACTTAAGTTTTAGGTTATAAGGAGGAAATAAAAGATGGCTAAAGCAGCAGCAAAATTCTACGCAACTGGTAGAAGAAAAAAGTCAATTGCTAGAGTATATATTACACCCGGTAAGGGAAATATCACTGTAAATAAGAGATCTTTGGACGAGTATTTCGGACTTGAGACCTTGAAAGTTATCGTTCGTCAGCCTCTTGTTGCTACACAGACAGAAGGCAAATACGATATCAACGTTAACGTTAAGGGTGGCGGATATACAGGACAGGCAGGTGCCATTCGTCATGGTATTGCAAGAGCCCTTCTTAAGGCAGATGCAGAATTCAGACCTGTTCTTAAAAAGGCCGGATATCTTACTCGTGACCCTCGTATGAAGGAAAGAAAGAAGTACGGTTTGAAAGCAGCAAGACGTGCTCCTCAGTTCTCAAAACGTTAGTCAGAACCAATACAACCCAAGGCTTTATGCCTTGGGTTTTTTGTTGTTCTAACACGTTTTAGAACTGAGGCTTGCCCCGAGCGATTGCTTGCAATATGTATCAATTGCTTGATACTGTAAAAGTTGATACGAACAATAAAACCGTCACTGAAATTGCGAGCGAGATAATGGCACTTTAGTTACTGCTCGATATTTTGATATCTGTCTACAAGTGGATATAATGTAAGTGTATTAAGTTCTGATTTTTAGTGCCAGGGAGAAATGCTTATGAAAAACATATTAGTAACAGGTGGGACGACTTTTGTAAGTAAATATGTAGCTGAATATTTTGTTAATGCCGGTTTCGAACTATATGTACTTAACAGAAATACCAAGCCGCAGGTTAAGGGGGTAAAACTCATAGAAGGTGATAGGCACAATTTGAATGGTATATTGAAAGACTTCTCTTTTGATATAGTTGCAGATATAACAGCCTATAACGAAAAGGATATCGTTGACTTTGTTGATGAATTAGGTCCCTTTGAACAGTATATTATGATTAGTTCCAGTGCAGTATATCCGGAGTATGGTGTTCAACCATTCCTTGAAGAATCAGAAAAATCTGTAAATAAGTTTTGGGGTGCATATGGAACCGATAAATTGGCAGCTGAAAATGCACTGCTTGAGAGAGTGAAGGATGCATATATATTAAGGCCACCATATTTATACGGACCTATGAATAATGTTTATAGAGAGGCTTCTGTATTTGATTGTGCTTTAGCAGATAGAAAGTTTTTTTTACCAAAAGATGGAGATATGAAATTACAGTTTTTCCATGTGAAAGATTTATGCAGATTGATGGAAGTAATCATCAGGGAAAAGCCTGAAGAACATATTTTAAATGTTGGAAATGTTGAAGCAATATCAATTAAAGAGTGGGTTACAAAATGCTATCAAAGTTTAGGTAAAACCCCGACATTCGTAAATGTTTTTGATGATATTGAGCAGAGAAATTATTTTTGTTTCTATAACTATGAGTATTATTTGGATGTATCTCGTCAAAGTAAGCTATATCCGGATACAATAGCTTTGGAGGAAGGATTAAAAGTTGCTGCTGAATGGTATCTTCACCATAGTGACGAAGTTAATAAGAAACCGTATTTTGAGTTTATAGATAAAAATCTGGTAGAGAACTAAAATCTAAGTTGAAAATTATGTAGGAGTGTATATGGCATATAGTGAGTTTAATTTCATAGATAATCTACACAATGTCGCAGAAAATGACGGAAACAGAACGGCTCTTGTATATAACGATGGAGAAGCTTGTCTATCTTACAAGGAACTTGATTGTCTTAGCTCGATGATTGCTGATAAAATATGCAGTTTCGGAATCAAGCCGGGGATGACTGTTACTGTTATGATGCGCCGAAACGCACTTTCAATAGCAGCTGAAATTGCTGTTTTGAAGGCGGGAGCTGTATTTGTGCCGATTATCCCTTCATAT
>JAZUDO010000006.1:0-4275 GCA_045639685.1 Lachnospiraceae bacterium
AAAAGGGACATATATTGTATCCTCTGACATCCAACAAATAAAAGATGCGACCATAATGATAATTGAGCTTAATTCAGGTGACATTATTCATATTGAGTTTTTGGGCAGTATTACGCTAAATTCTGATTTGGCGCATTAACTGAATATACACTGAGCAGTCCTTCGGGGCTGCTTTTTTCATGCCTTCACGGAGGAGGTGAACCGCATGGCAAACAGAATCAAGGGCATTGCGTTCTGATTGACTTTTTCTTCCTTCTGTGTTATAATTCTGGTGTGAAGGAAGAGACCTGTTCAGAAGGGATTAAGATATGAGTAAAGATAGAATTGACTTGAACGGCAAGACGATACTTGTGACCGGTTGTCCTGGATTTATCGGCGCAAACCTTGTATTGAGATTGCTGAAAGAAATGTCCTCCGGCACAGTGGTCTCTCTTGACAATATGAATGACTACTATGATCCGAAGCTGAAGGAGTATCGACTGAGCCTGATTGAAGAGGCAAGCAAATCCTCCAACGTCAAACACGTATTCATCAAAGGCTCAATTGCAGATAGTGAGCTGATTGAAAGAATTTTCGATGACTATGAGCCAAGCATTGTGGTCAACTTAGCAGCACAGGCGGGTGTTCGCTATTCCATCGACCATCCTGACGTGTATATCGAATCAAATATCATCGGCTTCTATAATATTCTTGAATGCTGTCGCCGTCACCCTGTAAAGCATTTAGTCTACGCAAGTAGTTCTTCCGTTTACGGCGGCAATAAGAAAGTGCCGTTCAGTACAGATGATAAGGTGGATAATCCTGTATCGCTCTATGCAGCTACAAAGAAGTCTAATGAGCTTCTCGCTCATGCTTATTCCAAGCTCTACAATATTCCGTCTACAGGCTTGCGTTTCTTTACAGTATATGGACCGGCAGGCAGACCTGATATGTTCTATTTCTCCGCTACAAATAAGCTTGTAAAAGGGGAGTCAATCAAGATCTTCAACTACGGCAACTGCAAACGTGATTTTACCTATGTCGATGATATCGTTGAGGGCGTGTACAGAGTCATGCAGGGAGCACCGGAGAAACAGAACGGCGAGGACGGACTGCCGCTTCCGCCTTATGCAGTGTATAACATTGGCGACGGTACTCCTGAGAACCTGCTAGACTATATCAGCACATTACAGGAAGAGCTTGTGAATGCAGGTGTGCTTCCTGCTGATTATGACTTTGAAGGTCACAGAGAACTCGTCGGAATGCAGCCCGGTGACGTGCCTGTGACCTATGCGGAGAGCAAGGCTCTGGAGGATGACTACGGTTTCAGACCGACCATCAGCATTCGTGAAGGGCTGAGAAAGTTCGCACAGTGGTACGCTGAGTATTATAAATAATCATAATGCCCACTTACTACGGCTTCAACTGGCATAGATATTTTGCCGATTGAAAGCATAGAATGTGGGCATTGTTTTTGTAATGCTATTACAAACTTTTCTGCCTCCTATTGCAAGTAACCAAAAACTCCTCAGAACGCACTGTATTACGAAATATATTGTTGCACTTTGTTACTTGATATGGTATAATTACTATAATAATTATAATTCACCTTAAGGACATACGAAGTACACAATGTACATATATGATAAGAATACAGGAGGTGAGGCATATGGCATACAGAATTCTTCTGGTTGAGGATAATCAGCAGATATGCAAAATGATCGCTGATTTCTTCTCCGGACAAAAAGATAACATCTGCACAATTTACACTGTTAACAATGGCACAGATGGCCTCGATGCTGCTCACAGCGGTGAATATGATCTTATCATGCTTGATGTAATGCTGCCTGGTTTGGACGGTTTCTCAATTTGCCGGAGCATTCGCGCGGTATCTGATGTACCGCTTCTCTTTCTCACAGCACGTGCACGTGAGGAGGATGTTCTATATGGGTATACACTGGGGTGTGATGATTATGTAATAAAACCATTTTCCCTTGCAACTCTCTATGCAAAAACAATTGCGCTGCTCAATCGTGCTAAAGGAACTGTCCTTCAACGCGAGCTTCATTGCGGAAACATAACGCTCAATCCACTGACACTTGATGTCATTGCAAACGGCAAACCAGTCATACTTGCTGCAAAGGAATTTGCACTTCTGCAATACCTGATTGAACATAAAGACTGGGTTGTCTCACGAGAACAGATTCTGGACCGAATCTGGGGAATCGATTTTTACGGAAGCGACCGCGTTGTTGATACTCATATAAAAAAGCTTCGCAAAGCACTTGGCGATGCAGGAAAACAAATCCGTACCATCATCTCCAAAGGATATCAGATGAAAGACCAATACGAGAGGTGACTGGAAATGAAAAAGAACCCGAAGAAAAAAAAGAGATTTATCTCATTCTTTTTTAAGCGATTATTCATGATCCTGATTGTTGCATGCAGCCTATTCTGCTTAACAATATACTTTGGCACACAAAGGAAAATGGAAGAAATATGTAATTATAATGATTATAAATTTGGCACAGTTACTTTTTCAGACGACCTGAACAATGCTGACCAGAAAAACCAAACTTCTCTTTTTCTTGCATCAAATACCAATTACGATCCTAAGTCTCCTGCTGTTGAATCAGCACTTGTGCTTTATAATCCCAAAACAGGAGAACTGATAACAAGCGATCCCATAGCTATTGCAGAGGTTTGGCATGACGGGAAATTGCACCCTTATCAATTAAATGATCCGTCGTTAATTGACATACTTCAAGACTCTGCAGGTTATTACACCACCGGAGACATCAGAGTTTACAGCATATATATCAAGGACGATAAATTCATGCCCGGTGAAGTATTTATGCAAGAAAAGAGGATTTTCCCACTTCCGGGATCATGTGATGAAAGCACAAAAATACAGGGCAAATGGGTTGACTTGTCGCCCGAGAACACAGAAGGCTGGACTAAAATCTGCAGTGATTTCAGCAAAGAAAGTCTTTCAATGTATTTCCTTCATAATGATTCTATTCCTAATGATTCTTTTGAATCGGCCATTTCAGAATGGAAAAAAGATGACGCTGCTCATTTATGGCAAATAGTTACTCTTGGTCCTTCTAATTCGCCTCGTTCCAGAGATCTGATAGAACAAATCAGATATCAGATACCAAAGATCCGTGAAGACAGAAAGGAAAGGTATGATGGATTAAAAAGCGAATATGAAACAACTAGTATAGAAGACCTGGGATATAACCCATATAATACAACTAATAGAGAAGAGATACTTAAAATAATAAACCAACAATATATAGACTCTCTTCGCTATTTACCGAGGGAAGTGCTCAGCTATGATGATAACTTCCGTAATACCAATAGATCATTATATTATAAAGATGGTATCGATTTAATTCCGTTCCGCGGAGAGACTTGGGAGTTATACCATTTTGTTTGCATTAATCCACGGCTCGTGTATTTCGAATTTCCGAATCCTGTAGTATTTGTTCTATATGGTCCTTTCGTACTGCTTGCGCTTGTGATTTCGACACTGATATGGTCTGTAATCTCATATCTGATTTACAGTAAACGTTTTGAAATAACGGCTTATCGCCGTAACCTGACCGGTACACTGGCACATGATTTAAAGACACCGTTAGCTGTAATATACGGAAACGCAGAAAACCTTCGAACACATACTCATCCTGAAAACAGTGATGAGTATGCTGACTGCATAATGGAAAATGTTCAGCATATAGACAATATGATTACAAACGTACTCGGACTTTCACAGCTTGAAGAAAAAATAGTGCCCAAAATGAAAGAAATCGTTGATCTTTCGTCACTGTTTCATGAGGCATTTCTGCGGAACGAAACATTAATGAAGCAACGTAGCCTTACTCTTTCAGAATCTGGAAAACTTATGCTGAAAGGCAATAGTGAAATGCTCACACAACTTGCTGAAAATCTTGTTGCAAATGCCATACAGCATACATCAGATGGCGGCCGGATTTCCGTCACTGCGGAACGTAGAAAACTTCGTATCAGCAACCCGTACACCGGTTCGCTGGATGTGAAAAAAATCTGTGAACCTTTCCAGCGCGGAGATGCTGCGCGCGGAAGTCATTCCGGCAGTGGGATGGGGTTAAGTATCGTAAAACAAATTGCTTCACTTCACAAGATAAAACTTAGAATTACGACCAAAGATGGAATCTTTACAGCAGAACTTCTTAAATAAGACCTTTAGCAAAATCGAAGAGTTTATTTTGCTTATAAAGCATAGGTCTTTACATCAACAGAAACTATAATAAT
>JAZUDO010000007.1:0-7178 GCA_045639685.1 Lachnospiraceae bacterium
ATTATGGGACATTCAAATATCAGTGTAACATTGGATATTTATACATCAGTAGAATTTGAAGATGTTGCAGATGAACTCAATAGAGTAACTGAGGTAAAAAAGACTGCTGAGGTAAAATGATGTAATTTACTTCAAAATTTACTTCACATATCTAAATAAATATGCGTTTTTATAAAAAGATACGTGAGGTAAAGGACAAAAATAAATGCGAAGAAATGCTAGCAAATAAGCGATATAAGCACATATAAAAGGAAATAAAAACATATGATAAAAGTATTATTCATTTGCCATGGTAATATTTGCCGTTCTGTTATGGCAGAGGTGATGTTTGACAATATAATAAAGGACAGAGGGCTGGCAAGGCTTATTGAATGTGATTCAGCTGCAACCAGTAGAGAGGAAATCGGTAATACTATGTATCCGCCGGTGGTGCGGGAGCTTGCAAAGCACGGGATGAGACCGAACGGTCATAGAGCGCGGCAGATAGTGAAGTCTGATTATGATGAATATGACTATCTGATAGGAATGGACGGCGAGAATCTTAGGAATATGCAACGCATGTGGCCGGATGACATGCAGGATAAGATTCATCTGATTATGGAGTATACAGATTGTCCCAGAGCTGTTGCCGATCCATGGTATACGGGGAATTTTACAGCCACCTACAACGATTTATGCGAAGGCCTGGAAGGGTTCCTTGCAGAAATATTAAAAGACTTATAAAGGATACACAGGGGATACATCATACATTTACAATGAACGTGTCTTGGAAATGACGCTCGGAGAAAATAATGACCAAAATATTGCTTGTTGAAGATGACAATCAAATAAGGGAAATCATTACCGACTATTTCAATTCGAAGTATGGTGAGGAACTAATCCTTGAGGAAGCTGTAACCGGAGCTGAGGGACGTGAAAGGATTGAAAATGACAACTACGATTTGATAATGCTTGATGTTATGCTTCCGGGAGTGGATGGCTTTTCTCTTTGCAGAAGAATAAGGAAGAGGAGCGATGTACCGATAATTTTTCTTACGGCAAGAACAGCGGAGGATGATGTTCTTTTCGGATATGAACTGGGTTGTGATGACTATATAGGCAAGCCGTTTTCTTTGCCGGCGCTTATGGCCAAAGTAAAAGCGCTTCTTAATCGTTCAAAGGGAATGGTTGGAAGGAAAGAATACATTTGCGGAAAGATAATTCTTAATCCCACAACATTGATAGTACGTGTTGGAGAAGAGGAACTTGATCTGCCGCCCAAGGAATTTGAACTTCTGGCATATCTTATGGAGCATAAGGGCTGGGTTGTCACAAGGGAAAGCCTTCTTGACAGTATATGGGGAGCAGATTATTTCGGAGGAACCAGAGTGGTTGATAACCATATCAAAAAACTCAGAAGTATGCTCGGAGAAGAAGGAAAACATATAAAGACTGTCATTTCCAAAGGATACAAATTGTCGGATTAGGGATGGTGACTGATATGAAAAAGGAAAAAAGCAGAAAGTCCTTTTGGTATTTCGTGATTGGAAGAGAAATGATAGCCTTTTTTATTGCCGCGATTATTATGCTGGGGGCAACAGAGGCGTTGTACTATTCCTTTGCAAATGGGGTAAAGAGTACTGAGAGGACAAAGATTAATCAGCTTTCCGAAAGCATACGAACATACGGAAATGAGTCTGAGGAGGACGTTGCCCGGGAGAATGTAAGACTGTGCTTCAAATGCGGAGCGGAAGACGAAATGTCGGGAGTGGAAAGTACAGTTTGGATTGAAGATTCAAATACCGGAGAAGTAATAGCGGATTCAGACAGAAGAATGTTTTTATTTATTCGTGAAAATGAGGAAGATGACCTGGAAATGTATAGCTGCGATGTTGATAATGTCAGCGAACAATGGGACGCATTTGACTCGAATATGTATAAGACAGCTCATATCCTCAGAGACTTTGATGATATGGATTATATCGTCGGATATAACGCTGTAGATTATTTCATAAGTATTGACGAGGAATATTATATTTACGAGGTGCATGATGTGTACCTGAAGGGACATGAATTTGTCCCGGGTGTTGTGGACATATACAGAGACAGCATAGAGGATTATAACGAAACAAATAAGGAATTTGTTGCAACAATCGATATGTCGCCGGAGAATAAGGATGAATATGAGTATATTGATGAAGATTATTATTCAGCTCTGAGAACGCATATATTCATAGCTATCGGAAGTGACAGCAAAGAAAGCAAAGCCGGTCTCAGATCGCAATTGTCACCTGTGGGTTTTGAAGGGGAAGAAAGTTACTATTTTACTCAGAGCAGTGATATTATTCCCGGGCAGGTAACGATGCTTTGCAGAAGAGATACCACTGATGTATTGGGAAGAAGACTTACTGTTTACAAATATACCAATCGGTATTTTTATGAGGATTGTCACGGAATACTTCAGATTATGGCATTTATAACAGGAGCCGTGGCATTTATAATCGGTCTTTTGGTTGCCCGCAAAAAATATCTGGAGAATAAGTATTTCTGTGATATGAGTGATTACCGAAAGAGCCTTATGGACTCCATGGCCCATGACCTTAGAAGCCCGCTTACCGTTATGGGTGGCTATGCACAGAATCTTGTGGAAGATGTAAACGGTGAGAAACGTCAGTATTATGCTGATTCCATAATAAAAAATGTTGAGTATATGGATAAAATCATCGCTGATAATCTTTTGTTGTCACGTCTGAGTGCAGAGGAGATTGTTAAAGACCGGCAGAAGGTGGATATTGTCGCAAAGATTTCAGAATTGTTTGAGATATATAAGCCGGCGTTGCAGGAACATAAGGTTGAACTTGTAACTGAAGGTGAGTATATAAGAAAAGTAAATGAGGCAAGTATTAAAAGCGCATTGGAAAACATTGTAAGCAATGCGGTAAAATATGTTAATCCGGAAGGTGAGATTCATGTATATGCAAAGGGAAAGAATCTGATTGTTTCCAATACCACCGATGAAAAACCGGAGGGAAAGATTAATGACCTTTGGAATCCTTTCGTTAAGGGCGACAGGAGCCGCGGTAACGAAAAGGGAACCGGTCTCGGTCTTGCCATAGCAAAGAGAGTATTTGAATTGAACAGGATTAAAGCCACGTTAAAATACGATGAGGACACCAAAACCTTTATGGTGATAATCAGCTGATAATACCGAAAGCTAACGAAATTAAATATATATAACCTGAGAAATGGGCGATATTATTGCTTCCGGCCGTGTGCCGGCCTTGATAAGAGAGGCGATGATGTCGGCCATTTTCTCATTTATTCTGAAATACACATCGCGTCTCGGCCAGGGAAAACCATCAAGATAATCCCAAAGTGAAGGTGAAAGTATATCCTTATAGGAAGAAACAGCTTTTCCGTCTATCTTTACAAAACAGGAGAAGAGTTCCGGAATGTCATGTACATTTCCCGGGAAAGGAGCGTTGGTATAATTTATAGAAGAGCGGGACGCTTCGCCATCCAGACGGAAAGATTTGCGACCGTAGGAATCATACTCAAGAACATATTTCGGTGCAGCGTACTCTGGAATAATGTCTTCCTTGGAGAAAACCACTTGTTTGGAACTTAAAAGAAAGTCCCACAGATAGTTTTTTACAGTTTCATAGGGAACAGGAAAATCCAGCTTGTCTTTAATCTGAGCTGTACCAAATCCCAGACTGTACAGATGGCGTACCTGTCCTCTGTAGGCATAGTCTGATGTGAAGTTGTGGAGAGCCTCGTTGAAATAGTTGTTTTCCATATATTTATTATACATCAAAATGTTGACACCATGATATGTAGTTTGCGAAACCAAATGTGTTGGGATATAATATTTTGGAAATATGTGAGGAGTGAGAGATATGTTAAGGTTCTATTATATTATCGCAATAACAATACCACTTATTTTGTATTACATTTTTACAGCAAATTATTACTGCAGTCATGAAGACAAATATGATGAGGAAGCCAGATTCGGACTGGTATTGAGAATTATTAATTCCCTTAAAAGAGTGGGGAGAATTAAGACGGTTTCCATGAATGTGGAAAACCTTCCCAAGGAAGGCGGATATATCATGTATTCCAACCACCAGGGTAAATACGACGCCCTTGGAATCATGTATGCACACAAATCACCTTGTTCGGTAGTTATGGATGCAGAAAGAAGCAAGGTTCTTCTTACAAATCAGGTTATCAATCTTGTGCACGGAAAGAGACTTGAAAGAAACAATCTCAAACAGCAGGCAGGAGAACTGATGAAACTGACTGAAGAGGTTGAAGAAGGAAGAAGATATATTTATTTCCCGGAAGGTAAATACGACCACAACGGTAATCACCTTCAGGAATTCAGACCGGGAGCATTCAAATGTGCCAAGATGGCGCAGGCACCGATAGTTCCGGTTGCGATATATGATTCGCATTTGCCCTTTGACTTTAATTCGCTGCGTAAGGTTACAACGCAGGTTTATTTCCTAGATCCGATTTATTACGAGGAATATGAGCAGCTGACCACTCAGCAAATAAGCGAAATAGTAAAGGAACGAATCGAGCAGCAGTTGGAACTTCTTGAAGAGAACAGAGCAAAGAACGGATTTAATTGTAAATTCAAACAATATATGCATGGCTGAAAGAAGGAAAAATATGGGAGAAGAGATCAGAGAACTTGCGAAGATTTTAAAAGAGAGCGACAACGTAGTCTTTTTTGGTGGAGCGGGTGTAAGTACGGAATCAAACATTCCGGATTTCAGAAGCTCTAACGGATTGTGGAATGAAAAACTTAAGATTAATTTCACACCGGAGCAGCTGGTATCCCATACTTTCTTTGTAAAATATCCGGATGAGTTTTTTGAGTTTTATAAGGACAAGCTGGTGTATCCCGATGCCAAACCCAATGATGCCCATAAGGCGCTTGCCAGGCTGGAAGAGATGGGTAAGCTGAAGGCTGTTGTTACACAGAATATTGACGGTCTTCATCAGGCAGCAGGATCCAAAACGGTATACGAACTTCACGGTTCGGTGCTTCGAAACTACTGTATGACCTGCGGCGAGTTCTATGATGAGAAATTTATCCTTGCATCTGAAGGCATACCTGTATGTCCAAAGTGTGGAGGAAGAGTTAAACCGGATGTGGTTCTTTATGAGGAAGGTCTTGATGATAACATCATCAACAATTCGGTTCGTGCAATTATGAAAGCAGATACCCTGATTATCGGAGGAACATCGCTGGTTGTATATCCGGCAGCCGGACTGATTAATTATTTTAGCGGAAAGAATCTTGTCCTTATTAACAAGAGTGAAACATCGGCAGACAGAAGAGCCAACCTTGTGATTCATGATTCCATCGGTAAGGTATTTAAGGAAGCCTTGGAAATAATGGATACGCTGTAAATTTTTCTTGATTTTGACAAATGTTCATGCTACAATAACAACTCGTGATATATTATTCCTTGCTCCGAGAAAAACGGAGCCAGAGTCCAAAAGGAGGTAACAAGCATGAACAAGTATGAATTAACCGTTGTTGTCAATGCTATGATCGAAGATGAAGAAAGAGCTGCTACAATCGACAAGGTTAAAGCCTATGTTGAGAGATTTGGCGGTCAGATCACCAACGTTGATGAATGGGGTAAGAAGAGACTTGCCTATGAAGTTCAGAAGATGCATGAAGGTTTTTATTACTTCATTCAGTTCGAAGCAGATACAACAGCTCCCGCTGAAATCGAGAGCCGTGTTCGTATCATGGACAACGTTATGAGATTTTTATGCGTTAGACAAGACGAGGCATAAAGGAGAAAAAATATGAATAGAGTTGTTCTGGTAGGACGTTTAGCAAGAGATCCCGAAGTAAGATATTCACAGAATGATACAAGTATGGCAATTGCAAGATTTACAATTGCTGTTGACCGTAGAAGAGCATCTAATTCTCAGGATGGTCAGAATGCAGATTTTATCAGCTGCGTTGCTTTTGGTAAGCAGGCAGAGTTTATTGAGAAGTATTTTACAAAAGGAAATCGTATCGGCGTTTGTGGACACATTCAGACAGGCAGTTATACAAATCGTGATGGTGCCAAGGTTTATACAACAGACGTAGTTGTAGATGATGTTGAATTTGTTGAAAGCAAGAGTGAGAGCTCTTCAAATATGGGAAGCGGATTTTCTGCACCGACTCAGAATTCTTCACCTGCACCGGTTCCTGCTTCAGATGGATTTATGAATCTTGATGATGATGGAATAGACGAGACGTTGCCATTTAACTAAGGTTTTTTATTTCAGATAGGAGGCATTACAATGGCTTTTAATAAGACAGAGCGCGGTGGCGAAGGTCAGAGAAAGAGACCTGTTGGCGGTATGCGCAGAAGAAAGAAAGTATGTGTATTCTGTGGTAAGAACAGTGTAATCGATTACAAGGATACAGCTACATTAAAGAGATACGTATCTGAGCGTGGAAAGATTCTTCCCAGAAGAATCACAGGAAACTGCGCAAAGCATCAGAGAGCTCTTACAGTAGCAGTTAAGAGAGCACGTCATATCGCTCTTATGCCATATTCAGCAGAATAAGGATTATTTTACAGACCGGTCGGTGTTGACCGGTCTTTTTATATCTATATGTAGTGATAGAAAAACCTGTCTTTGACAGTTGAGAAAAGGTAAAAACCTCGCATCCAGCGTAAATACGCTGTTTGCGAGGTTTTCTTTATTGAAAAGTATGTGGTAATATTTACTTCTTTTTGGTCTGATTCAAAATTTTTCTCATATTTTTCTGAGAAGTTATCTGATAGTCGGTTCTGAACCCAAAAGCGTCATGAAGAGCATCGGTAATATCGGTGCGTGTGTAAGTTGGGATATACCCTTCGCCGGGAGCAATCAACATATCCATGGATCTGATTGTGTCTATTATCTCTTCACAAGTGTATTCTTCTTTTAGTTTTTGCTCGAGAATTCTGTACATGACCAGAGCGGTGAAGCAGGTGGTAAAGTGCGCAGTTATTCTGTCTTTTCGGGAAAGATATACCGGCCTTGCTTTAAATTCTGTTTTCATGATTCGGAAACATTCTTCAATTTCCCATCTTTTCTGATTGATTTTAATAATGCTTGATACGTCGTAATCAAGGTTTGTGCACACAGCATAAAGACCATCATACTTTGCTTCATTGTCAATCTGTTCC
>JAZUDO010000008.1:0-3506 GCA_045639685.1 Lachnospiraceae bacterium
GAAGCAAAAGCGTGATGCATGATCTCACATATGTAGTAATTGTGACTCAATCAGTCTCATTCTGATTGAGTCTTTTCATGTCATGAAAGAACATCTTTCCATGCAGGTCGTACAGACTGAGCGTAGCGCTGAGATCTCTAATCTTTTCCAACTGACAGTAACTTAACTCCATCCGCCCTTGTTTTACGGACATCAATATAATCGTGTTGTATTATCGTAGTATAGTATATAATCAACGTAAAATGATTTTTAATACGAGATAGGGGAAATCATGCAGGAAAACAACAAGATTCAGACACTTATTATGGAAGCTGCTATACAAAACAGCAGTAATATTTTTATAAACAAGCACCTCGGTCAGCCAAAGTACACCTTCGCTGACATGTATGACAATATCTGCAGAATCGGCACATACCTCTCTCTCTTAGGTATTGCTCCCGACGTTGGAAATCGTGTTGCCATCTGTCTGGGCAGAACACCCGAGTATATAATTTCCTTCTTGGCTTGCCTCTTATATGGTTATTGCGCCGTTCTTGTTGAGGACACCTATCCTAAAAAAAGAATAGACTATATTCTTGAGGATTCGGAAGCAAAAGTTTTGATTAATACGGACTTTTTACAGAAGGTTTCGGTAAGGGTAACAAAGATAATTCCTCCCCTTCTTAAAGCAACCGAAAGCACAGATGCGGTAATCACTTATACTTCCGGCTCCACCGGTAACCCAAAGGGAGTACTTCAGCACCAGCGAAGCGTTGCTGAAGCGGTAAGAAGACTCAACAAACGAACAGGAATATCTTCTTCGGATATTGTGGCATCGGCTGCTCCTTTTACGTTTGCCATGAATGTTTTCGATATTATAGCACCATTCACAGTCGGTGCCGGCATAGTGATAGCCTCGTCCGAAATACGCCGTGATGTAAAAAAGCTTGCTGATTTTCATAAAGAACATAAAGTATCCGTAGCTTTCATCCCACCCAGTCTTTTATGCTTTTATAAAAAGAATACCGATACTCTTAGGTTAGTGGTAACAGCCTCCGAGAAAGTCTGTAATATTGCTCCATGCGGATATCAGCTTATAAATTTATACGGTCAGACAGAAATGTACCTTGTAACGTCTTTTGATATTAACAAAGCCCACGATGTCACTCCTATCGGGAAGCCTTTAGACGGTGTATGTGCATATATTCTTGACGAAAATGGTAACGAGGTTACTGAAGGCGAATTATGCATTTCGGGATACTTTTTTGCAGAATACATAAATGACCCCGAAAAAACCTGTAAAACAAGAATCGAGAATCCTTTTAAAGCCTTGGACGGACACCCCTATTTGGTGCACACAGGTGATCTGGTAAGACGGCTTGAGGATGGAAATATAATGCTCTTAAACAGAATGGACTGGATGATAAAAATCAACGGAATGCGCGTCGAGCCGGGTGAGATAGAAGTATCATTAAAAAAGATGAATGGAATTCAAGCAGCTATTGTAAAGGGCTTTGAAGACAGTAAGCATAAAGCCTTTTTGGTAGCTTATTATATAGCAGAACCCGGCGCTGATGTTAATACAGCCAATATTAAAGCATATTTAAACGGCAAGCTTCCTTACTACATGATTCCTTCTTTCTTTGTAAAAATGGATGCATTCCCCGTAAATGCAAACGGAAAGTTGAACCGCCTCGCTCTTGAGCCCCCGGAAATTTCGTCGTTCCTGGAAGAATATGTTGCCCCTGAAAATTCCGTTCAGGAAGCTATATGCACTGCCTTTGCCAAAGTACTTTCATTAAACCGTGTAGGCATAACCGATGACTTCTTTGCATTGGGCGGAGATTCCATTAAAGTTATATCCGCAGCCGAAGAATTAGATAATCTTAATATAAATGTCAGGACGATATACAAGTACAAAACTCCCCGAAAAATATCGGAGTCTTTGAAGCAATTTGAGTTTTATGGCAATTGTTCAGATGAAGATGCTCAAAATGCCAAATGGCAAAATCCGGCAATCATCCCCTATCAAAGGTATTATATTGATTATCAGCTGTATACCCCACAAAAGACAGGCGCACTGGTGCCGTTTTACTTAAATATTCCAAAGCCTAAGTATAAAACAGCAGAAATTGCTTCCGCTTTGGCAACAGTTTTAAAACACTTTGCCATATTCGGAACGGTAATTGAGTTTGGATATGACGGAGAACTGCGGTTGTCCTACAAGCCCGAATATATTCAACCCGTTGAAATTATTACGGCAACCGAAAAAGAGGCCATGGATTGGTGTATAGCAGATGTGAAGAACCCCCTTCCCGTGCTTAATGCCCTTCCCTATAGGGTAAAACTGTTTGACTGCAAAGATAAGTATATACTTTACCTCATCTACCAGCATTTTCTTCTGGACGGTACAGCTCAGATGAATACCTTGAAGGCATTAATGGATACTTTGGAAGGAAAGCCTTTATGGACAGACCGATACTATTACTATCTTGAAATGCTCGAAAATATCCATTCCCTGCCCGAATATCAAGGCAAGCTGGAAGAGTATACCAGAACATACTTTAATAATGGCTATGAAAAGCTTCCTCATTTTGACCACAATACCGGCAATAGAGAAAACATGACCCGATACTACAAAATGCAGGTGCCTTACAGCCGTATATCTAAGAAAGTAAAAGAAAAAGATTTAAGCATAGGTCGTCTGCTTAATGCGGCAGGGCTTATGGCACTAAGAGAATATAACCATTCTGAGAAAGTCCAGTTAAGTTGGATATATACAGGAAGATACGAAACTTGGATGAATGAAATGATCGGAATCACAATGGCCTCAATACCGATTGCCATTGACTTTTCCGCTATCGAAGGTGTTGACGGGCTCTTAAATGAAATTAAAAGACAAGACAGCAATATCATACCATACGCAACGCTGTCTCCTGCCAATGCCCAAAACTCTCCTGTCATGTATGATTCCTTAACCATGATAAATGAGGGTGGTTTGAAATACCCGGACAATCTTTTTGAAAATGCTTATGAAGATTTCCTTTTTGCGCATAGAACCAGCGCATCCTCCGCAATGGAATGTGTTTTTCTGCCATCCCCTTCCGATGACAGTGCAACCATCTGTATAAATATCAATACCGGCGTATATACGGAAGAAACCGCTAAGGCATTTGAGGAATTGGTTGAAAAAAATATACTATTAATTTTAGGCTTATGAAAAAGAGAAGCACCACGCTGTTACAGGAAGGGATCTCAAAAGGTCCCTTTTCTTGTGCCCTGACCAGCGTTTGTCTGTTCAACTCAAATGCAATCCCGAACCAATACCTTTCTGTAATCTGTCGTGCTTTTCTTTTCTGTCCCACCCATGCACCCACCCATACGCAGATACCATGTAATGTCTGAAAGATACACCCTTTCCTACTATCCGATACTTAAGTGCAACAGAAGTTGCATTTACTTTACGAAATGGCCCGTAAAAAGCCCTGCGGATTTTTTCTGCTTCTGTAATGAAATGTTCACAATAT
>JAZUDO010000009.1:0-3595 GCA_045639685.1 Lachnospiraceae bacterium
TAAGACCGCTTGGCCTCCGACTTTATAATAGAGATATGTGACACTAAAAATAAACCATAGGAGAAATAGTCGATGGATGAAAAGCAAATGCATGATATTATAGCGCAAAATATAAATATGCTCCTCAGTTCTGACCTTATTCCAAATTCTTCTATGCGTAATCTGAGCACTTGTCTTGGTGCTAACGAAAGTTATATTCAAAAAATAATGAATAAAACATCCTTTCCCTCTTTCAAATGTATATACCGACCAGATAGAGCACACTGCACGGCGTTTTAGTGCATAGCTTCCGCCGATACAGTGCACGCTTTCCGGTCATCAGTGCATGATTATTATTCCGGTATTTCTATACCTGCTGTTTTTAGCAAGGATTCAAGAAATTCTACCCGGTCAAGCAGATAGCTGATTTCTTTCCAGTTGTTGGAACAAAGTTCTTCAGCTTCCTGTAATGCAGCACATACTACCTGGTAATCAACCCAGATATCACATTTACTACGAGATTCGAAGGGACATTCTTTCATCATGAAATGCCTCCTTCTGATTTGGTTTTTAAACCATGACGTTTTCTCATAGATACCTTTCCTTCGATAAGCACATCATAGGCATTGTTGGTAATACGATCCATGATTGCTTCAGCAATGGGGCTGCCTTCATCGAATTCAGGATCAATGCGACCATACCATTCCTCGTCATTATACTGGGTACATAGAATCATAGATCCTTTGGGACTGTTGACTCTCTTTTCAATGATTTCGAGAAGGTCATATCTTTCCTGAGTAGACAGTTTTCTGATTAACCATTCATCAATGATTAAAAGTTCTGTCTTGCAGTAAGAATTGATAACCTTACGGAATGTGCCATCCTGTTTTGAAAGCGATAATTCATCCAAAAGTTCAGGCATACGGATATATCGTACCGTTTTGAACTTACGACAAGCCGCATTTCCAAGTGCACATGCGATATAGGTCTTACCGGAACCGGTAGCACCTTTTAAGATGATATGATGTCCTTCATTGATATACTGACAGGTTGAAAAGCGAAGCATCTGCGCCTTATCAAGTTTCCTGTCTGGCAGGTATTCGATATCCTCAATACATGCTGAAGATACAGAAAATGCAGCCCGCTTAATAAGATTTTTCAACTTATTAGCCTGCCGTCTGTTCCATTCAGCATCGACAAGTAGACCTATTCGTTCTTCAAAGCCTAATGAGTTGTATGCTTTAGAATCGTTTAGCTGATTCTGAAATTCATCGGCCATAGCACTTAAATTTAAAGCCTTCAGTTTTTCGAAAGTAGATGCATTTATCATTCTTCATCACCTCCGTTTCTATAAGCAGACTGTCCGCGGGTAATCCCGTTACTTCGTCTTTGAGGTGTTGATGAATTATTAACCATATCAGTTTTCAACTTATCCTGACCGTTTTTAAGAATGGTTATAATGCTTCGAAGTGATGGCTGTGCGGTCACACTGAGGAGTCTTTCGCAGGCTTTCTCAATACGATCAGTTCCATAATTCTCAGCAGCTTTCATTAACCCGATGCAGTATTTATATCCTTGCTCCGGCTCTTTTTCGGAGTATAGGAAATGATTAACTGTTGTAGTTGTGAATGTACCAATGCTTTCAGCCCAACAGATAAACTCTGTTGGATTATAGGAAAGATATTTTCTGTGATTCAAAGGCATATGTTCTCTGATACAGATAGGATCTTTTTGAGGATTCATCTTTCGTATGTGAGATGCAACACGACCACCGTGATAAAAAATCTCCACAGTAGCACTGGTTAAACGTATATCGACCTGTTCACCAATTAAATCAAAAGGAACAGAGTATTTATTGATTCCGTCGCTTATGAGATAATCGTTTTGAACCTTTGCAGTGGACCAGACTGCTGGTTCATATGGGGCTTTGGGAAGCGGCAGCATAAAATCTCTTTCTTCATTTTCGAAAGCGGTTCGTCGATTACCGAGCCTCTTTTTAAATGGACGAAGATTGAGTTCTTCCAGTTTTTCCGAAACAGCTGCTTTAGCTTCCTCAATAGAAAAGAAATGATAATTACGTAATGCTGCAAGAATCCAAGTGGTAGCAAACTTTACAGAGCCCTCAGCGTTCGGCTTATCATCAGGATGCTTTACCCTTGCAGGCACAATCGCTGTATTATAATGATCTGCCATTTCCTTGTACGCACGGGGAATCAGCGTATCATAGCGCGTATTCTTGGTAACTCCGGTTTTTAGGTTATCCGGAACCAACAATCGGGTAGAACCACCAAAGTATGTATAAGCATGTACATGACAGTTAATAAATGTATCTGACTTCATATTTGGACAGATTTCTGCATAAACATAACAGCTGCAGGAAAGCACCGCTACAAACAGATAAGCATCCTCTGTTTCTCCGGTAACTTCATCGTAGATGTCGATTGTGGCACCTGCCCAATCAACCTCCATCTCATCACCGGGCTTATGCTGAATACGCATTGTAGCTTTGGTAATGCGAGCCCACTTATGATAGTTGTCATTGAACTGCGTGCTCATGTAAGGCTTTTTGCCGGCGGCACTGGCTTCCAGACAATACTCGGTCCATAGAAGGGTAAGAGTTACGCCTTTCTTTGCGAGTTCTTTGTGGATCTTTGGATAATCAGGAATAAGCCGTTCCTCATTATCCTTGTTTCTTCCCGGATAGAATAAATCTTCCAAAGAAGCATTGGTGACATCGTCATCTAATGGCCAGCAAACATGAAGATTTTCGGCGAGAGTCAAAACTTCAGAAACGGTGTTTCTGGAGCTGTGAACACTGGATGCGATATCTTTCTTGGTGTACCCGAGGTTATCAAGCCTCAGGATTTCTCGATAATCAACCATGGTTATCGAACCTCCTATAAATAATAGTCACACAAATGTGTGCCACAATTATTATAGGAGCAAATCTATATATGCACTATGTTCCGGAAGGCATGCACTGAAAGAGCGGAAAGCGTGCACTCGATGATCGTGCAGTATGCACTGATTCATCGGTATTTACAGTTTTAAGTAATGAGTGTCCCCCTGGCTTCCTAAGGAGTGTCCCCGTGGCCCAAAACAAGGCCAAAAGAAACGTCCCCCTGGCTTAGAATGTGGTATAATAAATGGGTAATAACGATTGCCATATTGGTACGAGGTGAACTTATGACGTGGATTGTAATAATAGTAGTGCTATATTGGTTGATTTCATATGTCAAAGCATATTGTGAATACAAGAAGAGCACATATTGCAAAGAGACCCAAAAGGGATTCTTTCGTGTAATTACCAATAAAGGTTTATTTGGAGAATACCAAACATATATCAAATTGCGTGGGTATGAGAAACGAGGAGCAAAGTTTCTTTTCAATTGTTATATGCCGACTAAAGATGGAAAGACGTCGGAAATAGATTTGATTATGATATATCAATCCAGAGTGTTTGTTTTTGAAAGTAAAAATTATAGTGGCTGGATTTTTGGAGATGAGAAGAGCAGAAACTGGACACAGACACTGAATGCTGGAAATGAGGTGCGCAAGAATCATTTTTACAATCCGATTATGCAAAATGAAACACATATTAAATGGCTGAGTGATG
>JAZUDO010000010.1:0-137554 GCA_045639685.1 Lachnospiraceae bacterium
TTTTTGTCCGTTGGTCTCCATGCATCATCAAGAGGTTCGTAGTACATTTTCATCACTCTCAAAAATTATGTTTGGAGCATGGAGTCTGTCATTGTTCTGACGGATTGACTCCTAATTAGGGAGGCTCTTCATCGTCGGGAAGAATAACACATCACGTATTGCCGGACTATCAGTCAGCAACATACACAATCTGTCAATTCCGTATCCAATTCCACCGGTAGGTGCCATACCAATCTCAAGTGCGTTAAGGAAGTCTTCATCTGTGTGGTTAGCTTCCTCATCACCCATGTCAGCGAGGGCATCCTGAGCCTTGAATCTTTCTCTCTGGTCGATTGGATCGTTAAGCTCTGAATATGCGTTACACATTTCCCATCCGTTGATAAAGAGCTCGAATCTCTCCACATAGCCTTCCTTATCGGGCTTCTTCTTGGTAAGCGGAGAAATCTCGATAGGATGGTCCATGATAAATGTAGGCTGAAGAAGATGCTCCTCAACAAACTCCTCAAAGAAGAGATTAAGGATATCACCCTTCTTGTGATGAGCTTCGAATTCAACATGCTTCTCCTTGGCAATAGCCTTGGCTGCATCGTCATCTGCTATCTCATCAAAATCAACTCCTGCATACTTCTTAACGGCGTCAATCATGGTAAGTCTCTCAAATGGCTTGCCGAAGTCAAGCTCAAGGTCGCCGTACTTGAAGGTTGTCGTTCCAAGTACTTCCTGAGCAACTGTTCTGAACATGTTCTCTGTAAGGTCCATCATTCCGTAGTAATCTGTATATGCCTGATATAACTCCATAAGTGTGAATTCAGGGTTGTGTCTTGTATCAAGACCTTCATTTCTGAATACTCTTCCGATTTCGTATACACGCTCCATACCGCCTACGATAAGTCTCTTGAGGTAAAGCTCAAGACTGATACGAAGATTAAGGTCCTCATCAAGGGCATTGAAATGTGTCTGGAATGGTCTTGCTGCTGCACCACCTGCATTTGCTACAAGCATTGGTGTCTCAACCTCCATGAATCCCTGTCCGTCAAGATACTTTCTGATTGTAGAGATAATCTTCGATCTCTTTACAAATGTATCCTTAACTTCAGCATTCATAATAAGGTCAGTATATCTCTGACGATATCTTGTATCTGTGTTTGTAAGTCCGTGGAATTTCTCCGGCAATGGCTGAAGGTTCTTTGACAGCATTGTCATCTCTATTGCATGAATGGATATCTCTCCGGTTTTTGTCCTGAATACATAACCCTTAACACCATAGATATCACCGATATCCGACTTCTTAAAATCAGCGTATGAATCTTCACCGATAGCATCTCGTGCAACGTACACCTGAATAGTGCCCTTAAGGTCCTGAATGTTACAGAATGAAGCCTTACCCATAACACGCTTGAACATCATACGGCCGGCAATTGATACATTGATTGGATCTGCATCCATAATCTCTCTTTTCTCGTTGTAATCAGCATTGATTACTTCTCTTGCCTGAGCCTCATCCATACCATCCGTGTTCGGAGCTACTCTGCCTGCAAGCTTAACAGCTTCATGCTCTTCATACAGTGACTTTGCATCATCAGTATGATGTGTCTGGTCAAATTTTGTTATCTGAAATGGATCCTTTCCGGCTTCCTGAAGTGCTGCTAATTTTTCTCTTCTAACCTTTACAAGCTGATTAATGTCCTGTTCCGACTGCTGTGTGTTCTGATTCTGCTCTGCCATATCTCTCTCCGTTTCTTTCGTCCTTACTTCTTCGCTTCTTATTCGCTTCCGCCCCTTAAGGCTTCTTCATCATTTATCCTATAAATACATTAAAACAGCTTCCCGCAACGAGAAGCTGTCAATCAATCGTAATACTAGTTTGATCTCTGGATCTCAAGTACCTTATACTTGAATACACCTGCAGCAGTCTCAACTGCTACTGTGTCACCCTTCTTGGCTCCAATCAAAGCCTTGCCGACAGGTGATTCATTACTAATCTTTCCCTGAAGGCTGTCTGCCTCTGTTGAACCTACGATTTTGTATTCACATTCTTCCTTCTCGGTCATATCCTTAACTCTTACGCGGCATCCAACGTTGATTCTCTCAAGGTCAACCTCATCTTCATCAACTACTTCTGCGTTCTTAAGAATCTTCTCAAGCTGTTCGATACGTGCTTCGATATCTCTCTGCTCGTCCTTGGCTGCATCATATTCGGCATTCTCCGAAAGATCTCCCTGTGCCCTCGCTTCTTTTATCTTCTGAGCAACCTCCTGACGTCTGTTGACCTTCAGTTCTTCAAGCTCTTCCTCGTACTTCTTAAGTCCTGCGTATGTTAATATGTTTTTCTTTTCTTCCATAACCGTTCTTCCCTCTTCATTAACAAATGGTAGTCCCCATTTACTACACTACAACCTAACGTATTATAAACAACTTTTCCGCCACCGTCAAGATGTCTTCCATACTCTCCACCTCATTGATGCGACTGCGCATCTTTGCGCCTCCCGAAATGCCGCTGCTGTACCATGCAAGATGCTTGCGCATTTCCCTCACTCCGGTGTATTCGCCCTTGTACTGAAGGTTCAGTTCTGCATGTCTTCTGATAATTTCCACGGCCTCCTGAGGTGTCTTGTGAGGCATCTCTTCTCCTGTTTCGAGAAAATGCAGTATTTCCCGGAATATCCATGGATTTCCCTGAGCTGCTCTTCCGATTGCCACGCCGTCGCACCCCGTCTGTTCCAGCATCCTTTTTGCGGAAGGTCCGTCCACCACATCTCCGTTGCCGATTACCGGAATAGATACCCTGCTTTTAACTTCTCCTATGATATCCCAGTCAGCCTTTCCGCTGTAGTACTGCTCTCTTGTCCTTCCGTGTACCGTTACTGCTGCTGCGCCGCTCTCCTGGGCTATATACGCTATCTCAGGGGCATTGATATGCTCCCCGTCAAAACCCTTTCTAATTTTGACTGTTACAGGCTTGTGGGTCGCCTTCACAACCTCCTCGACAATCTCTCCCACCAGCTTCGGATTCTTCATCAGTGCACTTCCTTCTCCGTTATTGACTACCTTTGGTACGGGACAGCCCATATTGATATCAAGTATGTCATAATCCCTGTCCTCGATTCGAAGTGCCTGACTTGCTATTATCTTAGGGTCCGAGCCAAACAGTTGCAGTGATACCTTACTCTCCGACGGATGTATCTGCAGCAGCTCTTCTGTATTCCTGTTATTGTACATAATACCCTTGGCGCTTATCATTTCCATGCAAACCATGCCCGCGCCGAACTCGGAGCATAATACGCGAAATGGCAGGTCGCTTACGCCTGCCATGGGTGCCAGAATTATATTGTTGTCCAGTGTAACATTTCCAATTCTAGGTTGGTTCATATTCTCTCTCTGTCTTTTCATAAAAACCCGACACAGTCTTTATTTCTTATTCTTCAGATATATAAGTCTTAAGCCTTCCAGTGTCAGCGAACTGTCGTATACCTGAATAAGATCGGTCTCTGCGGAAATGATTCTTCCCAGGCCGCCGGTTGCAACAACCTTAAGATTGTCAAAGCCCGACTCCTTCTTTACCTGATTAATGATATATTCGGTCTGCCCTATCTGACCATATACAAGTCCCGCCTGCATACTTGAGATTGTCTCCTGAGCAAGTATTGACTTGGGTTTCTTAATCTCTACCTCGGGAAGCTTAGCTGTATCCTCCCACAAGGCCTTGGCAGACATACGAAGACCCGGTGCGGTAATTCCCGCCATAAATTCACCCTTCTCGGAAATGAGATCGTAGGTGGTGGCAGTACCGAAATCAAGTACCAGTATCGGACCGCCGTATTTCTCATATGCGCCTACGGCATCTACAATACGGTCTGCTCCGATTTCCCTTGGAGCTTCTGTAATAACCTTGATACCTGTCTTAATGCCTACGCCCACTATAAGCGGCTCAACCTCAAGGTATCTTATAAATCCTGCTGTCAGGGAATGCATAACATTGGGTACTACGCTGGCTATTATACAGCCCTCGATATCTTCCTTGCTTACGCCGTTCATACGAAGCAGTGTCTCAATCTCCATACCGTACTCATCTGAGGTATGCTGATTCTTGGACATCATTCTGAAGGATGTTACAAGCTTATCTCCGTCATATATTCCAAATGTAATATTGGTGTTTCCTACATCAATTACAAAAATCATTGGTCGTCCTCCCCAAGCAGTGCGCTGACATCCTCGTGCAAAAACAGTACCCTGTAATACAGTGACAGTGACTGCAACAGCTCCTGCTTCGTATTTCTTATCTTAGCCACCAGCATTCCCGCTGCGATTTCATCATACATGAAATCATCATCCGCGCAGTTTGTTTCGAATTCCATTTCCCCGTCCTCGGAGAATCCTATGGTAAATATTCCGCCTACCTCTTCCGTGAAGAGCACACAGATTATATGCAGCTCCTCCTGAATTGATTCGGGAATCTTGCTGAATTCTTTATTAAAATAGAACTTTTTCTCATATGCGTTGGCACCGCATATTACTACCTTCTCGCTCATTCTTTTCCCTCTGCCTTTCGGTCTGCCTACGTACCTTTCGGCCTGCCTACGTACCTTTCGGCCTACCTACGTACCTTTACCTTTCGGCCTGCCTCCTGCCTGCTTTACACGTATCCGTATACGCCTCTGACCGATACCTCTCCGGCATAAATATTTTCCAGACTTCCGTCTTCCCTTCTAACTAGAAGTTCGCCCTGCTCGTTGATACCTTCACTTACTCCGTCAAACTCGCCCTTGGGATCAAGCACGCATACTCTGTCACCCTTTCCGACAAGTACATCGTTGTAATCCTCAAGCAGTGCGCTCATATCCCCGGTCTCCTCCCAGATTTCCAGATACTTTTCCATATAGAAAATGATATCCTCCAGGAGTTTGTCCTCGTCGACATACTCTTCTGTAACATTTACTATGCTGACCGCTTTGTCCTTAAGCTCCTCCGGCCAGGAATCCTGTGTCATGTTTATTCCCACTCCGACTATTACATAGTTCTTCTCGGGAAGTGCCTCCGTAAGTATGCCGCACAACTTCTTTCCGTTTACTATAAGGTCATTGGGCCATTTGATGCTGCATTCCACGCCGTTATCCAGCAATGCTTCCCTTATTGCAACGGCACTTACAAGGGTTATCATTGAGCATTTGCTCATATCTGCCCGGGGCTTAAAAAACATACTGAACATAAGCGATGTTCCCGGAGGCGATATCCATTCACGTCCCCGTCTGCCCTTGCCGGCTGTCTGATACTGGGCCGATACAACAGTTATATCTTCCCCTGACCATCCGTCCTCTATGAACCTTTTGGCATATTCATTTGTGGAATCTATCTCGTCAAGTCTTATTATCATCTAAAATGCTCCAAGTGTTGCTGCTTTAACACGTGCCCGGTGTTGTTACCTTAAAATGCTCCGAGTGTTGCTGCCATAACAGCCTTGATTGTGTGCATACGATTTTCTGCTTCTCTGAATACAACAGACTGCTCAGACTCAAATACTTCATCCGTAACTTCAAGGTCTTCAAAGCCGAACTGCTCGCCCTTTGCCTTGCCGATTTCTGTCTTGAGGTCATGATATGCAGGTAAGCAATGCATAAATACCGCATTTTCTCCGGCTCTCTGCATAACTTCTTTTGTTACCTTGTAAGGAGAAAGCTCGTCGATTCTCTCCTCCCAGGCCTCATCGGGCTCGCCCATTGATACCCATACATCTGTATATACAACATCCTTATCCGTTGTGCCTGCCACTACGTCCTCTGTAAGTGTTATGCTACCGCCTGTTGTTGCAGCGATTTCTTCACAGGTCTTTACAAGCTCCGGATCGGGGAAATATTTCTTGTTTGAGCACAGCGTAAGATGCATGCCCATCTTCGCACAGGTTACCATCCAGCTGTTGGCCATGTTATATCTTGCATCACCCATGTATACAATCTTTATGCCCTTTGTATGTCCAAATACTTCTCTGATTGTAAGAAGGTCAGCTAACATCTGTGTAGGATGAAACTCGTTGGTAAGTCCGTTCCATACGGGCACACCTGCATACTTTGCAAGCTCTTCAACAATTGCCTGTCCGTAGCCTCTGTACTCAATTCCTTCGTACATGCTTCCGAGAACCCTTGCTGTATCGGCAATGCTTTCCTTCTTTCCTATCTGTGAACTGTCAGGCTCAAGATATGTTGTTCCCATTCCAAGATCATGGGCTGCAACCTCAAAGGAACATCTTGTTCTTGTTGATGTCTTCTCAAATATCAAAGCAACATTTTTGCCTCGAAGCACATCCACAGCTTCGCCATTTTTCTTCTTTGCCTTAAGCTCTGCTGCCAGATCAACCAGATACTCAATTTCCTCCGGTGTGTAATCAAGTAACTTTAAAAAATTCTTTCCTTTAAGATTCATACCTTTTCTCCTGATGCCCTGTTTTACAATACTAATGGTCTAAAAAACACCATAAAGCCTTACCCCTCGATGGGAATAAGGCTTTTATGGTTTGTCCATATATAATAATTACTTTAATATTGACTCAATGTCAACCCAAAGATGCTTTTTTGCTTATGCAAAATACTTTTGGGCTTAATCAAAACGCTTATTACTTAATACCGTTTGCGTCAGCAATAACCTCTTTGATTGATGTTGAAAGACCTGCAAGTCCCTGAATCTCACTTGGGATGATAATCTTGGTTGCCTTGCCGTCTGCTGCCTTTTCAAATGCTTCAAGACTCTTAATCTGAAGAACTGCCGGGTCAGCGCCTGCTTCCTTAAGCATTCTGATACCGTCTGCTTTAGCCTGCTGAACCTTAAGAATAGCTTCAGCTTCACCTTCTGCTTCACGAATCATCTTTTCCTTAGCTGCTTCTGCACGAAGTATAGCTGCCTGCTTCTCAGCTTCTGCTTCGAGGATTGCTGATTCCTTCTTACCTTCTGCAACTGTTACGCTTGCCTTCTTCTCACCTTCTGCTCTTGTAACGGCCTCACGTCTTTCACGTTCTGCCTTCATCTGTCTCTCCATTGCGTTCTGGATTTCTGCAGGTGGAATAATGTTCTTAAGTTCAACTCTGTTAACCTTGATACCCCAAGGGTCTGTAGCTTCGTCAAGTGATGTTCTCATCTTGGCATTGATAATCTCTCTTGATGTAAGTGTCTGGTCGAGTTCAAGCTCACCAATGATATTACGAAGAGTTGTTGATGTAAGATTCTCAATAGCAATCATCGGATTCTCAACACCGTAAGCAAAAAGCTTGGGATCCGTAATCTGATAGAAAACTACTGTATCGATTCTCATTGTAACGTTATCCTTTGTGATAACCGGCTGAGGCGGGAAATCCGCTACCTGCTCTTTAAGAAGAACCTTTCTTGCTACCTTGTCAACAACGGGTATCTTAAAATGAAGACCTACCGACCATGTTCCCTGATATGCACCAAGTCTTTCAACTATGTATGCATGTGCCTGAGGTACTACTCTGATGTTTGTAACGATAATCCAGAGAAGTATAATCAGAATAATGATAATTGTTACTGCGCCTTTCACTGTTTGTTTCCTCCTTAATTAACCTGTTCTACAATCACTTTAACTCCGTCGATTGCCTTAACCTCAACAAGTGCTTCCACCGGAATGATAACACCGTCCTTTGCTGTTCTGGCTGTCCATTCCATACCGTCAAGTTTAACCATGCCCTTTGCGTTGACATTGTCAATCTCTTCCTTGACATATGCACGTTTTCCCACAAGACTCTCGGCATTGGTCAATGTTCTTGTCTTGTTGAACCTATCCTTAACAAGCGGTCTTGTAAAGTAAAGCAAAACGAATGATACGATGATAAATGCGAATATCTGTACAATAACAGGTGCGTTACACAATGCAAGAATAGCTGCAACAAGTGCTCCGCCTGCAAACCAGATTGTTGTAAGTCCCATGGTCGCCGCTTCCACAATCAGAAGAACTACCATAGCTGCAATCCAAATAATTAACCACAAATACTCCATGTGCTCATCTCCTTTTCTCTAAATCTGTGTTAATTATACAATATTTAAGCCCTCCAAACAACAAACAGCGCCAATAAAAAAGCGTCTCTTATTTTGTTTTGATAACAAAATAGAAACGCTTAATTTGCTTCTACCAGAATACGTGATCTCCGATAATTACACCGTCATGATTTCCTGCTCTTCTGAAATGCGTTGCGGTTCCGATATTGGTCTGACCGGCAATTGCTTCCCTTGCGGCCTGCATACACGAATCCTTTACACCCTTCTGTATCTGGGCTTCAACCTTACCGTTTCCTGCAGGTGTAAATTGTCCGGAAGCATATATTACCGCACTTACGGTATTGGGATAAGCACCGCTTCTTACTCTGTTCATTACTACCGCTGCTACCGCAAGCTGGCCCTCATAAGGCTGGTTTCCTGCCTCGCACTGAACAAGTGCTCCGAGAAGAACATCCTCGGTTGTTCCTATTACGGTAGGTCCAAAGTTAGCAATAAGCTTTGCTTTTTCCTCTTTCTCTTTTTTCTTTCTTTCAGCGACCTGTTCCATGGTTTCACCACTATCAACCTTGAACTCTATATCAACATAATCAGCCGATATGAATCCTTCGTAGCTTTCAAACTCTATGGACAGCCACTCATCAGTATTGCGGTCAGCATTGGTCTCTATGACTTCATTTTTCTTGACAACACCGTATATTCCCGCTTCCTCGCTGGGCTCCTTACGAACTCTGAGCGCATCTGCCTGAATAGTTGCAAATGAATGTCCTACATCTTCGGCAAGTTCCTCTGCCTCTTCTCCAAAGAGAAGATAATCATTGCTGGCCCATCCGATCAATTCACCGGATTCGATTTTTGTCCATCCGTCGCCATTTTCAAGAATCGTACCACCACAATCGGCATACATATATCCGACTATAGTCGCATCTGTTGTTGGCTCTTCACGAATATTAAGATAGTTTCTGACGTCGACCATTACAAGTCCACTTGGTGGCTCGGGCTCGGGGTCGGGGTCTGCGTCTTCGTCCCCGTCATCCTCGCCTTTCTCTACAATCGGCGTCGCGAAATCCCCATCGGTTGCGCAGTCTATTGAATCCAGAACCTGTGCTG
This sequence comes from Lachnospiraceae bacterium, assembly GCA_045639685.1. GTDB lineage: Bacteria > Bacillota > Clostridia > Lachnospirales > Lachnospiraceae > Colinaster. The sequence continues at coordinate 9,106 of JAZUDO010000010.1, forward strand.
CACCGCAGTTAAAATCTGCCAGCGACTTAATTCCGCTTGCGGCAAATGCAGTGCTCTTCGTAATTGCCAAGGCACATACCCCTGCAAATACTCCGGCTAATCCGCGAAGAAGTCGTTTTCTTATCTTCATAACAACCTCCGCATGAGCTGTATCCCCATACACCTCATCATCTGTACATTTGGTTTCTCAACATTTCTCCCCAAATATCCCAAAAGACTTCCTCATTTTACCCCAATTAACCGAATTAGTCAACATTAGGGGTAAGCCGTCAAAAAAGGCCGAGGCTTTTCGGCCTCGACCTTTCATCTTTTTCTGTATAAACCTGCTCTTGCTTATTGTGCTCCAAGGTATACGAGTACCTGGTTAATCATCTCAACAAAGCTCTCGATAGCTATCTCACGTGTTCTTCCTTCAATCGGGAAGTACTCACGGTTCATAAGCATCTCTTTAAGTCTGCGAAGCTCTGAAATATCATTCATATAGAAAGCATTGATGCTTCCGATATCATATACTGTAGCGAAGCCCTGCTTAACATTGTAGATACCTTCAAGGCTACTCTTCTTGAGCAACTCGATAACTCTGTCGATAGAGATGAACTCTGTAAATGACTTATGCTCGATGTAGTAAGACTTCTTCTCCTGGCAACTCTCAAGGAATATCTTTGCTGTCTCATACTTGTTGTTATCAACAGCTGCTGCAAGGTTGAGTTCTCTGTTTCTCTCATCAATACGAGCTTCAACAGGTCCGTAGATTTCCATGTACATACGTCTGTCTTCTTCGGAAACGAATGTTCTTGGCATCTTCGTAATCTCTTCACACTCATTTGACTTATCAATAAGTCCAAGCATAACCTTCTGTGTCTCCATGAGGTCTCCGTCATAGAGTTTCATCTTCTTCATAAGAATGAGTGTATCAATAATCTTCTGGAAATCAGAGAATGCATACTTACCGTCCTTAAGCTCGTTACGAAGCTTATTGATAAGTCTGTTAACCTCGTCATCCTGTTTGAATCTCCAGTCATGGAGTTCTGCAAGAGCTTTACCTGTTGACTCTTTCTTCTTAACCTTAAGGTTGTTCTGCTCTTCATAACTCTCAACCTGTTTGATTGACTGACCGAATGCCTTATCATCCCAGTAAGCCTTCTTCATCCACTCATCAATAAATCTATGTCTGATGATTGGCTCATTCTCATGGCCTTCGAAAATGATAAAGTCTACGTTGAAGCCTGAGTTCCAAGGAACAAGCTTCTTGTTCTGTCCGATAGAACCTGAAAGCCAGATACTGTACTGTAAGAACGAATCAGTAATCTGCTTATGGTACGGTGACGAACGATAATTCTCCTCTGTCTTCTTGTAAATCATCTTATACTTATCAATCCAACGAAGGAAAATACGTAAGTTTCTGTTATCTGTCTCAAGGAATGACTTTTCAATTCTGTCAATGTGTGCATTGAGGAATGCCTTGTAGTCGTTCTCTCTTACATAACCTGTTGTTCCGATTTCCGGATTACCGTTAAGTACCTCAAGGATTGTCTCACGAAGAGATGGGAAATAAGGAAGTGTCTTTCCGATAACCTTCTCTCTGATATCCTTGTAGAAATAGTTTATAGAATAAAGACTCTCATTAAGGGCCTTCAACTCTTCAATTGTGATTGCGTTGTCATCAGTCGGTCTGTTGTCGTCTGATGTAATAAGCTTTCTGCCACCCATAAGAAGTGACATATACTTAAGCTCAACGTTGGAGTTTGCATATATCTTACCGATGTTCTCTTCATCTGCAAGGATGATTACCTTACATCCGCAGTGCTCAATTACGTTATCAACGAAACCGAGAACCTCATTTACCGGAATAGTACATCTCTCAAGATCATCGAAGCAAAGTACGATATCCTTGATTCTCTTAAGTTCCTTCAGATTACCGATCTTGCTGAGATCTACATCGATAACATCTTTAATTGATACAGAAATTGCCTTGCTGGCGATTGCAAGCAGACCTGCTGTCTCATCAAGTGTCTTCTTGGCAGTATCAGCCTTCTTATTCTTTACTGTAATGAGGAAGTTAGTCATAAGCTGCTTAGCAAGAGCATCTATAGACGAAATTCCGTAAAGAGAGATATAGATGTTAATCTTCTCCTCTACAGGGGGCTCTGTCATAGATTCAATTGCAGGAAGCAAATACTTCTCGTACAGATATGTCTTACCTGATCCCCAGGGGCTATCGATAAGAACTGCATACTGTGCCTTGGGATCTCTGATATAATCCTTTACACTTGCAATAATTTCTTCTCTTGTCATAAAAAATACCTCACATAACCCATATTTGTTTACTTCAAACCTTCACTCTTAAGAATAGCCTTTTTGGCATTTTATGTCTAGTCTATTTTGGAGAATTTTTATCTCGCATTTTGTAGAATTTTCCTTTGTTTTTTGCGCATTTTGCACATGAAAAAATGCCCTGTTTGCTAGGCTTCACTACATCTTGTTATCCTTGCGAAGCCAACCACATTTTACTGTGTTTTGAGTCCCTCGTTGGTACACTAATATACTACCGTTACATATTTTGGCGATGGTGTTCATACATCAGAATTGATGTGGCTACCGCAGCGTTAAGTGACTCGACGCTTCCCTCCATGGGAATCTTGATATATTCGTCTGCCAAAGCTGCCGTTTCATCCTTAAGACCATTTCCCTCATTTCCTATAAGGAATGCGGTGCCGGTTCCGTTCTCCTGTCCGCAGTAATTCACTTCATTGTAGTAGCGCTCGCCCTTAAGATGTGCCGCATATACTCTGATTCCTGTCTCCTGCATCATCTTGATGGCCTGTGCAATATTATCAGCATATACAAAGGGTACCCTGTAAATTGAACCCATGGTTGAGCGGATTGTCTTTGGATTAAAGATATCTACGCACCCCTTACTCATAATAACTCCGGCTACTCCCGCACCTTCTCCTGTACGGATAATAGTCCCAAGATTTCCGGGATCCTGGATATCTTCAAGAACTACAAAAAGAGAATTGGCGGTCGTCGTGCTTTTGGTTGTCGTGCTTTTGGTTGTCGCGCTTTCTATGATGTCTTCAAGAGTATGTCCCGGCTGCTTTAGTACGCACAATACCCCCTGAGGCGTCTTGGTGTCCGAAAGTTTTGACATAAGGCTTTCTTCTATAACCTCATACTGTTTGCCGGCAAATTGCTTCCCTAAAGTCCGCTCCCATTCACGTTGCTTGGCGGCAATTATATCGGCATGCTCCTTTGCAAAAGAAGATGTCACATATACTTCAAGAAGATTCTCCGCAGGTGCTTCAGCAAACATCTTAAGTCCCTCTACGATGAAGAGCCCCGCTTCTTTTCTTGCTTTTGATTTGTCTCTTAAACTGTTCAATTCCTTGATATGTTTGTTTGTCATTGTTTTTCCCTTTTTTTGATGAAGAAGATTTTGCTTGTAAAAAAGGATGGAACCCTACAGTGACCGTTCACCCTAGTGACACCATCCTTTCCAGACTCTTTTTCAACCACGCACTTTTTCAACCACGCACTTTTTCAACCACGCACATCTTCAACCACGCACATCTTCAACCACGCACATCTTCAACTGTGCACAGCCCCAGATGCTCATCGCACCAACACACGGCTTACATCGACAATTCCTTGCTGACGATATACTCGTACTCGCTAATACCCTTCTGCATTGCAAGTGCTTCATCGATATCAAAATCCCTGAATTCTCCGTTCTTAACACCGATTACTCTGTTGGTCTTGCCTTCGCAAAGAATATCTGCCGCATATGCTCCCATGATTGAAGCATAATATCTGTCCTTACAGGTTGGACTGCCGCCTCGCTGCATGTATCCGAGAATTGTTGCTCTTGTCTCGATTCCCGTAGCAGCCTCAATTCGTCTTGCCATTGAAGTTGAATGTCCGATACCCTCTGCATTTATAATCAGATGGAAGGTCTTTCCCTTCTTCCTGTTGCTAATAATGTTGTTGATTATACCCTGCTCGTTGAAATCATATTTCTCAGGTAGAAGTATGTCCTCGGCACCATTGGCAATACCGCACCACAATGCAATATAGCCGGCATTACGTCCCATTACTTCTACAATTGAACATCTCTCGTGAGAAGATGATGTATCCCTTATCTTATCAATAGCCTCCATGGCTGTATTAATAGCTGTATCAAAGCCGATTGTATAATCACTGGATGAGATATCCAGGTCGATTGTTCCTGGAATTCCGATTGTATTGATTCCCTGCTTTGACAATGCCTGCGCTCCGCGGTATGACCCGTCTCCGCCGATAACCACAACGCCGTCGATTCCGTGCTTTCTGCAGATTTCAGCACCCTTAATCTGGCCTTCCTCTGTTGTGAATTCTTTACATCTTGCTGTTCCGAGGATTGTTCCACCGCGCTGAATTATATCGGATACACTGTGTCTGTCCATATCAAAAATCTCTTCGTTAAGCAGACCCTGATATCCCTTCTTAATTCCTTTTACATTTACTCCGTTGACAATAGCCTTTCTGACAACGGCACGTATTGCCGCATTCATTCCCGGCGCATCACCGCCACTTGTAAGTACTGCTATTGTTTTAATGCTGTCAGACATATTGTCCTCCAATCTGTACCCTGTTGGGACTTATAATTCCCCCTTGGCCACACCATTCGATGCAAGCCCTGCCTGTAGTTTTTTACCACAACTAATTTTATATACATTTATCGCCAATGTAAAGAGCCTTAATCCATTGCCACATTGTACGATTTATCCAATTTGGCCTCCGATTTACCATCCGACCACTCGCATTCTTGGTTTTGATGGCACGCAATTCACTTCTCTTTTCGGAAAAATACCATTGAAAAGCTTGCTATAATGAATTGATTGTACAAAAACCTCAAGAAATACTGTTCGAGTGGTCATTTTTGTACCATCAAATGATGTTTTGAGCATAGCCAATGGCAACCCCAAGAAAAAAACTGTCAAATTCTTACCATCATATAACTTTAAGCAAGCCACTTGATGGTAAAGTCAGCACATTTTTGTTAACAGTTCTTCTTTGAAAGGGAAGTCCATACCGTTTTCTCAACATATATTCACTGTTAATATGATTACACCGGCTTAATTACACCAATTTAATTACACCGGTTTAATTACACCAATATAATTACACCAATATGATTACACCGGTTTAATTACACCAATTTAATTACACCGATTTAATTACACCAGTTTAACGTTATCCTCGCCGTATCTGCTCTTTAAAGCTTCAAGCAGTTCCATGCCGTCCGCCTTATGTTCTCCGGACAAGGTCTTCATCTGTTTTGTGGAAGATATGTAGATAACCACATCATCCTTTCCCGGATTTTCCCACAAAATTGACATCAAATCCTTGCTGTCCTTTTCGAAGTCCGCCATGGTCTCATACTTTATCCAGAGCTTTCTCCCCACTTCTTCAAAAGGAATTACCTTCTCCGCAAACAATGTGGCATTTTTTTGGTCCTCACAGTGAACTCGGCCCTTAACGAACAGCTTCCTGTCATTCTTTATCTCCTCTGCACATCTCTTGTATGTTCCGGGAAATGCTATTACGCTGACGCTTCCAACCATATCCTCAAGGTTAAAACGTGCCATCGCCTCGCCCTTTTTGGTATAAATAACCTGCTTATCGGTTACTATTCCTCCGATGGTTGCGGGAGAATTGTCGACTACTCTTGTGGATGCGTCTGACTTGACGCCTTCCTCTTCCATGTATACAAAATCCGTGGACATATTGGTGATATTCTTTCTCCATATACCCTCGTATTCCTCCATGGGATGTCCGCTTACGTAGATTCCGAGAATCTCCTTTTCAAAGCCCAGAAGAGTTTCCTTGTCATATTCCTCTATATCCGGAAGCCTTATTTCAAAGTCTTCCTTCATGTCATCGTCCACAATGTCAAACAGAGAAAGCTGACCTTCTACGCCCTTCTTCTTCTCGTCCGCAAGCTTGTCAACAATCTGGTTGTACACGCTCATGTATTGACGTCTGTTTCCACCAAGTCTGTCACAGGCACCTGCCTTTATAAAGTTCTCGATGGCTCTCTTGTTGAGCACATCACCGTTTCTATTGATGAAATCGCCGATATCCAGGAATTTGCCACCGCGTTCTCTTTCTTCAACTATCGCATCGATTACGTTGCGGCCTACGCTCTTAATAGCAAGAAGTCCGTAGCGAATTGCTTCGCCGGATACTGAAAAAACAGCATTTCCCTCGTTAACATCCGGCGGCAGCATTTCGATACCCATGCTTCTTGCAACAAGAATATACTCGGATACCTTTGCACTGTTATCTATAACTGACGACATCAGAGCAGCCATAAATTCAACAGGATAGTAATACTTCAGCCATGCCGTCTGGAAGGCAACCACTGCATAACATGCGGCGTGTGACTTGTTAAATGCGTACTTTGCAAAGTTGACCATGGAATCGTAGATTCCGTCAGCAACCTTCTCATCTATTCCGGAGCCAACGCAGCCCTGTATATTTCGCTCTGCACTTCCCCGTACGAAATACTCTCTTTCCTCATCAATGACATACTGCTTCTTCTTACTCATGGCACGGCGTATATTGTCTGCCTGCCCCATGGTGTATCCCGCAAGATCACGCACTATCTGCATAACCTGCTCCTGATATACGATACAGCCGTAGGTTCCGCTAAGTATCGGCTCCAGCTCCGGGCAGGGATACTTGATGGCACCCGTGGTATTCTTTCCCTTTATATACTGGGGAATGAAATCCATTGGGCCGGGGCGGTACAATGATATACCTGCGATTATATCCTCAAATGCCTTCGGGCGAAGCTCCTTCATGAAGGATTTCATTCCGGCACTTTCAAGCTGGAATATACCCTCGGTTTTACCGGTTCCGATATAATCCAGTACCTTGGAATCGCTGTAATCCAGCTTGTCTACATCTATTGTTATTCCATGCTGTTTTTCGATGTTCTTTACTGCATTATTGATTACCGTAAGAGTACGAAGTCCCAGGAAATCCATCTTAAGAAGTCCCAGTTCTTCCAGGGTTGTCATTACGTACTGGGTAGTAATGGAGCCATCGGCAGCTCTCGAGAGCGGCACATATTCGTCAACCGCTTTCGGGCAAATGAGTACGCCTGCGGCATGCATTGATGTATGCCTTGGAAGTCCCTCCAGTCTCATACTCATATCAATGAGGTAATGAGTTGTCTCATCCTCGTCATACTGCTTCTTCAAATCCGGATTGAGCTTAAGTGCCTTCTCAAGAGTGATGTTAAGCTCATTTGGTATCATCTTTGCAAGCTCATCGCAGAAGGCGTAAGGCAAATCCATTACACGTCCCACGTCTCTGATGACACCCTTTGCAGCCAATGTACCGAAGGTTACAATCTGAACAACCTTCTCGCTGCCGTATTTTCTTGAAACATAATCTATTACCTCCTGTCTTCTTTCGAAACAGAAGTCTATATCTATATCAGGCATTGATACACGTTCCGGGTTAAGGAAACGCTCAAACAAAAGCTGATATTTAACAGGATCGATATTGGTAATATGCAGGCAAAAGGATACAATACTTCCTGCAGCGGAGCCTCTTCCCGGCCCTACGGGAATGCCCTGACTTCTGGCATAATTGATGAAATCCCACACAATAAGGAAATAATCAACATAGCCCATTTTCTCGATGACACCAAGCTCGTAATCAAGCCTCTCCTTCATGCTTCCGTCATCGTTTGGATACCTCTCAAGAAGACCATTTTCACAAAGAGACCGCAGGTATGTAAGAGATGTGAATCCCTCCGGCACTTCAAAATGAGGCAACTTTGTATTGTGGAACTCTATCTCGATATTACATCTGTCCGCTATCTTCTGAGTGTTCTCTATTGCCTCCGGAGCGTACTTGAAGAGCGCAGCCATTTCCTCCTCGCTCTTTACATAGTACTCCTCGCCCTCATAACGCATTCGGTTTTCATCCTTGACCGTTCTTCCTGTCTGAATGCACAGAAGAAGGTCGTGAGCCGCTGCATCCTCCTTGTAGGTATAGTGGATATCATTGGTGGCAACCAGAGGAACATTCATCTCCTTACTGAGACGCAGCAGTTCTGTATTGACGGTTGTCTGTTCCGGAATTCCATGATCCTGAAGTTCCAGGAAGTAGTTTTTCTCCCCGAATATATCACGGTATTTGGCTATCACTTCCTTGGCCTCGTCATATCTTCCCCTCATAATGGTTCTTGGAAGTTCTCCCGCAAGACAGGCAGACAACGCTATGATACCCTCGTGGTATTCCCTGAGTACCTCTTCGTCAACTCTGGGGCGATAATAGAAGCCCTCGGTGAATCCGCGGCTTACTATCTTGCAGAGATTGCTGTAGCCCTTGTCATTTTCAGCAAGAAGAACAAGGTGATAATATCTGTCATCCCCTGTAGAAGCCTCTCTGTCAAATCTCGAACCGGGTGCAACATACACCTCACAGCCGATAATCGGCTTGATACCGGCCTCCTTTGCGGCTTTATAGAAATCCAGCGCCCCATACATAACGCCATGGTCGGTTATGGCAGCACTGTTCATGCCAAGGTTCTTGACGCATTGTACATATTCTTTTATTTTGTTGGAGCCGTCCAAGAGGCTAAACTCTGTATGTGTATGCAGATGTGCAAATGCCATAATATATCCTTTCAAAGAAAGCAGGGCAAATCACCCTGCATTTCTTCATATTTTGATTCTGTTATACCGCCAAAAATGAACACCGGTCGCTACAGTATTGCCGTAATACTGATATTATTTTCCTTGGTCAGATCCACGAAATCATCTCCACACTTAATCGTGGGCTTTGACAAACGCTGTTTGTTGATAAATATGATGTCGCCTTCTCTTCCGTCACTCAGTCGTACCCTGTTAAGGAGATATGTATTAACTATATTCTCAAGGAAGGTCATTATCATTTTTGTGTCGTATTTCTGAAGGCCTTCGCTTTCGAATGCCTCAATGACCTGGAACGGTGAAAGGCTTCCGCGATAAATACGTACCGCCGTCATTGCTTCATAGATATCTGCTATGCATACAAGCTTGGCATAGGTATCCATCTTATCCCCTGTTATTCCCATGGGATAGCCGCTTCCGTCGGTCTTCTCATGATGCTGAAATGCAGCAAGCTTAACATGCTCATCCACATCGCATTCACGCAATAACTTATATCCCTCAACGGGATGTGTCTTTATCAGTTTAAATTCGTCATCCGTAAGTTTGGCCGGTTTTTTGATAATGCTCTCGGGAATCTTAAGTTTGCCTATATCATGAAGAATTCCGCACTGTGTGGCAAGCTCAATCTCCGCTTCTTTCATACCCAGCCACTTGGCAAATACGTTACAGATAAGTCCTACATTGAGACAATGAACATATGTCATGTCATCAAAATGCTTCATGTTTCTTATCATGTCAAAGACATTGACATCTCCTGTCGGCGGATGAAGCATCTGCGTAACCTTCTCCATAATGTCCGATGTGTCGGGAGGCAGATTCTTCTCTACCACATCTGATAAAAATGACTGCAATTCGGAAACGGTATTCTCGTAGTTTTTCTTGAATACCTTATACTCTTCCGTCTGTTTAAGTCGCTCTGAATAGGATTCCTCCACGCTGTGTTCTTCCTCGACCTCGGGTTCCTCCTCCAGAATATCCTCAACATCTGCAATTCTTACGCTTGTAATTCCGTAATAAGTCAGCTTTGCAATGGATTTGTCATTCAGTTTTAAGCCTTCCGGCAGGACCAGCTGATCTGCTTCGTTGTATACGTCCGCTTCGAGCACCATTCCCGGAAGTAACCTTGAAATATATACTCTTCCCATATGCGTTTCCTCACATAAAGCAACCAAAAACGTATACAATATTATATAAAAATAAGCCCCAAATTGTCAATCAACTTGGGGCTTTTGAACTACGTTTTTTAGCACGCTTTATCATGCTTCAAATCAACTTTACCATTCCTCTTAAATGCACTTTTACAGGTACTTTTTAAGGGCATCAACCTTGTTAAGTGCTTCCCACGGAAGGTTAAGGTCGTTACGTCCGAAATGTCCGTAAGCAGCTGTCTGCTTGTAGATTGGACGACGAAGGTTAAGCATGTTGATGATTCCCGCCGGACGAAGATCAAAATTCTCACGAACAGCTGTAAGAATCTTATCATCTGAAATTTTTCCTGTTCCGAATGTATCTACACGTACAGAGGTGGGAACAGCAACACCGATTGCGTATGAAAGCTGGATTTCACATTTATCTGCAAGACCTGCTGCTACGATATTCTTTGCAACGTATCTTGCTGCATAAGCTGCGGAACGGTCAACCTTTGTGCAGTCCTTTCCTGAAAATGCTCCGCCGCCGTGACGAGCCATTCCGCCGTAGGTATCTACGATAATCTTACGTCCTGTAAGACCTGCATCACCGTGAGGTCCACCGATTACAAATCTTCCTGTTGGGTTAATGAAAAACTTTGTATTCTCATCAACAAGCTCCTGAGGAAGTACTGTATCAAATACATACTTCTTGATATCCTCGTGAATCTGCTCCTGTGTAACATCCTCATCATGCTGTGTTGAAAGAACTACAGCCTCAAGACGTACAGGCTTGTCATTTTCATCATATTCAACAGATACCTGTGTCTTTCCGTCGGGACGAAGGTATGTAAGTGTGCCATTCTTTCTAACCTCTGTAAGCTTAAGTGCAAGCTTGTGAGCAAGGTCGATTGAATAAGGCATATATGAATCTGTCTCATTTGTTGCGTAACCGAACATCATACCCTGGTCGCCGGCACCTGTATCAAGGTCGTCCTTAAGGCTTCCTTCCTTTGCTTCAAGTGCTTTGTCAACGCCCATAGCGATATCTGCAGACTGCTGGTCAAGTGCTACAAATACTGCACATGAATTGCCATCTAAGCCCTTCTTTCCGTCATCGTAACCGATATCAAGTACTGTCTTTCTTACGATTGCGGGAATATCAAGCTGTGCCTTTGTTGTGATTTCTCCTGTTACAAGTACGAAGCCTGTACAGCTTGCTGTCTCACATGCTACACGGCTCATTGGATCCTGCTCAAAGCATGCATCAAGGATAGCATCCGATACCATATCGCAGACTTTGTCGGGATGTCCTTCTGTAACTGATTCTGAAGTAAATAATTTCTTTTCCATTTGTCATTTCCTTTCTAATGGATGGCTGACTTCACAATGTGAATGTCTTTTGTTTCATATGGTTATTTCTCAAAATGCAAGGAATAAAAAAATCCGCTTAAATAAGCGGATTATTAGTTTTTAAAACTTAAATCCTCTTATTGTTCGACTTACTCGCTCAGGTTGGCACCTTCCTTACAGGGGTTGCCGTGGCTTCACAGATCCTATGTATCTCCACCACTCTGAATAAGAGAAATAACAATATTTTGTTTCTGTATCTTGCATACTACACTTAACATATAAAAATGTCAATGCTACACTGCAGACAATTTGAATTTCTTGATTTCCTTCTCTGTGCTGACCTTTTCGATTGTTGCACCGAGACCGCGAAGCTTGGAATCGAAATCCTCGTATCCACGTTCAATATATTTGATATCGTCAACAGTTGTAAAGCCCTCTGCCGCAAGTCCCGCAAGAACAAGTGCTGCTCCGGCTCTAAGGTCCGGTGCGGTAATGCTTGCTCCGGTGTATTTATCAACGCCATATATAACAGCTACACTGCCTTCAACCTTGATATCTGCGCCCATTCTGGCAAGCTCGTCCACATAACGGAATCTGTTTTCAAAAATACTCTCAGTAACGATACTTGTTCCCTCTGAAAGACCTAAAGCTACAGTAATCTGTGGCTGCATATCTGTTGGGAATCCGGGATACGGAAGTGTATTTACCGTTGTATGACCAAGTCTCTTGGTTGCCACAACGCGTACTGCCTCGTCTGATTCCTTTATCTCACATCCGATTTCCTGGAGCTTTGAGCTTATGGACTCAAGATGCTTGGGAATTACATTTTTAACCGTAACATCGCCTTTTGTAAGAGCTGCCGCAAACATAAATGTTCCTGCTTCTATTTGGTCGGGAATAATTGCATAATCGGTTCCGTGAAGCCTCTCAACACCCTTAATACGAATCACATCGGTACCGGCACCCTTTACACCTGCGCCCATACGATTAAGGAAGTTGGCTACATCAACAACATGCGGCTCCTTTGCCGCATTTTCAATTATGGTCGTTCCCTCTGCAAGTACTGCTGCCATCATAATATTGATAGTTGCTCCTACAGATGCCTTGTCCAGGTAAATGTGTCCGCCAATGAGCTTATCAGCCCAGGTTTTAATAAGTCCGTGCTCTACCAGCGCCTCCGCTCCGAGAGCTCTGAAGCCTTTAAGATGAAGGTCTATCGGTCTGCTTCCGATATTACAACCACCCGGAAGCGCAACCTCTGCCTCTCTATACTTACCAAGAAGAGCTCCTATAAGATAATAAGACGCTCTAATCTTCTTGATGTAATCATCCTCGATGGAATGTACATGTACATTCCCGGCACTTACCTTTACTGTATGTCTGTCCACATGCTCGATCTTAACGCCGATGCTCTCCATTGCCTGCATCATAACGTTGGTATCTCTCACATCCGGAACATTCTCTATTAAAACTGTATCATCTGTCATGGTTGCCGCTGCAAGAATTGCAAGAGCCGCGTTCTTGGCTCCGCCGATTTCCACCTCGCCTACAAGCGGTACACCACCCTTGATAATGTATTGTTCCATATCAACCTCTGTGGTTTCAAATATTTAACCTTATTCAGTATACACGCACGTCGCCCATTTGTAAATCTGAACGTATGTTTTGCCCGAAGGAGGGGCCCGCGTAGCGGGAAGATGCCTTATGACCTTACCCGAAGGAGGGGCCCGCGTAGCGGGAAGATGCCTTATGACCTTACTCGAAGGAGGGGCCCGCGTAGCGGGAAGATGCCTTCCGGCCTTTGCCCGAAGGAGGGGCCCACGCAAAAAGAGTCAGGCATTGCCTGACTCTGTCTGCTCTTTTTTAGTTCAAATACTTGAGCGGGTTAACGGCCTGACCGTTAATTCTTATCTCAAAGTGGAGATGTGGTCCGGTACTTACACCCGAGTTACCTGACAGAGCAATCTTTTCACCCTGCTTTACAGACTGACCCGGTGATACAAGTACTTTGCTCAAATGTCCGTATCTTGTTTCCTTTCCGTCAGGATGCTTGATATATACAACATATCCGTATCCCTTTGCCCATCCGGCCTTGGTAACAACACCACCGGAAGAAGCCACAACCGCAGAGCCCTTTGCAATAGCCCAGTCAACACCCTGGTGATTGCTTGATGCTCCCTTGGTAGGTGCCTTTCTGCCTCCGAAGGTTGATGAAAGTCGACCGCCGGAAATAGGCTTGATATATGAAGGTGGAATCTTGGTTCCTCTTTCGACAATCTTTGGAATTGCCTCAAGAAGTACCTCTTCCTTTATTACTTCTCTGCTGACTTCCTTATCGTTATGATATGAAATCTGTGCGACTATATTACGATGTCCGGCACTTGGCTGCTGAAGCGTTACCATATCAGTAGTGTACCATTCATCATTATCTACATACTGAATAGGTGCGTCGTAATCTTCCTCTATGTATTCCTGTTCCACTCTGTTAATGGAAAGAGGCGGTTCCGGATTGCTGATAAGAAGTTCCTGTCCGACTCTGATCATGGAATTCTCGTCCTCAAGAGAATCATTAAGGGCTACTATCTTATCCATTGGGATATCCGTTGCCATTGATATTCCGGAAAGAGTATCTCCCGACTGGACTTCATATACTGTATTCTTATCCTGCTTTGAGGTGATAACCGTAACCGCATCCTCTACAGAGGAAATGCTTTCCTCCGAAAGATACGAGTCTACTATCTCTATGGTATTGCCATAGGAAATGTTCAACAGTCCGTACTGATAATCATCAAATCCATCGTTGGTATCAACCTGAGCTGCAACTTCAAATGCATCATCGATTGTTGTTTCTATTCCGGCAGTTGTCGAATATGCTATCTCCTCTTCCTGCTTTGCCTCTTCATCTGTCATAATATTGGCAGTCAGGGTATTGAGTTCTCGCATAGGATCACGCATCAGAGAAACAATGAATTCATTCTTCTCATCATACTGATTAATTGCCGCCTGCAACATTTGCTTTACGTCATCAGTACTGGCCAGATTCAAAGTATTGTTACCAATCTTAACGGTATATGCCGGATTAAGTCCTTTACGGACGCTCTTTCTCAAAACCGAAACTATATTGTTATAAACAGTTTCCTCGGAATCAAGTACACCAAACACCAGCTCTTCGCCTTCCTTACGATAATCCGTCTCCAAAAAGAGCAGCGAATCCGAACCCTTGGCGATTTCACGTCTGGCATCGATAATCATTTTCTCGATATCGGCATCCCTGTCGACGCTTCCCACATACTCATTGTTGACATATACCTTAAAAAGAGTATTGCCCTCAGACTTCATGGGTTCGTACTGCGGAATCATTATTATGTTTAAAAATATCACTATTAAAGCGACCTTAAGCCTTGCGACTCTCAGCCTTTTAAAGTGTCTGGTTAATAACTTCATTACAAATCAATATACTCCGAAATAAATTTAGAATACTCCAAGTGATTTCAAAATCAGGATTGCCAATATTACTACATTCATGAAGAAATTAACAATACCCAATAATGATGGAGTTTTTGAACTTTCTTTATTTCCCCTCTCGATATATCCCCTTATAGCCTTTGTCTGGTCTGCAAGACTGTCGTCTACAGCTGCCTGAACGTTACGATATACCTTAACATTTTCAGAATGAATTGCATCATGTACATCATCAAACTGTGCGTCAAGATATGTCTTATCCTGAGGAGCTGCTGCATTTGCTGCCTCACCTGTTGCCTGCTTGATTGCTTCAAGGCCTTCTTCAACTGCTTTCTTAATTGACTCTGTTGCTTCCGCTGCTGCCTGTCTGATACTCTCTGCACTTGCATCGGAAGTTTCCTTCATGCCACCGATAGCACTGTCTGCAGATGCTCTAACCTCAGCTGCAACTGTATCTGCTGCTGCAGAAACCGCCTGCTTTAATTCCTCTGCGGGAGAAAGCTCGTCTGCTGATCTTGTCTCGCCCAGTGTCTGAGCTATTGTATTCTTAACAGACTCAAGTGCATCATTTGCTGCTGTCTTTACTTCTTCTACAGCTGTTGCTGTTGCACCGCCTGCTGCTGTTTTTATCTCTGCAAATGCATCCTCTGTAATGGTTGCAACGGACATCTTAATGCTTCCGGCTGTATCCTCTGCTACTGTAGATGCTGCCGCTGCCGCTGCGGTTGATGCTGCCGTTGCTACAGATGCTGCTGCCGTCTCAGCTGCATTTCTTGCTGCTGCCTCTGCTGCATCTCTTGCTGCTGTTTCAGCTGCATTTCTTGCTGCTTCACCGGCTGCGTTCTTTACTTCTTCTACTGCAGACATAACTGCTGTCTGTACCGAATTCTGAACTGCTGCCTGTGCAGACTGTTCCGAAGCTGCTTTAATCTCTTCAATGGCACCGGTTGCCGTCTGCTTAATGGCATCAACTGTATCATAAGAAGCCTGCTTAAGTGCGTCTGCTGCCTCGATGGACACGTTCTTTACTGCCTCTGTAGATTCGTTTTTGATAGCCTCTATGGATTCGTTGGAGGTACGAAGGATTTCATCATTTGTATTCTGCTGGGGAACTTCAACAGAAGCCGGTGCTGCGGATACCGTTCCCATGTTGTCTAACATTTCGCTAATCTTTGAAGCCGATTCAAGGTTCTTGAGATTAATCTGCTTCATATCCTCAAGAAGCTGTTCGTAGCCCTTAATCTGCTCGGCTCTTCTCTGATTCTCTCTTGCTTCTGCTTCTGAATTAGCATTGATCATTTCATTTGCTTTGCTTTTTTGTGCAAGTTTGTCAATAAAAGTATCCATACGCTCCTCCATTTGGTTGTTTTTACTATATATTCATATGGTGTTCATATTTTGTTCATATTCTACGTTTATACTGTGTACATAGAGTTGAAACAGACTATAGGTAATTTTTTCATAATAGCCCGGGTGCCGTAAGGTATCCGGGCACTCCTCATTTTTAAGGGCTTTTTACTGTTCTTTATCCACATCAATGGCATGAATTTCTTCATTAAGGGATAGCATTCTTGCATCCAGTTCCGTTACCATAGAAGCACATTCACGTAATTCATTTTTGATATGCTCGGGAGCATTGCCCTCGAACTTATAATGAATCTTATGCTCCAGGCTTGCCCAGAAGTCCATGGCTACGGTTCGTATCTGAATCTCAACCTTTGCATTTACACTCTTGTCCGATAAGAAAATCGGAACCGTTACCAGCATATGATAACTCTTGTATCCACTTGGCTTGGGATTCTTGATATAGTCCTTGATTGACAGAACCTTAATATCATTCTGGTTGCTAATCATCTCTGCAACACGGTAAATATCAGAGGTAAATGAACAAATGACTCTGATTCCCGCAATATCGTTAACATGCTCCACCATGTTTTCAATAGTGGACTCCAAACCCTTTTTCTTTAATTTTTTTACTATACTTTCAGTTGATTTTAATCTTGACTTAATATGTTCAATCGGATTGTACTGATGAACCTGCTGAAACTCGTCATTGAGAATTTCAAGCTTTGTTCCTATTTCCTTTAATGCCGAATTGTACACGAGAACGACTTCCATCCAACTGTCTATGGAATCATCCTTATACTCTTCCTGAACTCCCATTTTATACCTTCCTTGGTTTCTTCCCCCAATTTACCACCCTTTATTGTACCACATTTACAGGGTCTGTGTCTAAACATATCCGTTCGGATTATTCTTCTGCCATCTCCAGGAATCCTCACACATTTCCTTTAAGCCTCTTTCCGCTCTCCAGCCAAGCTCCTTTTCGGCCTTTGATGCGTCGGCATAACAGCTTGCAATGTCTCCCGGTCTTCTGGCAACTATACGGTAAGGAATCTTAACTCCGGACGCCTCTTCGAAATTCTTCACAATATCAAGTACTGAATATCCGTTGCCGGTTCCCAGATTGTAGATTGAAAGTCCGCTTCCTTTTTCAAATTTCTTAAGGGCCTTAACATGTCCGTTGGCAAGATCCATTACGTGGATATAATCACGGACGCCGGTTCCGTCCGGAGTATCATAGTCATCTCCGAATACTCCAAGTTCCTCACGTTTTCCTACGGCCACCTGGGTTATATACGGCATAAGGTTGTTGGGAATACCGTTGGGATTATCTCCGATTGTTCCCGATTCATGGGCTCCGATAGGATTAAAATATCGAAGCAGAACCACATTCCATTCCTCATCTGCCTTTGCCGTATCCATAAGAATCTGCTCTATCATGGATTTGGTCCAGCCGTAAGGGTTTGTACAGCTGCCCTTTGGGCATTCCTCTGTAATCGGAACAAATGCAGGATCTCCGTAAACCGTTGCCGAAGATGAGAAAATGATATTTTTGCATCCGTTTTCCTTCATCGCCTCAAGCAATGTCAGTGTTCCACCAATATTGTTGTTGTAATACATAAGTGGCTTGGCAACGGATTCTCCCACTGCCTTAAGTCCGGCAAAATGAATAACTCCCTCCGGCTTCTCTTCGCCGAATATCTTTTGAAGTGCTTCCTTATCACGTATATCAGCATTGTAAAACTTAGGTCTGCTGCCTGTGATTGCTTCTATTCTGTCAATAACGCCCTCCGTTGAATTGGAAAGGTTATCTATAATAACGACCTCATTTCCGGTCTCCTGTAACTCAACTACTGTATGGCTTCCGATATAACCGGTTCCGCCTGTAACAAGTATTTTCATATTAATCTCCTATGGCCAAAGTTTAGCCGGATACTCTCCTGCCTCCTTCAGCTTCTTTATGTTCTCCATAACAAATGGTTTATCCTCCTTGTAGGTAACTCCAAACCATCTGTTTGTGCTTGTAAGTACTTTAACGGTTGCCTTGCCTTCCTTTATCAGCTTGTCAACCTCTGTAGGAATCAGACATTCTGCCTTAAGCGGATTCTCGGCAACCTTGCTTGCAAAGAATTCATCCATGGCTTTTCCGAATTCAGTAAACAATCCCGGCTTAAAACCCCACATGTTCATGGAAACCGGCGTATCCACTGCTATAGGGATAAGCTGTTCATCGGCATCGGGATATGCTGCGCCTTCCTCTGTCTTAACAAGGCCCTTGGTCTCTACAACGTGAGACAGATTGCCCTTCTCATCCACATTACATACGCCTCTTGTAACGCTTCCCTTCTCTGTAAGTGTCTTACCCAGTTCGTAGGAAACCATGGCATACTCGCTGTCATTTTCAATGGTTTCCGTAAGGAAATCATACATAAGCTTATAGCCGTCCTTGCCGTAGTAATCGTCGGCATTGATAACCATGAAGGGACCACCGATAACATCCTTGCATCTCATGATTGCATGGGTTGTTCCCCAGGGCTTTACTCTGTCCTGCGGAATAACAAAATTCTCGGGAACATCCGCAAGCTCCTGGAATACGTACTCTACTTCCATATACTTGGAAATCGGATCTCCGACAAGCTCACGGAAGTCTGCTTCCATCTCCTTTTTGATGATGAAGACAACCTTCTCAAAGCCTGCTTTATGAGCATCATATATTGAAAAATCAATAATCTTATGTCCCTCGGCATCTACGGGATCCATCTGCTTCAAACCGCCATATCTGCTTCCCATTCCTGCTGCCAATATTACCAATACGGGTTTATCCATTATTACTCTCCTGTCTGTTCATACAATACGCGTAAATGCTTTTCGTTCACGTTCACGCTATTTCAAATTATACAAAATTTAGGGCATTTTGTCTATCTTTGGGGAAATCAGGGCCCTTCATTTTGCTAACCCTCCTTTCGACAGCAATACATATATGTATCACGCTTAAACGAAAATTGCCCGTATTCATTTTTATATCTGTCCAGATACTTTAAGAACTCATGTCTTTTGATTTCAAGTTCCTCTCTTAAGGGTTTGCAAACCTGCTGGATGTAATCGGTAAATGCTTCCGCTGTATCAAAATGCAGTTCAACCTCATAAGCATGTCTCCTTACATCGGCAAATGCTTCCTTCAGTTCATCTTCCAAAGAAGCATTATTCATTTTGTGTTCCTCAAAACCTGCACAAAAAAGATTAAATTCCTTCTCCTTAAGGAAATCCTTTATCAAAGGTTTCAAATTCTCGTAAAACAGCAATCCGCCCCAGGTACAGATGAATTTCCCCTCCGGCTTAAGTACCCCTGAAAGCTTCCGGTACAGCCCTTTTCTGTCCTCTATATGTGCCGCAACATGATTAAAGAAGATTCGGTCGTACGCTTCCGTAAACTGCATTGTTTCAAGATTGTCCCATACAAATGTGATATCCTTCCGTGTAAGTTCCTTTAATCCTTTGTCTTCACATATATCCTTTTGAAAAGTATCCATATGGGTATTATGCATATCGACGCAGATAATATGGGCATCACTTGGTATGCGCTCTTTGTTGTAGCGCCAAAGATTACCATAGCCTGCTCCGGCATCCAATATATCCATTCCCTGTTCAATTTCAGCCTTTTCGTAGATAAATCGGGACCAGCCTCTCGGCTCATCCGCATGCCTTTGCAGTTTCATTACCAGCTCGTCCGCATGCTGATTCTTTACTATAATACTCAGTGATTTCAGAAAAGCTTCGCTGTCCTGTTCCTCACGCCGGCATTCGCCCACAGCTCTGTCAACCCTGGCTATTACCGAATCCAACTGTTCCCTCTTCTTTTGGAGCAGGCGCTTCTGCTCCAGAAGCATATTCTCTCTGTTGAAATTCTCGTAGAGTTTAAGAAACGTCAATATCTGATCCAATGAAAAATCCAGATACTTCATCAGCTGAATCTTCTCCAATGACTTAACAGCATCCTCTCCATAAAGACGGTATCCGTTTTCGCTGTTACGCTCCGGCTTAAGCAGTCCCTTATTCTCATATACGCGCAAGGTCTTTGTTGAAATTCCCGCAAGCTTTGCAAGCTGTCCAATAGTATATTCATGTTCCATTTGATTTTCTCCTTATCTTCCCGGGATAAAATTAATCAATGAATTCATCTAAAGTAAATATAAACCTTGCCCTTAGGGTAAGGTCAAGAATAAAAAACAAATATTTTTGTATGCCTTCACAAATCCGATTCTCCCCTTTTTGATTTGCTCTGTATTTGATAGAATAGATACAGATTTATCCCTTGAAAGGAGCAACCGATGAAATTCAGAGGAAAGAATATTTCAGGAAAAGATATTAATTCCGCTTTATGGCTCAAATATCTGTGCTCAACCGAGAAAATACGCATCAATCCGGAACGAGTGGAGTCCTATGAAAAAATGAACGTAAACCCTGTCTTGGAATATGTCGGCCGAACTCTGGATATAGCCGAATCCAAATTATCTTCTTTGAATAATGACAATCTGTCGCATCTTTTATCGGAAACTCTGAAATGGAGCGAAGTGGCAAAAGGTGGCAGTAATTCCACTCGCAAAATGTGGAAGAAACAGCACCTTTCTCTTTTGGTTCATAATGAAGCTTCAGCAATGATTTATATGCAAAATGCCACAGATACGGAAGTTAATAAGAAAATCATCTACACGCTTATCCATACTCACGGTCTGATCGGTCAGTGCATAAGAGGCGAAGTTGAGCTTGTGGAAAACCTTCCTTTGACTAAGCTTATTGATGACGGACTGCTTTCCAAAGATGATCTGCATGCCGTTCTTTCAATCCTGAATGAAGCAATCATCGCTGCCGTATCCTATGATTTGTGGTACAGCGTAGAACAAAGAGTTTATGACATTATCGACGATATCTGCAACGGAGACCTTTCAAACGCAGATACCGGGACTCGTATCAGAGGTATGTTCCCATCCGCCTATCGTCAGACCGAAGCCATTTCTCCCTCCGAATTAAAAACTTTCGGTGAGATACTGAACAAACGATATATTTGGTATCCGGAAGCTGCCCTCGACACATTTTCCCGAGAAGAAATTGCTTTCTTCTTCTCGATGATAGGAAGACGAATCAGAAATTGCTCCGTAAAACATATTTCATTTTTCCCAATGGCTGCAGGTCTCTACTACGATTACGAAGGAAAAAAGAAAATCAATATTTACAAAAAAAGAATTATCGAGTTCTGTCTTAGGGAACTTATGAACGCTGTGCCTGATCCCAAGTGCGAAGAACATATCCGTTTTGACTTTACGCCTATTGACGAAACCCTCTACATAGATGTTGTATTTACACCTGTATGCGAAAAGCTGATTGATTTCTGCGTCGAAGCTGAACGCTCGGGATTTATGGATTATCAGAAAAATATAACAACCATTTTTGATCTTTTCGGATTCAGAAGAGATATTTTTGACAGACTCAATAACGAAGACAAATATCTGGAAACCATGAATAGTGCAGATAACAGCCGCAAATCCGATCTTTTGCAATATGTAATCGGCACCGACATTGTTGACGTAGGCTCCGGCGGCGGAGTTCTTCTTGACAAGCTTGAAGCCGTCTTTCCGGACAAAAAGATTATCGGTACAGATATTTCCGCAAATGTCATTGAAGCTCTGGAACATAAGATTGAGACAGAAGGTCACAGTTATTCGGTACAAAAGCACAATTTTGTGGAAGGTCCCTTTGATGGCAAAGTGGACAGCATCATATTTTCTTCCATTCTTCACGAAGTATATTCCTATACTGAATTCGAAGGAAGCAGATTCAATCCCCGTTCAGTTGCAACCGCTCTGAAAAATGCTGCCGTTTCTCTTAATAAGGGAGGACGAATTCTTATTCGTGACGGTATCAAAACAGACAGTAACAGAATTTGTGAAATCAAGCTAAAGGATCCTGCCGGCTGGAGATTTTTACAAAATTATATAAAAGATTTTAAGGGGCTTCAAAAGCTTCGTGACCCTGACAACGATTCATTCACTTCTGATAAGGTTACTTATCTGGGAGAAGGACATCTTCGTGCCGACATAAACTTTATCAGAGAATTCCTGTATACTTATACTTGGGGAGAAGAATCTTACGCTTTGGAAGTTAACGAACAGTTCGGATATTTTACATTACGTGAATTTGAAGCTTTGTTCAAAGAATTGGGACTTACGATTATTCATATTGAAGAATATCTTGAGAGCGGTTACCCAACTCATCTCTCACCCAAAGTTGACTTACTCGGAGATTTCAAATGGGAAGACATTCCCAGCAACTGTATCGTCGTAGCACAAAAAGAATAAAAAAAGGAGACAAAGCATATGGAAGTTTTTGCTTTATTTTTCAGTCCTACAGAAAATACCAAAAAGGCCGTCCGCGCCGTTGCAAAAGGTATAGCAAAAGAGGTTTCGGGCGAGGACTTTTTTTCAATCGATCTTACTTGTCCGGAAGGCCGACACAGTGTCTATGCCTTCGGCGAAGGAGACGTTATAATACTCGGCATGCCAACATATGCGGGACGTATTCCCAACAAAATTGTGGAATATGTTTCCGGTTCAATATACGGCGACGGAGCTGTTGCCGTTCCTGTTGTTACTTTCGGGAACAGATCGTTTGATGATTCCTTAAAGGAACTGGCTACTATCATGACCGACAACGGTATGGATTTGTGCGGCGCCTGTGCAGTTCCTTCGGAACATGCTTTTTCCGACAAGCTTGCCAAGGGTTGCCCTACCGAAAATGATTTGCAGTTACTGTCGGAATATGGTCGCAAGCTCGGTAAGGAAATGTTAAAAGGTAACACAGCCCGTCTTTCCCTTGATGACATTCCCGGCAGAGATATGGAAACGTCAGAATACTACAAGCCCCTGAAGGAAGACGGAACTCCTGCCTCATTTCTTAAGGCTATGCCTGTTACCGATACAGACAAATGCACCGGTTGCGGACTGTGCAAAGAGGTCTGCCCGACAAACTGTTTTAAAGATTCCTTTTCAAACCCTGAAGGTGTATGTATAAAATGCCAGGCCTGCATTAAGTCTTGCCCACAAAATGCAAAATATTTTGAGGATGCTAATTTCTTAAGTCATGTGAAAATGCTTGAGAAAAACTTTTCTGATGTGAAACACGAAATTACAAAGCTGTAGTTTTATGTGACAAATTGTATAAACAAGGTCTTTGTGATATAATCGGCGTTAGTTATGAATAGGAATATTAAGCAGAATATCTTCAAATTAATAAAGAGTTTTTTTATAGCATTTTCATGGATGAATATCGGAAATCTCGAATCATCTTCTATACTTGTTATTTGTGCTTTTATTGCTTCCTTTATTCTTCTATCCTACAAAAATGCCATTATCGAAACATCCACCAAGGCTGCAACGTTTGCATCATATATTCTTGGCGGTTTATTCGCTGTCCTTTATGCCTTCTTTGCCGATCTGACAGGTGGGCTCAGCAATAAACTTTTCATTATCGTATACGTATTCTGCACAGTTGCAGGTCTGTTCTTTATGTTCAGCGAACTTCTGCTGATTATCATTTCAAAGGCCGAAAAAAAAAAGATAAATGACAGCCCAAAGCCCTTCAGTGCTAAGGTGCTGTTTATCTATGCCGGAATCATTTTTGTATGCACAATTCCTTTTCTTGCTCTGAATTTTCCCGGTGTAATGACTCCGGACAGTCTCAGTCAGTACAAACAGATTATCGGTACAGAACCATGGATTAATCATCACCCCTGGGTTCATACCGAAATATTCGGTTTTTTCTTTAATCTCGGTTCCCTGTTTACCGACAATGTCTATATTGCCATAGCATGCTATACCGTATTTCAGATGCTCTTTGTAAGCTTCGGTGTTGCTTATTGTATTGAATGCATGTATGAGTTCGGATTCAACCGCAAAGTCAGAATTGCTCTTTTGCTTTGCTTTATCCTTCTTCCCTACAATCTGATATATGCTGTTACAATATGGAAGGATATCATTTTCTCGATTGCAGTCCTGGTTCTTACCGTTACGCTGTTGCGAATCAGCCAAAAGTTTTCTGCAAGAGATATGGTTCTGTTTATTGTCTGTGGAATTCTGATGTGTCTCATCAGGCATAACGGATTTTATGCCTTTGTGGCAACAGGAATCATCTTCATAGTTTTCAACCTGATTACCAAACGTAAAATGACAAGGTTTCTGATTTGTTTTATTGCTGTATCCCTTACAGCCATTCTGTTCCGAGGTGCCATTCCCAATGCTCTCGGAATTGAACCGGATCAGTTCGTATATAATGTTCCGATTCCCCTTCAGCAGATAGGAGCCGTTGTAGCGGGCGACCTTGAAATCACCGCCGAGGAGGAAGCCTTTCTTCGCAATATCAATTCTCTTGAATATATTAAAGAAAACTATTCTCCACAGGGTGCCGACGCAATGAGCGTCTGGGTTCTGTCGGGAAATGCAGATTTTTTCAATTCCAATAAGGGGGATTTCTTTAAGATGTGGTGGAAGCTTGGTTTGCGCTATCCTGCCACCTATTTCCGTGCGTACGTGGAAATTACCAAGGGTTACTGGGCTCCGATGCAGCCGCAGCAGACCGTCTTCTTTGGTATCACCGAAGGCTATTCAGAACTTAGCTCCCAGCCCCTGATAAACGGTCCCGTTCAGGTAAAAATCAACGAATTGCTCTATAAGCTCCATACCATGATTCCTGTCTACGGATTTATGTATTCCATGGGCGGCTTTTTCTGGGTTCTTCTTGTTTTGATTGCAATATGTATTGTAAGGGCATGCAACAAAAAAGATGCTGCCAAAATCGATTCAAAATCTGTTTTGGCAGCATCTTCTCAAATATACAAAATATTATGTATGGTGCCCCTTATCATGCTGACGGGAACACTTCTTGCAGCAACTCCTCTGGTTGCCGATTTAAGATACAATTATGCTCTGATGATTACTCTTCCTTATCTCATCTTCGAAGTATTAAGAAAAGACAGTTAACATCTCTGTTTCCAATCATCAATATTTTAGTATCCCAATTCCTTAATATACTTTACTATCGCATCGTGCCAGTCGCAGAACATATATCCGCCTACAGACTTAAGCATACGATTTTCCAGAACAGAATGTGCAGGTCTGTTTGCAGGTGCATTGTACTCTGCAGTGGTAATGCCTTCTACCTTCGTGCTCTTACCCGCAAGTCTGAATATCTCTGCGGCAAATTCAGCCCAGTTGCAGCTTCCTTCGCAGGTTGCATGATATATTCCGTAGTTATCTGTAAAGAGAAGGCTGTCTATGGCTTTGGCCAGTTCCTCTGCACTTGTGGGTGAACCGAACTGATCGTTAACAACTCTAACCACATCGTGGTCCTCTGAAAGACGAAGCATTGTCTTAACAAAGTTCTTGCCGTCTCCGTAAAGCCATGCTGTTCTGAATATAAAGAACCTGTTTGTCATCATTGACACATACTTCTCAGCTTCTGCCTTTGTTTCACCGTATACGCTCTGAGGACATACCGGGTCTGACTCAAAATAAGGAGTTTCCTTTGTTCCGTCAAAAACATAATCCGTTGAAATATGAACGGTCTTTGCTCCTACCTTATCTGCGGCAATGGCAAGATTTCTCGGTCCGATTACATTTACCTTGAAGGCAATGTCCTGATTGGTTTCACAGGCATCAACGGCAGTATATGCTGCACAGTTGATTACTGCATAGGGTTTTACCTCCTCAAACATGGCGGTAACTGCCTCTATGTCTGTAATATCCAGCGCTCTTACCGTGTCACTTGCAAATGCGGCAACATCGGTATTGATAAGCTCCACTTCAGTGTTGCCTTTGTACAATGCATTTATTGCTCTTCCCAGCTGTCCGTTACAGCCGGTTACTATTATTTTCTTCATTGCATTTTTCTCCTCAGTTTCAAAAACCTGACATTCTATGAAAGACCAAGTCTGTTAAGAGCAGAGAAGATAGCTCTTACAGATGCTCTTGTAATATTTGAACTTACGCCTACGCCGTAAGTAACATTTCCTGTATTAACATCAAGCAGGTGAATATATGCTGCTGCCTGAGAGTTTGAACCTGACTGGAGTGCATGCTCTGAGTAATCAAGAATCTTGATATCAAGAGAAAGTTCTGTAGTAAGTCCTCTCTTAACCGCATCGATAGGTCCGTTGCCCACTGCTTCGAAGCTCTTCTCGATTCCGTTCTTTGTATAGATAACGGTAACCTTTGTATCAAAGCTGCTTTCAGTCTCACCCGAAAGATCATCCACATGAAGCTTTCTGAAATGAAGAGGCTCTTTCCTTTCAAGATACTCTTCCTTGAATGCACTCATAATTTCCTCGGGACTAACCTCACCCTGCTTCTCCGAAATTGCCTGAATAACGTTAGCAAATTCCTTGTGCATTGCCTTAGGAAGCTTGAAGCCGAAGTAATTGTCCATAACAAATGCAACACCGCCCTTGCCGGACTGGCTGTTGATACGAACGATGGGCTCGTACTCTCTTCCGATATCCATAGGATCGATTGGAAGATAAGGCACCTGCCAGATTTCGCTGTTTCTCTCCTTCATGGCATTAACGCCCTTGTTGATAGCATCCTGATGTGATCCGGAAAATGCGGTAAATACAAGCTTACCGGCATAGGGATGTCTGGGATGAACAGGAATCTTGCAGCATCTTTCATATATTTCAACTATTTCATTAACCTTGTCGATTTCAAGTTCGGGATTAATACCCTGTGAAAACATATTATAAGCGATTGTAAGTATATCAACATTACCT
Source organism: Lachnospiraceae bacterium (assembly GCA_045639685.1). Classification (GTDB taxonomy): domain Bacteria; phylum Bacillota; class Clostridia; order Lachnospirales; family Lachnospiraceae; genus Colinaster. The sequence goes on from JAZUDO010000010.1 coordinate 35,916, forward strand.
GTTCTTTCGCCGTTTCCGAGAAGTGTTCCTTCTACTCTTTCTGCTCCCGCAAGCAAAGCCAGCTCGGAGCTTGCTACGCCGCAGCCTCTGTCATTGTGTGGATGAACACTTATGATTACGCTCTCTCTCTGATCCATATGCTTAATCATCCACTCAATCTGATCTGCATATACATTCGGTGTTGTCATCTCAACGGTTGAAGGAAGATTAATGATAATGGGATCGTCCTTTGTTGGGCCCCACTCATTAATAACCGCGTTACAGATTTCACTTGCAAAATCCATCTCTGTTCCGGTAAAGCTTTCCGGCGAATACTCGAGTGTGATATGTCCGTCGAAATTCTTTGCGCGCTCCTTAACCATCCTTGTTCCTGCGATGGCAATATCAATTATTTCCTCTTTGCTCTTGTTAAATACAACATCTCTCTGAAGAGTTGATGTTGAGTTGTAAATATGAACTATTACGTTCTTGATTCCCTGAATTGACTCAAAGGTCTTGTCTACAAGCTCTTCACGACACTGTGTAAGAACCTGGACCTTGCAGTCATCAGGTATAAGCTTACGATCTACCAACTGGCGAAGGAAGTCATATTCAATCTGGCTGGCTGATGGGAAGCCTATCTCTATCTCTTTGAAACCAAGCTTTAGCAGAAACTGGAAAAACTCAATCTTCTCATCAACCTGCATGGGATCAATCAGAGCCTGATTGCCGTCACGTAGATCAACGCTGCACCAAATGGGTGCTTTTGTGATTTCTTTGTTTGGCCATTCTCTTTCCGGATAATCAAGAACCGGATTCTTCCTGTAACGCTTGTAATTCAACATTTCTTTTTCCTCCATTTTGTTGAACAATCTACTGAAAAAGCGCGCCAAAAATACGGCGCGCCATTCTGCTTAAAATATATTTATTCTCCGAGACCGCTTTCAATTGCCTCAACAAGTGACTTCAAAGCTTCTGCCTCATCCTCACCGTCACAATTAATCTCAATCTCGTCTCCGCTTTTTACACATGCCCCTAAGACACTCAATACACTCTTGGCATTCGCTGTACTTTCACGAAACGTGAATGTTATTAATGATTTATATTGCATGGCAGTCTTACATAGAATGCCGGCCGGTCTTAGGTGTAACCCTGTAGGGTTCTTTATTACTACCTTCTGGGAAACCATTTTACCTACACACCTCCAAAAAATGTGAAAATTGCTATACCTTGTTTATATGATAACATTTTTGAAAATTAAGTACAAGGATTAAAGCATAGTATTTTGTATGAGTTCTGCCAATTTCTTAGCTTCTTCATCAATCATAGCCTTATCTTTACCCTCAATCATTACTCTGACCTTGGGTTCTGTTCCGGAGGGTCTTATAAGAACTCTTCCTTCACCTGCAAATTTCTCCTCAAGCTTTGCAATTGCACCTGCAATTTCCGGATATTCCATATATGATTCCTTCTTATGGTTGGGAACCATTGCATTTACAAGTGCCTGTGGCATAACAGTCATGATCTTTGAAAGCTCGCTTAAGGGCTTTCCTGTATCTACCATAACCTCAAGAAGATGTAATGCGCTCAGCAATCCGTCTCCCGTTGTGTTCTCATCAAGGAAAATAACATGTCCTGACTGCTCTCCCCCGAGGCTTGCGCCGATTTCCTTCATGCGCTCAAGAACATATCTGTCGCCAACCTTTGTTGTCTCAACATTGATATTGTTCTCCTTTGCCATAAGGGTAAAGCCCAGATTGCTCATTACGGTTACAACTATTGTATCTCCGTGAAGCTTGCCCTGAGTTTTCATATGATTTCCGACAATGGACATTATCTGGTCACCGTCTACCATAACGCCATTCTCATCAACTGCAAGAAGTCTGTCTGCATCACCGTCAAATGCAAGTCCGACGTTAGCTTTTTCATATACAACTCTTGCCATCAGTTCTTCCATGTGTGTAGAACCGCAGTTTGCATTAATATTGGTTCCGTCCGGGTTATTATGAATGGCAATAACATTCGCGCCCAACTCCTTAAGTGCTTCAACAGAGGTATAATGTGAAGCTCCTTCAGCGCAGTCTACAACAATCTTCATTCCTGTAAGATCAACGGGAACTGCCTTGATTGAATGATTGATATATTCTTCTCTTGCGTCTTTTCTGTATTTGATTTTTCCTACGTTAGGCCCTGTAGGGAACGGTACGCCCTGCATTCCGTTTTTGATAAGTTCTTCAATCTCATCCTCAAGCTCATCCGGAAGCTTATATCCGTTTCCGTCAAAGAACTTGATTCCGTTAAATTCTACCGGGTTGTGTGAAGCGGAAATTACTACTCCCGCATCAACCTTATATTTCTTTGTAAGATAAGCCACAGCCGGTGTAGGCATAACTCCTACATAAACTGCATTTGCACCAACGCTGCAGACACCTGCCATCAATGCATTTGCAAGCATATCTCCGGAAATACGTGTATCACATCCTACCATGATAGTAGGTTTATGCTCATTTTCCTTTGTAAGTACATATGCACCGGCCTGACCAAGCTGCATGGCCAAAAGCGGCGTAAGTTCGTCATTGGCAACGCCTCTGACGCCATCTGTTCCAAAAAGTCTTCCCATTATTCTGTTACCTCCGTGTCAGTACCCTCTTCGGGAATTTTTTCTATCTTTAATTCAAGTTTTGACTGTGTTTCAATATCCGAATCCGCAATCATCATTCCGTCAGGAAGCATCTTCTTAAGATCCACAGTTTTCTCAACATCGGACGTTGCTCCCGTAATATCCAGAGCATCACTGATAACCAGCTTCTGTGTATTCTTTATAACGCTCGGTTTACCTGCTACCTGGATATTGTATATCTCCGCACTGAGATTGCCCTTTATACGATAACCGTCTGCAGGCACACCGGTATATTTATATTCTACCGGCAGTGACTTAATCATCCAGATTGTTGCTGTGGTGCTTACATCGGATATACTCTTCTCAATTCGCTTGTCTGTTATTTCCTTTCCGTTTGCATCATGAAGATGAATAGGAAGGGAAATGTTAACATCCGAAGTGGCTTCATCGATGTCAATATCAACAGAAACTGTATTTACACTGTTTACAAGCGATTCCGGTCCGTGAAGCATAACTGCATTCTGTATCGGTGTGGCCGAAACAAGCATATATCCTTCTTCAGGCTCGCCCACTGCATTTACCTTAATTGGCATCTGACGTCTTCTGTTGTCCTCAACCTTAAGATCGACATAGGCATTCTCATCATAAATCAGTTCGGCATCCTTTATGGGAGAAGCTGTGCTGAGTTCAACCTTAATGGGAACCTTTCCGTCACGATACTCATTATCCGCATCGGCTGTTGCAACGATAAAATTATCATTAAAATTACTGAGTTCTGAACGCGTTGCCTTTACAACAACTCTGATATGATCCGTATTACTGTCTACTTCTGTATACTTATCGCTCGAATCAAAGCCGGTCTTTATAACATTGACCTTAACATTGTATGCCTGTGTTGATATAGGGTCGTTAATATTGACGGCTATGAACCATAATACAATTGATACCAGGACTGCAAGGATCTTCAGTCCAAGATTATTCGTCAACTTTTTTGCCATTCTTCAGACCCTTCCCTTTCCATGGTTTTTTAATTTTTTCCTCTTCTACTCTGTTCTGAATATCAGCCAGTCTGCTTTCCAGTTCTTCCTTGGTAAGATTTCTTTCAAGATTTCCCCTGTATGCTACAGAAATCTTGCCGGTCTCTTCAGACACAACAATAACCAGAGCATCTGTCTCCTCAGACATACCCACACCTGCTCTGTGTCTCGTACCAAGCTCCTTACTGATCATCATATTTTCAGACAAAGGAAGATAACATGTAGCGGATGCAATTCTGTCTCCGCTTATGATAACAGCACCATCATGAAGCGGTGTGTTATGTTCAAATATATTTATCAAAAGCTGACTTGATACTACACCGTCAACCTTTATTCCCGTTCTTTCGAATTCAGACAGATTATCGTCCTGTCTGACAACAATAAGGGCACCTGTTCTGACCTTGCCCATTTCAAATGCGGCCGTGGTTATTTCCTTTATTGTTCCGTCGGAGAAACGTCCGTTTTCGTCATCATTTCTGAAAACATCCACAAAGAATTTCTTCTTGCCCAGTTCTTCAAGGGCTCTTCTGAGTTCCGGCTGGAACAAAACAATAATTCCCACCAAACCGATATATGTAACATTCTTCAGTATCCACTTAATAGTGGTCATGTTAAATGCAACCGCAAGCAAATAAAACGCCAAAACGATGACCACTCCCTTAAGAAGCGACCACGCCTTCGTGTTTCTGATCCACAACATAATCTGATATACCAAAAATGAAATAATCAGCACCTCAATTATGTCCGGAGCTCCAATTTTAGGAAAATGCACCTTGTCTACATATTCCTGCATAATAAACTGAATCTGTCCCATTTTACTTTCCCTAAGTTGTACGTCTTACCCCATTGGCTGTTTTGTAGGTATGCTCGGTATTTCCGCGCTGTGCAGACTCCGGTCTTGCGGCCCTCTTTCTGTTGGCCCCTGTCATACCCATCTTCGGTACGGCTTTAACATAATAATAATATTCATCATCTTCAAACTGGTGGTTTTCTATTCTCCTGTAATCAAGGTTATGAACAAAGAATACAACCACAAGTGCAAGAAGAGCAGAGAAAATTGTTCCCAAAACAACTCCTCCCAATGAATAATCTTCCTTTATCTTCGAATAGCAGACAAACATTACAATAAGATTAACAAATGCACCTGCTGCCACAGCCAATGACCAGCTGTAGTTTATCTTCAAGCGGCGTATAAAATAAACCACAAGAAGAACAATACTGAAGCATACAATAACAGCTATCATAGACTTATTTGCAATGAGTCCGTCAACAATTGTCCTTATCTGATTAACAATATTCTGCTCTGCACCGGAGGTAAACAATTCCTCGTTGTTGGAAGCAAAGGTGATAATATAATGGATTATTACACCAAATGCAACGGAAATAACAGAAACCGGTGTTCCCACAAGACCAACTACCAAAGGAAGAAGATAAGGTATCTTCAGTATGAAGAATATGGGCATTAAAAGCATTACCACAGCTTCCTTGGGTGTAAATCTCAAAAACAGGATGAACATCATGAACATCACCGCTGCTGCGACTATTGCCATTTCAAGGCTGAGGGCATACAGATGGAGCAGAATGAAAACTCCCTCAATGAGTGCCATAAATGTCAGCGGCATAAATGAACAGAACAGAGCTACCAGAAGAATTATTGCTCCTCCCGATATCTTATCCATGTATCCCATCTTTACATCAATGATAAAAAATACCAGCAGCGCCAATATAAATTTCAAAAACGGATTTATATATGCCGCATACTTTGAATAAAATCTGTTAATTGCATTTTTACTTTGTACTAAACTTGACATGACTCTTCCTTTATTCTTCGTAAAAGTGTTTCTTCAGTTTTCCGAGAACCGCATTGTATGATTTAAGGCTCTTCTGGGCCCTTGAATATCTGTATGCCGAATAAATGTATGTAGCCAGGAGATACAGACCCATACATATGATATATTTTTTTCCCATACCCTTGGCATATTCCATCAAATCGATATTATATATATCTCCCATTATTACCTCGAAATTGTAAAAAAGCATTATTCCCACAATCGCAAGGAAGGCAAATGTTCCGCAAACAAACGATTCCAGAAGCTGCAGGCAGATATAATCGGTTCTGAAGTAATTGCCGATGGGCATATGTTTTTTTCCTGCGCCCTCTTCATAGGCTGCAAGTCTTGTCATTACTCTGACTTTTGTCTCGTCTACCACTTGGTACTCCTCTATCAGTTAAGAAAACGCATCTTTGCTGCGCTTTCTCTTTTTGCTTTTTCCCTGTCACTTTGATTCATATGCTTAAGATCGTTACCGATTGCAGCATTGAATCCGGCCGCCATTTCCTGTTTGCATTTATCACAGTATTTACCCGACTTAATGGTAACTCCGCATCTCTCACATTCGAGGCCGATTGCGGAATCATCCGAAAACTGCAGTCTCTCTTCACGTATCCACTGCCTAAGCTGCTGAGGATCCACATCACAGGCCTCAGCAACCTCATTGATATTTTTATTGGGATTCTCCTCAATATACTTCTTTACAACCGCAAATTCCTTTTCAATCTCTTCGCGGCACTGGGGACAGATGTACGGACCTACAACATAATTAAACAGTCTTCTGCATCTTCTGCAATTCTTCACGTTCATGAATATTCCTCCCTATTTCGAATCTCTAGAATCCTCGCCCAATGGCAATAGTTATGAAATATACTTCCTTTATCCCCCCATGCTTTAGCAACTCCGCTACAGCATTAATAGTGCTGCCGGTAGTATAGATATCGTCGACAACACATACTCTTTGTAATTTTACACCAAATGACCGCAGTTTAAAAGCCTTTTTAAGGTTTTTTTGGCGGTCGGCCGGGGTCAGTTCCTTTTGAGCCCTGGTCCTTTTTGACCTTATAAGCAGGTCATTTCTCATTGGTATACCGGTCAGCCCGGAAAGCTCTTTGGCATACTCCAAGGCCTGGTTATAACCCCTTTTTCTCATTCTGCTCTTATGAATCGGTATGGGAATCAGTGCCTGAACCTTAAGACCTGCAAGAACCGTCCCGTACATATCGACAGTTTTGCGGGCATAAAACAATGCATATTCCGCTCTTTTTGAATACTTGAATCTATAGAGACTGCTTCTGATATACTCATATTCAAATACGGCAAAGCCTCTTTCAAACTGCTTCGGTGCCTTTCTGCAGTCATAACAACATATCTCATCCTCATCATCCATGGGCTTTCCGCATTTGCAGCATATATGCCCACCCACAAGACCTGTGTCAGAATCACATTCCTCACATACAATTCTGTTTCCGGGAATTGTCCTGTCACATATTGGGCACCGTCTTGGAAAAAAAATATCCGGTATGCGTAAAATCATGAAACTCCTTTACATCAGTTCCCTTATTCGCAAACACAGTCCCGTAAATCTTTTGTTTTCGCTTTCATTGTTTATCATAATGTTAACGGTTTCGCTGCTTCCGATAATTATGACGCATTTCTTTGCTCTGGTTACACCGGTATACAGCAGATTCCTGTTAAGAAGCGGTCTCGGTCCACCCAGAAGGGGCATAATTACCGCAGGATATTCGCTTCCCTGAGATTTGTGAATGGTAATGGCATAAGCCAGTTCCAGCTCCTCCAGGTTCTCGTAGGTATACTTAACCTTTTTGCACTCGTCATACTCTACGCAGAGATATCCGACAACATTATTGATTTCAACGACGGTTCCCACATCGCCGTTGAACACTCCTGCTCCCTTATCAATGAGAATACCGTTCTTTCCGTTAATCTCCCATTCAAGGGAATAGTCATTTTTTATCTGCATTACCTTGTCGCCTTCACGGAAGGTAATCTCTCCGAATTCCTTTTCCCTCTTGGAATCGGATTTCGGATTAATATAGGTCTGAAGCACCTTGTTGAGGGCCTCAACTCCAAGGGCTCCCATATGAGTGGGTGTAAGCACCTGTATTCCCGCCGGTGTGGAATCCACATACCCCGGCAGTCGCTCAGTTATCAGCCCTATCATATTTTTGTATATCATATTCGGGTCGGAACGCTCCAGGAAAAGGAAATCCTTGCTGTTTGTATCCAGAGTAATTGCTTCTCCCTTGTTGATTTTGTGAGCATTTACCACTATATCCGACTGGCTTGCCTGTCTGAAAATGTGTTGGAGTCTCACTGTTGCAAATGCATCGGAATCAATCAGGTCCTTAAGTACCTGTCCCGGTCCCACGCTGGGAAGCTGATTAACGTCTCCCACCAGTATAAGCCTACCGCCCACAGGAATAGCTTTAAGCAGTGCATAAAAAAGCTGTATGTCCACCATGGACATCTCGTCTATTATTATAACGTCCGCCTCCAGCGGATTGTCTTCATTTCTCTCAAAATGAGCCCTTCTGCCTTCTTCTGACACAGCGCCGTTAAGTTCCAGCATTCGATGAATGGTCTTGGCTTCATAGCCTGTTGCCTCAGTCATACGCTTTGCTGCTCTTCCTGTAGGTGCTGCCAGCAAAACATCAAGGCCTTCATTGTCCAGGCAACGGATAATGGTGTTAATTGTGGTAGTCTTTCCTGTTCCCGGTCCACCGGTAATTATCATTACTCCGGCCTGCAGTGACAGAGAAACCGCATTGCGCTGCATTTCATCCAGAATAATTCCCAGGCCCTTTTCTTCCTTGGCGATTATTTTATTCACCGTCTCGCTGTTCTTAACATCCATATTGGCGTCAAGATCCCTCAGCATAGATGCAACCGCCAGCTCCTGAGTATACAAAAATCCCGCATAGCAGTCGGTTCTGTCGTCCTCCTGCTTTATTACAATTTTGCGGTCTATAACCAGGTTGGGAATTTCTTCTTCCAACCTGTCTCTTGTTACTCCCAACAGTTCCTCCGCTCTTGAAAGCAGCATTTCCTGTGGAAGAAATGTATGTCCTTCGGTATAGGCCTGTGTCAGAACATAGGTTATTCCACACCTTATTCTGAATTCCGAATCAATCCTGATTCCCGCCTTCGCTGCTATCTCATCAGCTTTCTTGAAGCCTACTCCTTCTATATCCTCCACCAGTCTGTAGGGATTGTCCTTTATTACGGAATAAACCATGCTTCCATAGGCTTCGTATATCTTAAGTGCAAGTACCTGTGTTATTCCAAAACCCGTCAAAAACATCATTGCATCCTGCTGGTCCTTTTTGCTGATAACCTGCTCTGCAATGGACTGGGCTATTCTTTCGCTTATTCCCTTTATTTCTGTCAGACGCTCCGGTTCCTCTTCAATTATCCTAAGCGTATCCTCGCCAAAGCTTCTTATTATCCTTTTGGCTATCTTGGGGCCAACACCTTTTATAATTCCCGAGGCGAGATACCTCTCTATGGCAACGGCTCCCGTAGGTTGAACCACATCAATGGAGGATATCTTCAGCTGGGGTCCATAGGTAGGGTGAACAACATATTCTCCCGTGACATGAACCATTTCTCCCTGATCGATTCCTGCCATCGTCCCAACACATATAACATCATCATCTTCAGTTGTAAGCTCCATAACACCATATCCGTTTGATTCATTTTTAAACAGAAAATGGTCTATTACTCCGGTCAGTTCTTCCATGTACATATCCTTTGTATATTGGCTTCAAATTGTTGCAAGAATTTAACAGAGTCAGGCTCCGCCCTCGGCGCCTGACTCTTAATTAACTACTCTTTTTAAAGATTACGTTTCATTTGTTCGTATAACATCTGGGCAAGCCCAAGGCTGTTATTTTCGGTAGATTGGGTTGCCATCTCCTGAATGGTCGTGTCCTTAAAATAATTAACAAGATTAGACGTATTCTTGTCAGAAAACTCGCTTTCCGGTACAGTTTTCTGCATTTCCTTAAATACCTGCTCCAGAAAATAACTTTCAAACTGCTTGCACACATCCATCAGTTCTTCGTCGCTGGCATTGGAATAGTCCGCATTTGCAACCGACTTCAGTTTCTCAGTCGTTGCATTCTGTGCCGTGGTATTCATGTAGTCGGTATATATATTTGTTAATCCGCTGATATCAATCTGACTCATATCCTGCTCCCTTATCTCTTAAGATTGTTAGCAAGTTCCATCATCTGGTCCGTTGTGGTAATTGCCTTGGCATTCATCTCATATGCTCTCTGGGCAACTATCATGTTGACCATTTCATCTACTACCTGAACGCTTGACTGCTCCAAATATCCCTGACAAATCTTACTCTTGTCAAGATTTGCATTTGTTGCCTCGTTGAGGGCTGCTCCGGAAGCCTCGGTAACCTTGTAAAGTGTGTCAGATGTTTTCTCAAGTCCCGAAGGATTTGCAAACTGGAAGGTTCCGATCTGAATTCCAATGGGCTGTGCATTATTGGATGCGTCCGGATAACAGAGGTTACCCCCTGCATCAACACTTATCTTACTTACGACATATTTTGTTGTATCAAGTGTTATTGCCTTTCCTGTAGAATCAAGTACCGGCAAACCGTCGGATGTGGAAAGAACAATACTGGTTCCTCCGCCGGTATTGAAATTGAAATTACCGTTTCTTGTATAATATGTATCTCCGTCCTCACCCTTTACGGCAAAGAAACCTTTTCCTTCAATGGCAAATGCTGTGGGAGATGTATTTGCAATAAGTGCACCCTGCTCAAATACAGATGTGATTGATGAATTTCTTACACCAAGTCCAACCTGGGCACTTATTGGCTTTTGTGCTCCGTTGGCTGTTGTTGTCTCTGTCTGCATTGTCTGGTAAAGGAGTGATTTGAACTCCGCAACCTCAGCCTTGTATCCTGCCGAATTAACATTGGCAAGGTTATTGGCTATTGTATCGACATTTGTCTGCTGTGCTATCATTCCGCTTGCTGCTGACCATAAAGATCTTACCATATGCCTATCCTCCTATCAGACTTTTCCGAGCTGCTTTGATGCTATCTCAAGTGTTGAATCAATGGTGGTTATCATTCTCTGATTTGTTTCGTACTGTCTTGAAACACTTATCATCTCAACCATCTCCTGTACCACCTGTACATTGGATGTCTCAAGATAACCCTGATTGATGGTATAATCCCCGTCTTTTTCCTTGGCTCCCTGAACCGGCTGGAAATAGTTTTCTCCATAATGCTCAAGATAATCGTAATTCTCAAAATCCGTTATCTTAATGGTTCCGATTGCCTTTCCCTCCTGGCTGATATTACCCAGTGAGTCTATGGATACCTCTTTGGTGGGATCAAGTTTAAGCCTTCCGCTTTCACCAAGAACATAATCACCGTCCTTGGTAACAAGATACCCTTCCTTATTAACGGTAAATGATCCGTCTCTTGTATATTTTGTAGAGGTTTTTCCTGCCTTATTGGTAAACTCTATGTTATAAAAACCTGTTCCGGATATTCCCAGATCATATGTGTTGCCGGTAACCTTAAAGGGACCCTGAGAATAGTCTGTATAGTTTTCTCCGACCTTTACTCCGAGATTCATGCCGCCAATCTTGGTGGCAATTTTCGGCGAAACCGAAGCATCCTTTATCTTGTAGGCTAAAACCGTGTCAAAAGCCTGGCTGGTTGCCCCTTCCTTTTTAAAACCGCTTGTATCGGAATTGGCCAGATTGTTCGTAAGAACATCCATACGATTCTGTTCATTTATCATGCCCGTGTAGGCAGTATACAGACCTTTAACCATGTTTTTCCTTTCTCGTCGATGCTTATAATATCGCTTTAATCGTTATCTCTGTAGCCGGCAAGGAACTCAACATATCGTCCTGTTCCGATTGCAACCGCTGTCATAGGCTCTTCGGCTGTCATAGTTGTAATACCTGTCTTTGAACAAATGAGATCCTCAAGACCGCTCAAAAGTGCGCCGCCGCCTGTAAGAACGATACCTCTCTCTGCGATATCCGCAGCAAGCTCCGGTGGAGTTTTCTCAAGAATGCCGTGGATTGCATCAACTATCTGTGCTGTTGTACTTCTAAGTGCCTCTTCTGTATCCTCTGAAGAAACTCTTACTGTCTTAGGAAGACCTGTTACAAGGTTTCTTCCTCTTACATCCAGATATACCGGTTCGCTTCTCTTAAATGCCGAACCAATCTTTATCTTCAAATCTTCCGCGGTACGTTCACCGATAAGAAGATTATGTTTCTGTCTCATATAACGTACGATAGCTTCATCAAAGTTATCGCCTGCAACCTTAATTGAATCACTGACAACAGTTCCTCCCAGGGAAATGACAGCTATATCGGTTGTACCACCGCCTATATCGACTATCATGTTTCCGCAGGGCTTGCTGATATCGATTCCTGCTCCGATTGCTGCTGCAATAGGCTCCTCGATAATTGCAACTTCTCTGGCACCTGCCTGATAGGTTGCATCCTCAACAGCCTTCTTCTCAACCTCCGTTACTCCGGAAGGTACACAAACCGCAATCTTAGGCTTACGGAAGCTTCTGTGTCCCACAGCCTTTGTGATGAAATACTTCATCATCTTCTCTGTAACGGTGTAATCAGAAATAACACCCTGACGCAAAGGTCTTACAGCCACTATATTACCGGGAGTTCTTCCCAGCATAAGTCTTGCTTCTTCACCGATTGCCTTTATCTTATTTGTATCTCTGTCAAAAGCCACAACAGATGGCTCCTTCAGTACAACACCTTTTCCTCTTATATATACCAGTATGCTGGCAGTTCCAAGATCGATTCCTATATCTGTGCCTTGCATAATTTGCCCCTTTCCAACAAATATCCATAATCTAAATAATTATATCTGATTTTTTTTATGAAATAAAGGGGACTTACCGCATTTAACAAAATTTTAAGAAAAAAATACGGATGCATCGAGAGTCCTTCTCTTCAATGCATCCGTGCGTTCTAAATCATATATCGGACGGTTCTTCTAATCACTTAATATCTTCGTCTGCATTTCCTTTATTTCTTTGGTTTATTTCTTCTCCAGCATTTTCTTAACATACTTACCGGTGTAGGAATTCTCACATTTTGCCACCTCTTCCGGGGTTCCGTAGCAAAGAACTGTTCCGCCACGGTCTCCGCCTTCAGGCCCAAGATCGATAAGATAATCCGCCGTCTTGATTACGTCAAGATTATGCTCTATTACAACAACGGTATTGCCACCCTGTGTAAGCCTCTGAAGTATCTCAATAAGCTTGGCCACATCAGCAAAATGAAGTCCTGTGGTAGGCTCATCAAGAATGTAAATGGTCTTGCCCGTAGACCTTCTGCTCAGTTCCGTTGCAAGTTTAATTCTCTGGGCTTCTCCTCCGGAAAGAGTTGTTGAAGGCTGTCCAAGCTTAATATATCCAAGGCCTACCTCATACAGCGTTCTGACAATACGACTGATCTTCGGTACATTTTCAAAGAAGATTACCGCTTCTTCAACAGTCATATCAAGGACATCATATATCGATTTGCCCTTGTACTTTACATCCAGGGTTTCACGATTGTATCTCTTTCCTTTACATACCTCGCAGGGTACATATACATCCGGAAGGAAATGCATCTCTATCTTTACTATTCCGTCTCCGGAGCAGGCTTCACATCGTCCGCCTTTAACGTTAAAACTGAAGCGTCCCTTCTGATATCCCTTTGCCTTTGCATCGGGAGTTGTTGAGAACAAATCTCTGATAAGGTCAAACATACCGGTATAGGTCGCCGGGTTGGATCTTGGCGTTCTTCCAATGGGTGACTGGTCTATGTTAATTACCTTATCAAGCTGCTCGATTCCTTCTATTCTGTCATGTTTTCCGGGAATTGTTCTTGCACGGTTAAGCTTCCTTGCCAGAGATTTGTAAAGTATCTCATTTACCAGAGAACTCTTGCCGGAACCCGACACACCGGTTACTACCGTCATTACTCCCAATGGGAATCTTACGTTCACATTCTTCAGATTGTTTTCATTTGCACCGAATACCTCAAGGAAGCCCCCCGGCGCTCTTCTGACTGTCGGCACAGGGATGGAAAGTTTTCCCGAAAGATACTGTCCCGTTATAGATTCGGGAACCTTCATTATCTCTTCCGCGGTTCCTACCGCCACAACCTCTCCGCCTTCACAGCCTGCTCCCGGTCCTATATCAACAATATAGTCTGCCGCAAGCATTGTATCCTCGTCGTGTTCAACTACAATAAGTGTATTACCAAGATCCCGAAGATGCTTCAGCGTTCCGAGGAGTTTATCATTGTCTCTCTGATGCAGTCCTATACTGGGTTCATCAAGTATGTAGCAGACACCCACCAGTCCCGAACCTATCTGTGTTGCCAGCCTTATTCTCTGGGCTTCTCCTCCCGAAAGTGAAGCGGTCGCTCTTGACAGTGTAAGATAATCGAGTCCGACATCCATCAAGAATCCCACTCTGGCCCTTATTTCCTTAAGCACCTGTCTTCCTATAAGTTCCTGCTTGGGTGAAAGCTTCAGGTTTGAAAGATAATCGTACAGATTGCCTATAGCCATAGAAGTTATCTCAAAAATATTCCTGTCGTTGATTGTTACCGCCAGTGATTCCGGCTTCAGTCTCATCCCTTTACAGGTTTCGCAGGGTGAAAAATGCATAAATGTCTCGTATTCCTGTTTCATTGTTTCGGAGGCAGTCTCTCTGTATCTGCGGTTCATATTGGAAATAAGTCCCTCAAACACTATGGGATAGTTGCCTTCTCCCCTCTGACTGCTGTAATGAACCATTACTTTTCTTGAGTTCTTTCCGTAAATAATCAAATCCTGTATATCCCGTGAAAGCTCCCCGAAAGGAGTATCAAGAGAAAAATTATAAGCCTTTGAAAGAGCTTCAAGTATCGCATAGGTAAAGCTTCCTGCGCTGTTTGAGGACTGCCATCCCATACATGATATTGCTCCCTCGTGAATGCTTAATGTACGGTCCGGAATAAGCAGATCCGGTGCAAATTCCATGGTATAACCGAGTCCGAAGCAATCCGGACAGGCGCCGTAGGGATTATTGAAGGAAAAGCTTCTGGGCTCAATTTCCTGAATGCTTACTCCGCAGTCGGGACAGGCAAGACTGTCTGAAAAATGCAGAGTCTCCCCATCAAGAATCTCTATCTCAAGAAGACCTTCGGAAAGTCCAATGGCTGTTTCCACGGAATCCGCAAGTCTGGTTTCCATTCCTTCCCTTATAACAAGTCTGTCTACCACTATTTCAATGGAATGCTTTATATTCTTATCAAGGGTAATATCCTCTGACAGTTCATACAGACTGCCATCAACCTTTACTCTCGAAAATCCGCTCTTACGGGCACGCTCCAAAACCTTTTCATGCATACCCTTCTTTCCCCTTACAACAGGAGCAAGGACAGAAAACTTAGTCCCCTCGGGAAGGCTCATTATGCTGTCAACCATCTGGTCGACAGTCTGTCTTTCTATTACCTTTCCGCAGCTCGGACAGTGCGGAATACCTATACGTGCAAATAGTAATCTGAAATGATCGTATATCTCGGTTACTGTTCCCACAGTAGATCTGGGGTTCTTATTGGTTGACTTCTGGTCTATGGATATGGCCGGAGACAAACCTTCTATCAACTCTACCTGAGGTTTTTCCATCTGTCCCAGGAACTGTCTTGCATAGGAAGATATTGACTCCATATATCTTCTCTGACCTTCGGCATATATTGTGTCAAAGGCAAGGGATGACTTTCCTGAACCGGAAAGTCCCGTAAGTACAACAAGCTTATCTCTTGGAATATCTACATCAATATTCTTAAGATTATGCTCACTTGCACCTCTGATTCTTATATATTCTTTTGCAGACATCTTAATATTGTCTACGAATTCTGTTGCCATAATAACAATTCACCTCTAAAACTGCTTCCTGTTCATATTCATTGATTATTTACTTATCATTTTTCATGTCATCCAGCTGCTTTTTGAGTTCAACCATCTTATCACGAAGCTCTGCTGCCGTTTCGAAATCAAGGTCTGCTGCTGCCTTACGCATCTGCTTCTCAATCTTAACAACAAGCTTTTTGATCTCATCCTCACTCATGGACTCCGGATCCTTATCGAAGCGCATCTGCTCCTGCTCAATCTCTTTACTGATACTGATAAGGTCTCTTACTGCCTTCTGAATGGTCTGTGGTGTTATACCATGCTCTTCATTGTACTGCTGCTGAATCGTTCTTCTTCTGTTTGTCTCCTCTATGGCATCGCGCATTGAATCAGTCATATTATCCGCATACATGATAACATGGCCTTCGCTGTTTCTGGCTGCACGACCAATGGTCTGAATAAGGGATGTCCTTGAACGCAGGAAGCCTTCCTTGTCCGCATCCAGTATGGCCACCAGAGTAATCTCGGGAATATCAAGACCTTCACGAAGAAGATTGATTCCCACAAGCACGTCAAATACATCCAGACGCATATCTCTTATTATCTCTGTTCTTTCAAGAGTATCAACATCCGCATGGAGATATCTTACCCTGATACCCACATCCTTAAGATAATCGGTAAGGTCCTCTGCCATGCGCTTTGTAAGGGTTGTAACAAGAACCTTATGATGCCCAGCAGTTTCCTTCTTAATCTCAGCAAGAAGATCGTCAATCTGTCCCTCTACAGGCCTTACGGATACTTCAGGGTCAAGAAGTCCCGTAGGTCTGATAATCTGCTGAACTCTTAAGAGTTCATGCTCTTCCTCATATACATTGGGTGTTGCTGATACAAACAGTACCTGATCTATCTTATCCTCAAACTCGCTAAAGTTGAGCGGCCTGTTATCAAGAGCTGACGGAAGTCTGAAGCCGTAATCCACCAGCACATTCTTCCTTGAACGGTCACCTGCATACATACCGCCAATCTGTGGCACCGTAATATGTGACTCATCGATTATTATCAGAAAGTCATCGGGAAAGAAATCCAGCAGGCACAGGGGTGGTGTTCCCGGCGGAAGATTATTGAGGGGTGCAGAATAATTCTCTATTCCCGAACAAAAGCCTGTCTCACGAAGCATTTCCAAATCAAAATTTGTTCTCTCCGCTATCCTCTGGGCCTCAATAAGCTTATCCATGCTCTTGAAATACTTTATTCTATCATGAAGTTCATTTTCTATCCTGTCACAACCTTCACGAATTTTGTCCATTGGAATGACATAATGAGAAGCCGGATATACAACCACATGCTCCAGCGTCTTCTTCATTCTTCCGGTGAGCGGATCTACTTCTGCTATCCTGTCTATTTCATCTCCAAAGAACTCTACCCTTATAAGATGGTCACCGCCTTCAGCGGGAAAAATCTCTATGGTATCGCCACGAACCCTAAAGGTTGCTCTGTCTATATCAAGCTCATTTCTCTCATATCTGATTGCAATGAGGTCTCTTATAACATCATCACGTTCCTTCTGCATCCCGGGTCTCAAGGATACAACCATGTCCTGGTATTCCTCGGGACTTCCCAGTCCGTATATACAGCTTACGGAAGCAACTACAATAACATCCTTTCTCTCGGAAAGAGACGCCGTAGCAGAAAGTCTGAGCTTCTCTATCTCATCATTTATTGATGAATCCTTGGCAATATATGTATCAGAGGCCGGCATATATGCTTCCGGCTGGTAATAATCATAATAGGATACAAAATACTCTACTGCGTTCTCGGGAAAGAATTCCTTCATCTCGGAATACAGCTGTCCGGCAAGTGTTTTGTTGTGGGAAATGATAAGCGTCGGCTTATTGAGGGCCGCAATAACATTGGCCATGGTAAATGTCTTACCGGAGCCTGTTACTCCCAGAAGCGTCTGGAACTGATTGCCTTCCTTGAACCCTTCAACGAGTCCCTCTATTGCCTGGGGCTGATCCCCTGTAGGCTTATACTCAGAATGTAATACAAAATCCATCTGTAAAACTTCTTTCATCAAAATCACTGTTTACTAAGCATTATCGGCGCTTTCGGAGTTTGCTGCGCTTTATCTATAGTAGCACAAAGGCGAGCTATTGTCTACAAAAAAGAGAACATCTGTTCGTGATGTTCTCTTTTATATTTTCTCAATTGAGCCTTATGTAACTTTATTTAAGTCCTTATTTAAGTTGCTTGTTTATCTCTTCCATGGCGGCCTCAAGCTGGTTGTCTGTTCCGTCCTTCTTATAGGCCTCGGAATCGTACTTAACCTCGATATCCGGTTCAATTCCTATTTCATGGATATTCTTACCTGACGGAGTGAAATATCTGCTTATTGTTACCTTGATAGCAGAGCCGTCTCTGAGGGAAAGTATTGCCTGAACAATACCTTTTCCAAAGGTGGTTGTTCCCATTACCGTTCCGATGCCGTAATCCTTTATGGCTCCTGTCAGGATTTCCGATGCACTTGCCGTATATCCGTTAACCAGAACAACAAGTGGCTTGTCGAATTCTCTCTTACCGTCGCAGTAATACTCTTCACGCTCTCCGTATTTGTCCTCGGTATATACAATCAGTCCTTCCGGCAGTAACTGCTGTGCAATATCTACACAGGTTGAGAAATTACCGCCACCGTTTGAACGAAGATCAAGTATCAGTCCCTTCATGCCCTGTCCCTTAAGAACAGCCATAGCCTCTGTAAACTGATCTGTGGTTACATCGTCAAACTCTGTTATCTGAATATAACCTATATCTCCTTCTTTCATCTCGTAGTTTACTGTAGGAGATTCAATCTTTCTTCTTTCAACCTCAATATCAAGGAAATCGTCCTCGCCTTCCCTGATTACCGTAACGATAACCTTGGTATGTTCCTCGCCTCTTATGAGATTAACAACATCACTGGTGGACATACCAAGTGTCTCCACTCCGTCTACCTTATAGATGATGTCATCTGCCTGAAGGCCTGCTTCCTCTGCGGGAGTTCCGCTGATTATTCCGGAAATGACTGCCACATCCTTCTCTGTATCAAAGGAAACATATGCACCTATTCCATAATAGATGCCTTCCGATTCCTCCATTACTTCCTCTATTTCCTCTTGAGAATAGTAGGTAGAATAAGGATCGCCCAGAGAATCCATCATTCCGTAATATACACCCTCCTGAAGGGCCTTCATATCTACATCCTTATAGTAGTTATCCTTTATCTCTTTCTCTATAAGGGACATTTTTATGGTGGTATCTGTATTAATAATCGACTTTATCTCTTCATCGGTATCCTTCTCATCGTTTTTTTCCTGTGCAGCCTCTTTTCTGTATCTTTTTATAGTCACAACATCACTTATCACAAGGGCTGCTATGGATACTACCAATGTTAAAAGTGCTCCCACAAGAACACCCAGAAGGAAGGTCTTTCTGCTTTTCTTTTTGAGTTTCTTTTCTGTCTGCTCCGGAGCTTCTGCCTTCACCTGTACTTCCGGCACTTCAACGGTTTCCGTCACAGTTTCCGAAGCCACCTCTTCTGTTTGCCCATTTATATTTTCTTCGTTCATAACTAACCTCACTACTTGCTCAGGTATTTCCATGGACTGACATAATCACCGTTAAGTCTGACACTGAAATGAAGGTGATTGCCCGTTGATCGACCGGTTGAGCCTACAGCCGCAATCTTTTCGCCCTTGACAACCTTCTCGCCCTTGGATACATACAAAGCCGATGCATGCATATATATGGTATAGAGACCATCTCCATGATTAACCATAATGTAATTACCCATATTGGCTGAATAATCGGCTGCAACAACCTCTCCGTCATAGGCGCACAGAATCGGCGATCCGCCCGGAGACGCCAAATCGACGCCGTTGTGGAACTGTTCCACACCGAGAATCGGATGAATTCTCCATCCGTAATCGTCGGAAACCCTGGTATATTTAGGCGCAGGAAATGTAAACATACCACCATCGTATTTGATGTCATTACCATTTTCCTCTGCCAGTTTTTTCTTCTGTTCTATTACAGCCTGCTCCAACGCTCTGATGATTTCGGTCTGTTCTTCCAGTTCCGCCTCATACTCACGTATTGCAGCCTCTTTATTGGTTATATCATTTTCCTTTGCCGTAATTTCCTTTTCCTTCTGGGAAATCAACGCCTCCAGATTCTCTTCTTCAGCTTCCACCTGTTCTTTGGCCTCGTCAAGAAGCTCCTTTTCTGCTTCAAGGGCTTCCTTACATGCCTCTACATATTCGCAGTCTGCGATATACTCCTCAAGTTTTTTCTTGTCATAATCTGATAACTGCTCGATATAATCGGCCTTGTTGACCATATCACCGAAATCCGATGCCGTAAGAATCATTTCAAGATAATAGGTGTCACCCTTTTCATACATGAACTTGATTCTCTTCTTCATTGCCTCATACTGCTCAAGCTGGATACGCTCAGCCTCTTCAAGATCGGCCTCGGTTTGCTCTATGTCTGCTTCCTTGTCGGAAATCATTTCCCTGAGGTCTGCTATCTTGTCCTGAATTTCATCAAGATCCGCATCCAGTTCAGACACATAATTTGCCAGGTCTTCCTTTTCCGCATCAAGCTTATCAACCATATCCTGATAGTTGGATATATTGCTCTGAATCTTCTTCTTGTCTTCCTGAGCCTGCTTGATCTGCCCCTGCTTTGCTTCAATATCCTTCTCCAGCTCATCTATCTTTTTGGATCTGGAATTATCCTCATAGTTATGCTCGGAATCCTCGCTATTAAGTTTCTCCTGTTCCTGCTCTGTCACATCATTCTTTGACGACGCAAACACCTCATTGCACGGGTATATAAGTGTCATCGTCAAAGCAACAGCTGCGATTGTGGCCGTTAACCGTTTTCTTATCATCAATGACTATACCTTCAAATGCTTCCTTACAGTAATGATACTTCCGAAGAAGCCTATGCCCACTCCCAATATCAGTAGCATCGGCAAAAGTGTCTTAAATATTACTTCAACCGGAAGGAACTTCAATACATCACTGAGTATACTGAATCGCTCCATTATGGCAACGATTGCTTTATCGTATATAAAGTAAATGACGCCCAGGGGAATTGCCGCTCCCACAAGACCAAGAATAAGACATTCTATTACAAATGGGGCACGTACGAAATAATCCGTTGCTCCCACATATCTCATGATAAATATTTCTTCTTTTCTGACAGAAATACCCATAATAACCGTGTTGCTTATAAGGAAAACAGATACCGCCAGAAGTATAAGAATAATACCGATTGAAATATAACTTACCAGATTGTTGATTCCGCTGAGTGCATTGGCGGTTACCTCAGATCTGTTAACCTGCCTTACACCCTGAATACTCTCCAGATAGGTAACAAGCCCTGCCTGCTGTGAAATGTCATTGAGGTATATCTGATAGTTGGCACTTCCCGCAAGTGGATTTTCCGTAAAGCCTTCGGCATATTCACCAAGATAATCTACCTTGAATTCTTCCCATGCCTGATCTGCGGAAACAAACTCCATTCTGCTTACTTCCGGACGGCTTTCAATAAGACTTCCGATGGCCTTCATACGGGCATCGTCTGCACATACATCCTCGTCAAAAAATACCGTAACCGCAACACCTTCCTCGGCTGTCTTTACTATGTTCTGGAAATTGGCAAGTATCGCATAGAACAAACCCAGCAGCAAAAGACAGGCTGCAATGGTTGCGATTGATGCCAATGAAAATACGGCATTACGGAACAGGTTCTTAAAGCCCTGTTTAATTGTATAGAAAAATGAACTAATCCTCATTTATATATCCACCCTTTTCATCGTTGACTACTACACCCTTTTTAAGTGCAATAACTCGCTTCTGCATCTCATTTACAATAGCTTCATTATGAGTTACGACAATAACTGTCGTGCCTCTCTTGTTAATCTGCTCAAGAAGCTTCATTATTTCCCATGAATTTGAAGGGTCGAGGTTACCTGTGGGCTCGTCGCACAGAAGAATCGGCGGCTTGTTGATAAGGGCTCTGGCCATGGCAACTCGCTGCTGCTCACCACCGGACAACTGACTTGGCTTTGCCTTGTACTTGCTGGCAAGTCCCACGATGCTCAGTATTGCCGGTACATTTCTCTTAATAAGCCTGTTGGGTGCCTGAATGATTCTCTGGGCAAATGCAACATTTTCATATACTGTCCACTGCTTTATAAGCTTGAAGTCCTGGAATACGACTCCGATATTTCTTCTGTATTTTGGCACCTGACGTCTTCTGAGCTTTGAAAGATTGTTTCCGTTAACGTAGATTTCACCCTCTGTGGGAACAAGCTCTCGCATAAGCAATCTGATAAGTGTAGACTTTCCGGCTCCGCTTTCACCTACGATAAATACAAACTCGCCCTTCTTAATTGTCAGACTGACACCATTTAATGCAGGCGACCCTGTCGAATATAACTTTACAACATTGTCAAATACAATCAGATCGTCATCTGCAAATGTACGATTTTTCTTCTTTTTTCCTAAAGCCACTGCTTTTTCTCCTTAAAATGTAATACTTCTTAGTATTCCAAAGATTCCATATAATTCATGTACTTAACAACCATAAGTGCAATCTTAAAGGTTATTGCATCCTCAAATACTCTCAGGTCGAGGCCTGTAGTCTTCTGAAGCTTATCCAGTCTGTACACAAGAGTATTACGATGAATAAACAACTGTCTTGAGGTTTCTGATACATTAAGGCTGTTCTCAAAGAATTTGGTGATTGTAACAAGAGTTTCCTCATCAAAATCATCCGGGCTCTTTCCGCCGAAAATCTCCTTAATGAACAGTTTGCACAGAGGTATGGGCAACTGGAATATAAGACGTCCGATTCCCAACTCGCTATATGCAATAATGTCTCTGTCATCAAAGAATATCTTACCTACATCAAGTGCCATCTTGGCTTCCTTGTATGAACGGCTGACCTCTTTTATCTCTCCTACAATTGTTCCGTATGCAATATGAACTCCCTTTACACCCTCTTTGCTGAGGTAATTTCTGTAGGAAGTACAAATCTTCTCTATTTCTGCTGCGCCGGCACCGTCTTCAAGTTCCTTAACCACTATTACATTTGTCTCATCGACAGCCGTAATGAAGTCCTTGTTGTTGGAACCGAAATGTGTACGCATAAGCTCAAGGATATTATTGTCTTTTCCAAGCTCACCTTCAATAATGATTACAACACGGCGAATCTCAGACTGAATGTGAAGCTTCTTTGCCCTGCTGAAAATATCTACCAAAAGCAGATTGTCCAACAGAAGATTCTTGATGAAGTTGTCCTTATCGAATCTTTCTTTATAAGCAACAAGAAGGTTCTGAATCTGGAAAGCAGCCATCTTTCCCAGGGTATACACATCCTCTGCTGCACCGTCAGCCACAAGAATATATTCAAGCTGCTGCTCATCATATATCTTGAAGAACTGGCTGCCTCCTATCTCCTGGGAATCTGCAGGTGATTTAACAAATTCAACTGCCTGTGTGCTGAATCTTTCCATCTGCTGGCTTGTAAGTGCATAGACCTTTCCGTCTACATCCACAACACACAATTCAATTCTTGCGATATTTTTGATACCGTCCAATGTACTTTGCAGGACCTGATTGGAAATCATAATTCTCCCTCACTTGTAATTTTCTACAAAAGTTTACGTCGTTAAATATGTATTTTTACAATACTAATCTTTATGATAATGCATTTTTTTGAAAAAATCCATAGTAGAAGGTGCTTTTTTTCGGTAGTTTTGTACAAAAAATGCGATTTTTTGTCATCTCGTTTACTTTTTTTGCAAAAAATACGATAATTAAAGCATAAGGAGGTACTGATTTATGAATATTTCCAATCTTTCATTAACTCAAATGTCCCTCACCGGGGCTGACTCCTTATCAAAGGTTGAAACTGCTATGCTTAGTAAAGCCCTCGATGCAAACGAGGTCGCAGGAGCCGATCTTCTTAAGATGATTGATTCAGCTGCTTTAGAGTTGTCTGTCAATCCCAATGTCGGCTCTAACTTTGATATGGTAGTCTAACTTTTTTCCCGGGGCAGATGCCCTTAACATATTAAAAGGGTCGCTATATGCGACCCCTTTTTTTGTCTATAAATACATTGTTATTCTCAGATTTGCCTTCACCTCTCAGGTTTGCATTCGTTCCAGAACCGTCAGCAGTTCCCACAAACCTATCCATATGATGCTTATAACAATACCGACCCACAGAATCGGTGTTGCAATATGTTGCCTGATTTTTGCCTTATCAGCAGTGAAAAAGAATTCCTGCAATTCCTCTTCTCTTCCTTCCTTTTTTGACATTACCTTCAGAAGAATGAAAATTATTATTATGGCAAATACCGCAATGATTGCACACTCTATTATCGTATCCCCCATTCCCGTATTGTCGAATTCATATTCCTCAAAAATACCCGGATACAAATAATCAAACAGGTACATTTCCACCACACTTTCGGCATTAAACAGGAAATGGCATATCATCGAAGACCATATGCTTCCCGTGGCCTCAACCACAAGTGCAAACAGAATTCCGACTGCAAATGCATATACGAACTGATTCAGATTCATATGAAAAAGCCCAAACAAAAGCGCTGACATAATTATCGCTGCTCTCTTAAATCCGGCTTTTTTGTATCCCCCCAGAATTGCTCCTCGGAAAATAAGCTCCTCAACAAGAGGCGGCTCTATGGCAATCGAAAGAAATGATATCCAGAAGGGCTGCTCCAAAAAGATATAACTGTCTTTTACTATCTCATTTTCCGTAAAAAGCATACCGATACTGTTGGCAAAGCTTCCTATCGGCAATACTGCTATACTGTACAGAACCACCAGAAGAATCGTGGACGCCTTCATCTTTCTAAAGCCCAGTCTCTCTGTCATAGGCTCGGATTTATCTCTGCGTATGAGCATTACCGCCAGTAAAGGAATCAAATATACTACTTCAATAAAAAGTTCAATAAGAACAAAAATGTCCGCATCAATCTTGTCGTATAACACAAACCCAAAGAGAAACTCTATCAATATATCAGTCAGTATTATTGATGTAAAAACTGCATTCGCTCTCTTGTGTTCCATTACTTACCTTGTACCCAAACTATACTTTCCGGTTTTATCTCTATCTTTCCCATTTTAAGGAGATTGCCTACCGCACGTTTAAACTCATTTTTGCTCATAGACATTGTTTCCATTATAAGTTCCGGAGATGCCTTATCCGTAAATGGAATCACACCCTCATGGCTCTCCAGATACTTCACAAGACGATCAGCATCAATACTCATCTGAACGTATGATTTCTCTCTGATACTAAGATCTACCTTTCCGTCTTCTTTTACTCCGGTTACCCTTGCTTCAACAGTCTGACCGACCTTAAGGTCCCCTGTCATTTCCTTACGGGGAATCAATGCTGTAAATCTGTCATCTATTGCAACAAATGCCCCGAAATTCTTACTTATTTCATAGACAGTTCCTGTGACCTTGTCATCCTTCTTTATTCCTGTTGCCTTCTCGAGGAAGGGATATACCTTCATGGATGCACACAGTCTGCTGCTCTTATCAATATAAAGAGTAACCAGAACCTTATCTCCCTTAGTAACCTGTGCCGTCTGCTCCTTAAAGGGCAGAAGAAGATCCTTTTCCAGTCCCCAGTCAAGAAATGCACCTATTTTACCCACTTCCTTAACTGTCAGTTTACGAACTTCACCCTTCTTTATGAGAGGCTCTGCTGTGGTTGCAATAATACGGTCCTGTGAATCTCTGTACAAAAATACCTCAAGGCCGTCTCCGATACCACAACCCTCGGGAAGCTGCTTAATCGGAAGAAGCACCTTTTCAGCCCCTTCAGCCTCCTTAAGATATACGCCAAAATCTTTTCTCTCACTTATAATCAGTTTTTGCTTTTCGCCTAATTTCAACATTCTTCTTTGTCAAACTCCTCTCGCCGACTCCTTCATGGCCGATACATCAGCCGCTGTGGCTTCCCTTCCGCTGTATCTTGTCTTCTCATACAGGGCCGTCATCTTTCCTATATCCGGTCCGCCACAGTTCAAAAGGACTCCCGCATTTTCAACAGGGGTATTTGTCCCCTTTATGGCATTGCCCTTCTTAATATAGGACAACATTTTCTTTTTGTATATATATCTGATTTTCTCGTTGTTGGTCCTTCTGAAAAATGAACCGGTTCCGCGACTTTTGTCATCTCTCTCCAGTCTTTCACGAACCTCATTTTCTGTCTTGAAAACCATTGTGGAATGCTTTTTTCTGTCTCTTCTCCTGTATTCCTTAAAAAAGCTCCTTATGCCCTTCACCACATAGAACAGAACAAGAACAACTATCGCCAGTATAAGAAGGGCACTTACTATCTCCCAAAGCTGACCAAGTACTCCAACCTCTTCAACTTCTCCCACACTGCTTTCCAGCTCAAGCATTTCTCCGGAATCCACTTCCAGAAATGACGCGAAGAAGCTCAATATCTTTCCGGCCAGGAACATTATACCTTTTCCCACGTAAAATGCCACGGAACGCAAAAGCTGTATTAATCCGTCCGCCCGAACAAACAACATAAGGAAAATACAGATTGCCATTATAATTCCCGCAAAAAAATAATTGTTTCGAAACATCTCCTGAACCGGCATGTCTTCGGTAACCTGTCCGGATATCAGCAGTTCATAGGTGTTGTCAAACAGCGTTTTCAGGCACTGCAAAAATACGAATGCCACTGCAAAATAAAATACTCTTACCGTCAGTATATCGTAACCGAGATATGCCGATATGGCACCTACACCAACCAGCTCTGCCACCATTCCGAAGGGAATGTTCATGGCGCTGGAAGCCCTGTCGTTCATCCAGTAATACACATTGATAATAAAACACCCGATGGCGAATGCAACCAGCCTTAGTTTGCTGTGAAAATCCGGTGCAAGGAACATTGCCGCCACCGCCAGACAATTGGCTATAAGGTACAGAACAAGACTCTCTACGTAATCTCTGACAAAATAAAAATACACAAACAATCCGCCCACAGCCAGGTACTCAAAAAGACTCACCTTTGCTTTCATACTCGGCTCAAAAAACAGCGTGTATGCCGCGATAACTATCAGATACAGCAATATTATATTAATACAATCCACGTATATCAGAAATCGTTTCGCTTTCATCCGTCACTAACCACCCGGTATAATCCTTTGTATTTAAACTCTCTTCCAGTCCGATAACTTCAAACTCGGGACATATAAAATGTATTACATGGCCGTCCCTTTTCAGTTTCTCATATATTTCCGTGATTTCCCTCTTTCTGGAGTTGGAAATTATGAGATATTCCACCGCATCCGCGGACTCTACCACATTTTCCTTAAGCAGCCTACAAAAATCAGTTTCCTTCTGCTTAAGATCCAGTCTGGCAAGGGCCATTTCAATTGTTCTTATATGTGTCATATCCGCACCGGCTTCAATGTGAGGAGACACATTATCCACGCCGTCAATTCCGTTGGTATACAATGCAACCGGTATATGAGCCTTAACAAGGGAAGATGCCATATGGGCTGCTATTCTTATTGCCCATTCAACAATATCCTGAGCACGCCTTACCCCATTGGCCTCCACATTAAGAAGCAGCACCACCTTCTTGGAAAATGTGGTATTGTAGGTATTTACCTGCAGATTCCCCAGTCTGGCTGTCATTTTCCAGTTTATGCTGTGCATACTGTCATAGGGCTGATATTCTCTGATTCCTGCAAACGCAAAAGGATCATCGTTGATGTGTATATTCTTCTCAATGTCACCAAGAAGCTGATTGACCGATGTGGGCACCTCTTTGTCATCAATAACCCTGGGCAGAACGCATACACTTGCCTCGTGATCTATGGACTCTATCATTTTCTTGTCCAAAAAAAAGGAACGGCATATTATATCCATTCTGTTCATTCGATACAAACCACGGTGAATGCATCGGAAGGGATAAGATCTGGTTATCTTCTGAAAGGGCATAACCGTAAAAAATTCATTCCTGTAATAATTATCCGTTACATTGGCATTTTCCTGCCTTGCAAACAGAAATGTTCTGGTTATGGAAAACTTGACCTGTAAAATGGGAATCGGAAGATATTTCCTGTTTGAGATTACTTCACGAAGGGTATTTTCCTCAGTTTCGTACAGAACATCCCTGTCAAAACCGATGGTAACCCCTAAATTTTTCATCCATAATTTGTTATATACAATGCGGGTTATTGTCAAAGCCAGTACCGCAAAGACTGTTGCAAGTATTATTTTCAAGACTTGAAATCCTCACTTGGTACTGCAATATGTGACAATAATTCACTCACTACCTGAGTTTTTCCCTCATAATTTGCTGTTGAATGGAAAAGCATTCTGTGAGCAATAACCGGAACAACAAGTTCCTTGATATCCTCGGGTGTACAATAATCGCGCCCACAAATAAGAGCATGAGCCTTGGCTGCATTCTGAAGAGACAGTGCAGCTCTCGGACTTGCTCCCACAAGTATGGAAGCATTTTTTCTGGTTGCCTGAGTTATATCAACGATATATTTGATAAGGTCCTCGGACATTTTCACTGTTTTGGCGAGTTCCTGCATCTGCTTTATATTTTCGGTAGTGGTTACGGGTTGAAGGGAGGCAAGCGGATCCTCTTCCTCGAATCTGCCAAGCATAGCTACTTCCTCTTCAAATGAAGGGAAGCCCATGGAAAGCTGCATAATGAATCTGTCAAGCTGTGCCTCGGGAAGTGGGAAGGTTCCCACCGTTTCCACTGGGTTCTGAGTTGCAATAACAAGAAATGGGCTGTTCAAAGCTCTGCTTTCTCCGTCAACGGTAACCTGCAATTCCTGCATTGCCTCCAAAAGAGCTGACTGTGTTCTCGGTGTCGCTCTGTTAATTTCATCCGCAAGAAGAATATTGGTCATAATAGGACCGGGAACGAATACAAATCCGTCCTCCTTCTGACTGAAAATATTCAATCCGGTAATATCAGCCGGAAGTAAATCCGGTGTGAACTGAATTCTTGAGAAATTACCGTCAATGGATTTAGCAAGAGCCTTAGCCAGTGTGGTTTTTCCTGTACCGGGCGTATCCTCCAAAAGTACATGTCCGCCTGCTATCATGGATGTGATAATCAGTTCAATGGTTTTATCATTGCCGATAATGACCTTCTTTATATTTTCCTTGAGAGCATCCACTCCCGCTTTTGCTTCTGCTATGGTAGTTCCCATGTCGATTCCTTCCTGCTGTTATTTTACTTATTCTACTCCACGCTTTTGATGGGCTATTTTTTTCTCTTCATACATATATTCATCTGCCACTTTAATATGCTCGGCAACACTCTTTGTGTCATCAGGGTGAATAATTGTAAAGCCAACACTGACCGTAAGATTAAAGCCCACCTTCAGACTCTCAATTATCTTCTTTATGGACTCCGTCAGTTTTTTCATTAATTCAGGGGCATACTCTTCATCCTCGCACAGACCGGTGGCCACAAACTCGTCACCTCCGTATCTTCCCACATGCCAATCCTCGGGAAGTGATTTGCAGAGCGCCTCAGCCGTAGCCTTTATTGCAAGGTCTCCGTTCAAATGACCGTACTCGTCATTTATAATCTTCATACAGTCAATATCTGCAAATATCAGCATTGTCTTTTTGCCTGCTGCCTTCATGGATTCGATATAAGGGAATATCTCCATTTCGCAGCCGGTTCTGTTGTATATTCCTGTAAGGAAATCCGTCATATATACATAGCGCAGTTTTCTGTTTGTCTGCTGTGCAAAAATATACTGCCTGATTGTCATAAACATGGAATCCATGTCTGCAATCCATTTTTTGAAATCCATATTGTATACAGAATTGAAATCATTCTTAAGTGCCACATATCCAACCACATACTGCAAATGATTTAACGACGCAAAAAGGTAAGCATTTGATTTACCTTCTTCCTTAACATATCCCGGATACAGTTCCCTTACATCAAATGTCCTAAGTGGAAGACTCTCCTCGTTCTCCATCATATAAAGAACATCCATGTGTTTTGAGTAGCCTCTTATTCTTTCCGGATAATGCTCGTCATCCTTCTCAATGAAGGAAGGCTCCAGGCATATTGCAAAATTATTACCAAAATAATGCTCTGCTTCAAACTTGTAACTTGCAACATTATGGAATTTTTCTTTTGTATCCACAGAAGACATTTCTGTCCTCAAATTTTGAAGGAAAAGATCTATTATGTCTTTACGTGTTGCTTCGGTATACATGTTTCGTGACTTTTCAAGTCGCTTATTGGCAGTTCTTCTGTCTGCTTCACATCCGCAGCTTTCACTTGCAACAAATTTGGAACCATATATCTTCTCTGCCGTGGGGTCAGGATTCTCTATCTGGTTCTTTAACTCCTCATATGCCATCTCTCCCATTCTGTCCCATCTTCTGGAAACTGTTGCAATTATGGGATAAGAAGTCTTTGCTTCATGAACCATATCAAAACCGGTTACAATGACATCCTGGGGTACTTCGTAGCCATGCTTATGAAGGGCACTTATAACTCCCAGTGCCATATGATCGTTCGCGCACACGAAGGCATCCGGCAAAAGATTGCCATTATCAAGCCAGGCATTTGTCTCTATATTTGCTTTATTGAATCCAAAATCTCCGTAATATTCATCTACAAGTTCGCAATCATTTTCCTTCATAACCTCCAGAAGTGTTTTCTTTCGAATTGCGCACTCATCATTTCCGTCAATACCGCTTACATATACGATACGCTTAACGTTGTGCTCCTTCACAAGATGCTCGGCCAGTTCATGCATTCCTTCATAGTTATCCGTACCCACATAGGCCATACCGGGAACTTTAACCTCGGTACTTACCATAGGCACTCCGGCTCTTTGGAACAGTGCACAGACTCTTTCCCTCTCACACTCCAGATTGAAGGTATTGGTAAGCATTATCGCTCCGTCATAATCCTCCGGCTTTGGAAGATGAAATATATTAAGCTGACTCTTACTTTCTTCACTTACCGCATCCCAAAACAGATACGACAAAAAGACGAAGACATCCACTCCGTCTTTAGATGCGGCTCTTCTGATTCCCTCAATAACCAATTCAAGATATTCACTGCTCCAGCCGTTGCCGAATACAGCTATTTTTTTCTTTTTCATTGTGTCATCCATTGCATTTCCCCTGTTTCTCATTTCATAGAAAACCCCTATTAAATATTATATCTTTTTACGACGCACCCTTCAACTTAAAAATGCCTTACTGTTTATTGCACTTGAATAGGCAGAAAATGTATAATTAGAAAAAAAAGATAAGGACATACCATGAAAAATACAACTTTACTCAAACAAGAAATATCGGAAGGAAAATATGGCGAAAGATTTCTGGAGTTATACTCTGACAGCAGCGTGGCTTCAAACCAGGTTATGAGATACATCGATGCCATAGAATCCTTCGAAAAATTATATGGTGAAGATGACATTACAATCTTCAGTGCCCCCGGGCGAAGTGAAATCGGAGGAAATCACACAGACCACCAGCAGGGCGAAGTTTTGGCAGCATCCATTAATCTGGATGCAATAGGCATCATTGCAAAAACCGATGACAACCTTGTTAGAATTGTTTCTGAGGGTTATGAGGAGATTGCCATTGATTCCGCTGATTTGTCAAAGAAAGCTGCTGAGGAAGGAACCACCGCAGCCCTTATAAGAGGTGTTCTTGCAGGTGTCAATAACCGTGGTTTTAAGGTTGGCGGCTTTAAAGGATATGTAACCAGCGACGTGCTCATCGGCGCAGGTCTCTCATCTTCCGCAGCCTTTGAGGTGTTAGTCGGATATATTATTTCATCCCTCTATAACGACGGTGCCATCGATCCGGTAACCGTGGCAATGATAGGTCAGTACGCAGAAAATGAGTATTTCGGAAAGCCCTGCGGTCTTATGGATCAGTCTGCCTGCTCTGTAGGAAATATGGTTCACATTAATTTTGCAGACCCGGCTTCGCCTGTTGTTGAAAAGATTGATTATGACATGCAGTCTGCCGGCTATTCGCTGTGCATAACCGATACCAAAGGTTCTCATGCCAATCTGACACATGAATATGCCGCCATTCCGCAGGAAATGAAAGCAGTTGCCGGGTTCTTCGGCAAAGAGGTTCTTCTTGGCATAACTCTGAAGGATTTACTGGATAATTCAAAGGCAATAAGAAGCAAATATGGTGACAGGGCATTTTTGCGTGCCATTCATCTTGTTTGTGAAAATGAACGTGTCCGCAGGGAAGTTGCTGCTCTGAAAGCCTCAGACTTTGAAGGGTTCCTGAAACTTGTTCAGGCTTCCGGCGATTCATCTTACAAATATCTGCAAAATGTATATACATCATCGGATATTACTCGCCAGAATGTTTCCGTTGCCCTAGCGGTCAGTGATGCCGTACTGGGGGACGGTTGCGGAGTGTCCCGTGTACACGGTGGCGGTTTTGCCGGAACAATTCAGGCCTTTGTCAACGATTTTGCCGTAAATAATTACAGGCAGTCCATGGACACGCTTTTCGGCGAGGGTTCATGCAAAGTTCTGAAAATCAGAAAAGAAGGCGGCACAATTGTGATGTAACAATCCTTTTGTGCTTTGAGGTGATATTTGAAAACATATGATTTGACAGAAAGGACAGGCCATGCCTATTGAAAATTTTCTTGGAAGCAATGATGAACGACTTAACAAACAGTTACTGTTTACTGCAGAAATTGACAAAATGACCGCTGTGGCAAGACGAACTCTTCTTGTTGATGGAAGCAGGCGTGAAAATGATGCGGAACACTCATGGCACATAGCCGTCATGGCTCTTCTTTTTAAGGAGTATGCCATCGAAGAACCCAATATAGAACGTGTTGTAAAGATGCTTGTAGTACATGATTTGATTGAGATTTATGCAGGTGACACATTTGCATATGATGAAGTGGGAAACGAGAGCAAAGCAGACCGTGAAAAGGCTGCCGCAGATAAATTATACGCCCTGCTCCCTAAGGAACAAGGCGATGAACTTCGTGCTCTTTGGGAAGAATTTGACGCAATGGAAACTGCCGATGCCAAGTACGGTGCCTGCATGGACAGAATTCAGCCCTTTCTCCACAATACTCTCACTGAGGGACACACCTGGAAGGATGCCACTCTGCCTCAGGTAGAAAAACGAATGGCAATTGTAAAGGAATTCATGCCAAAGGTCTATGAATGGATGGAACTCAACCTGAAGCGCGGTGTTGATAAAGGTTGGCTTAAAACCGAATAAATCTATTTTAAGCTCCTGATTATCATATTATATATACTTACATTTCCTGCCGTATCATAATGTATTCCGTCTTCAAGAACAAATCCGCCCTGCTTGATTACACTTGCGGTATCTATCCACCTTACCCCGGCAAGAAGTCCCGGCATCGTAGCATTAAAGCTGTCTATCAAAGGTATCTTATCCTCATAAGGATGATCGACGGGATTAAGGGATACATAGTAAACCTTTGCTCCTCTTGCAACCCATTCCGCAGCCTTCTGATTTGTTAAGCTTGCATACGAATTAATACTTCCCGGATCGTTAACTCCCATGCAGATTACTACCTTCGTTCCTTTTCCTACCATGGGATCGGCTTTAGGAACAGCTGTATTGGCAAACCAGTTATAATCCTGAGCATATTCGCATATCCATGTACATCCTCCGCCACCTGTCGCAGCCTGCATCTGGCAGGTTCTGGAATCACCTATAAACAATACCCCTGCCGGTGCCGTAACAGATACCGGTGCCGGTGCTGCCGGTTGTTGTCCCGACGGTGCCGCAGGTTGTCCTGCCGGCTGTGTTGTTGCTACCTGCGCAGCAGCCGATGCAGCTGCCTCCTGTTGTGCCTTCAAGGCCTCTAAATCTATTTCGTTTTCCCCAAGCAGATTCTTACTCATAAATGCATTTTTATCTTTGTTTATAATAAGATACCAGCCATTTTCATACTGCCCGATTACCTGTACCGGCGTATTAATGCCCAGATTATCTACTTTTTCGTATTTCTTATCCGGACCCTTTCTGACATTTGCCGAACGCTGGACATACATAATCTTCTCTTCTTCAAGCATAGTAATCTTTTCAATATCGACTTCATCATCTATGCCGTTTCTCTTTGCTTTCTCCTCAGCAGCCTTCTTTTCTTCCTCTGCCTTTTTTGTTTCTTCGGCTGCCTTCTTCTCTTCCTCTGCCTTCTTTGCTTCTTCGGCTGCCTTTTTCTCTTCCTCCGCCTTCTTCGCTTCTTCGGCTGCCTTCTTCTCTTCCTCTGCCTTATCAGCTTCTTCGGCTGCCTTTGATTCTTCGGTCGCGGAATCATCCCCTGCTGCCTCTTTTGTTACCTCTTTCTGTGTCTGATCGGAAACGGTTGCTTCGCAAGCACCGACCGAAAAACACAAAACCATTATTAATGATATAACCAGTATTTTCTTTTTCATCACTTTGTACCGTTATGCTTTCCTTCCCCTAAAGCCAAAAACAGTCCCTTGCGTTTACTGATGTTTACGGGCTTCACTTAAAACAGCTTCTGCGTTTTCATTCCAGGATTCGTATCTGTCCACGCTCTGTTTATCCATATCACCCGCTTCGTTACATATATCCTGTCCGAGATATTCCGTGAATTTTACGCTCCCCCAATAATTCAAATGGGTATGATCGTTAAAATCCGTCTCCTTATCAATACCTATCTCAGACAAGTGATTATTATAGTCCCTAAATGAAAAATTGCAACTATCCGCAATCTCTTCTATCTGCCTGTAGGTTTCTTTATCTCTCTCGTCAAGATTATAAGGAACAACAATTATCATAAGCTTACTGCCGTTCTCATTTGTCAGGTCTATTATTTTCTTCAGATATTCCTCGGATTTTTCCGTCAGGCTATAATCCTCAAGTTCATCCCAGCCACCAAACGGTTCGCTTTGATCAATCCGGTTAAATGACGGTGTATAACCCTTAAAAATCTCCTTCTCTTTTCTGTTCCCGAAAATGTTTAGAATATCTTCTTTGTTTAAATCGATGTAACGGTTATGATAACTGAAAAATGACGGAAAATACTCTCTGTATCTGTCCTTTTCCACTGCTACCTTCAGCATTTCTATTTTTTCACGGCCAAATCTCATTCCGTAAAAGCTTTCTTCCATCCACTTGTAGTGGTAATCCTCTTTAAATCTCGCTGCGGAAAATACATCAATTATCACAACCTTCGGCTTCTGATATTTGTAGGCTTCCTTCAGGTAATAATACGTTATCCACAACGGTTGTTCCGCAGCACTCAGATCATAAGCCGCAATTTTGTAATCATTCCAAAGCGTTGCCGTATTGATTCCGCAATGAACATGACTGCTTCCCATTGCAAGAACATCAATCGTATTCTTAGGCTGGCAATAAAAGGCTCTCATCTGATTTGTCCCGTGAGGAGACTTATATTCCATTATGTTCTTTATCACTAAAAATGAGACAACAAGCAACACTAATGCCGCAATTCTCAAAAACCATTTATTTTTCAATACTGCTCTCCTATCGGCTAAAATTGCATATAGATAAATTTCTCTGTACTTAAATCTCCGCCATATACTCCGAATATAAAAATACCCAGAATGACACAATAATAGAAAATGTACCTTGCCGGCCTGCTCCATGTTGTGACCATGACAGGGAAGGAACTTTTTTTGCGATAACAGATAACATCAATAATTTGCACACACACAATCAACATCACCGAAAGAAATACCTGCATCATTATTCCGCCGCAGCCCTCAAATACTCTCATTCCTCCGATTGGATTTACCCCTGCGCAAACCATTTTGCTTATAAATTTGCAGGCGAGTGTCAAGGATTCAGCTCTAAAGAATATCCATGCAAATGTTACCGCCGCAAATGTTAAACATCTTCTAAAAAATGTTACTGTTTTTCCGGTTTCTTTTTTTCCTATGACACTATCGACAACTGAATAGATTCCGTGAAGAAGTCCCCAAATAATAAATGACAATCCGTTTCCGTGCCAGATTCCGCAAACAAGAAAAACCACCATGGTATTAATACATTTTCTAAACGTTCCTTTTCTGTTTCCTCCGAGCGGTATATAAAGATAATCTCTTAACCAGGTACTCAGCGATATATGCCATCTCCTCCAAAATTCGGTTATATTAACAGCCACATAAGGACAGTCAAAATTCTGTATCAGTTCAATTCCAAAGAGCAGGGCCACGCCTATTGCAATACAGGTGTATCCTGCAAAATCCAAATATATCTGGAAGCTGTAAAATACTGCCGTCATTACAAGCCACACACTGTCAAACATTTCATATCCGCCAATAACCGTATCAACAACCAATGCCAGTCTGTCCGCTATCACCATTTTCAAAAAACAGCCCCATGCAATATAAGTACTCGCTTTTATTAGTCGGTCTCTGTCCCATATCCTTACTTCTGAAAGTTTTTCTATCTGCGCGGTAAATATCCCTTTTCGTTCAATCGGACCGCTCACAAGTTTCCCAAAGAAACTCATAAACAGAGCAAAATCTATTATATTTTTCTCAGCCTTTTCATTTCCCCTGTAAACATCATATATATATCCGATTGCACTGAAGGCGTAAAACGAAAAGCCCACCGGCAATGCAACAGAGCGAAGGAACGAATCCTCCGATACAAAGCTTATATCAAACATTTTTATGACATAGGGTACATTTTTGCCAAAAATCAATGCAAAGACAAACAGGAATCCCGTTAATCCGGCAATCCAACCGGATTTTTTCCTGTTATCCCTGTTCTTTTCCGTTTCTTTTGCGCCAAAGAACACAATTAACGTCGAGATAATCAGAACGACAAGCGCCTCCACAGATATGAAGCCGCAGAACAGTAAACTGAATATGAGTAAAACCGCTGCTCTTTGCTTGCTCGGAATGATACAGTACACAATCCAAAGAACAGTTATAAACAAAACGAAATTGACGGAAATAAACATTGCTTCTCCCCTTCTCAACGAACCTCTAACTAATTATCAACTACATAATATTAAAAATCAACCTATATGTAAATTTTTAACTCCTGTTATTGTATAATAACATTAATGATTTGCGCTTTGCGCGGAAGGAGAAAGGTATCATTTATGGATAATCTGAAACAACCCACCAACCCTTATCTTCCGTCCTGGGAATATGTTCCGGACGGTGAGCCATATGTATTCGGGGACAGAGTATATGTTTACGGCTCTCATGATTTTTTTAACGGTGATGTTTATTGTATGGGAGATTACGTTTGCTGGTCGGCAGATGTCAACAACCTGGGCGACTGGAGATACGAAGGCGTAATCTTCAAAAAATCCGATGACCCCGGCAACGGCGATCTTCAGGGCAACCTTTATGCTCCGGATGTAACAATCGGTCCCGACGGAAGATACTATCTTTACTATGTCCTCTCAACCTGGGGACGTGTATCTGTTGCAGTATGTGATCAACCTGCCGGAAAATACGAATTCTACGGCTATGTTCATTACGAAGACGGGACTCCTTTGGGAGAAAAAGAAGGCGATGAACCCCAGTTTGATCCGGGTGTACTTACAGAAGGTAATACAACATATCTATATACAGGCTTCTGCGGTTTCGGCGACAAGAGCAGACATGGCGCTATGTGTACCTTCCTCGGTCCGGATATGCTCACAATAACCAAAGCTCCCGTATTTGTTGCTCCCGGCAGTGTATACAGTGAAGGAACAGGCTTCGAGGGACATGCATTTTTTGAAGCTCCTTCAATCAGAAAGAAAGGCGATACTTATTACTTCATCTATTCTTCTCAGGTTTGCCATGAATTATGCTATGCAACCAGCAACAAACCTGACGGTGATTTCGTATATCGTGGCGTACTTATCAGTAACGGCGATATGGGTATCGATTCCTATAAGAGAATTGACATGCCCGGTATGTATTGCGCCAACAATCATGGCAGCATAGTAGAAATCTTAGGTGACTGGTATATCTTCTATCACAGACATACTAACGGAACAAACTACAGCAGGCAGGGATGCTTTGAAAAACTTACCCCCGACGGTGACATTCTCTTCAAGCAGGCTGAGATTACCTCATGCGGCGGATTCCCGCTTGCGGGCAAGGGCGAATATCCCACATATATTGCTTGTAACTTATTCACTGATACAGAGATGCTTTTCATGCCCTGGTCGGGTTGGATTGATGACCGCTTCCCGAAGATTACACAGGAAGGCGGCGACGGTGATGAGCGTAACGGCTACATCGCAAATATGCGTGAAAGTGCAACTGCAGGCTTCAAGTACTTCAACTGCAAGGGCATCACATCCGTAACCATCAGAACAAAAGGCTATGCCAACGGAAAAATGGAAATCAAGACCGCCTGGGACGGTGAAGTTCTCGGTACCATTCCAATCGGCTACGCCAATGTATGGCATGACACCAAAGCTGATATCGCTATTCCTGACGGAATCAACTCACTCTACTTTACATACAGAGGCGACGGCCACCTTCAGTTTGCTGCTTTCATTTTGGATTAATTCATTTTCCACTATAAAAAATGGCGCCATGATTGAAATAAATCGTAGCGCCATTTTTATTATCTGTTTCCGTACATCTTTTCGTAGTAGTTCTGATACTCACCGCTTATGATGGTCTCCCACCATTCTCTGTTTTCAAGATACCAGTGAATTGTCTTAATAATACCATCGGCAAACTTTGTCTCGGGCAGCCATCCCAATTCATTGTGAATCTTTGTGGGATCGATGGCATAACGCATATCGTGGCCCTTTCTGTCTGTAACATAGGTAATCAGACTCTCAGGTTTACCCAGCTCCTTGCAAATCATCTTAACGATGTCGATGTTACGCATCTCGTTGTGTCCGCCGATGTTATAAACCTCACCGACTCTTCCGTTATGTATAATCAAATCGATTGCCTTGCAGTGATCCTCAACATAGAGCCAGTCTCTTACATTAAGTCCCTCTCCATACACCGGAAGTGGCTTGTCATTAAGAGCATTTGCAATCATCAGAGGAATGAGCTTCTCAGGAAAATGATACGGTCCGTAGTTGTTTGAGCAACGGCTGATTGATACAGGAAGTCCATAGGTTCTGTGGTAAGCCAGTACCAGCAAATCTGCTGCTGCCTTGGATGAACTGTATGGGCTGCTTGTATGAATAGGTGTCTCCTCTGTGAAGAACAGGTCTGGTCTGTCAAGAGGAAGGTCTCCGTATACTTCATCGGTTGATACCTGATGATATCTCTTTATACCGTATTTTCTGCAGGCATCCATAAGAACTGCCGTACCTTTAATGTTGGTATCAAGGAACACCTCCGGGTTTTCAATGGATCTGTCAACATGGCTTTCAGCAGCAAAGTTTACAACCATATCCGGCTTTTCTTCTTCAAAAAGCTTATATACCGCCTCTCTGTCTGTTATGCTTTCCTTTACAAATCTGAAGTTTGGATTATCCATTACAGGAGCAAGTGTTGAAAGATTACCTGCGTATGTAAGACAGTCCAGACATACGATTCTGTAATCGGGATATTTATTAAGCATATGGAACACAAAATTGCTTCCGATAAATCCGGCTCCGCCGGTAACTATAATTGTCATAATATATGTTTCCTTTCCTTATAAACATTTCAATTATACACTATAAGTCCACATTTGTCTTTTCTATCTAAAATGTTTATAATCTGATATGTGACAGTTGTCACAGCAACTACAATAATAACACATTCCCCAAAAGGAGAGAAGATATGCCTGTATTTGATTTTTCAGATAAACCGGATCCCACTGTAAACAGTGTATGCACTTACACCACCTTCAGTTCATCCGCACGGGAAAATGATATAGATCATCCGATTATGATTATTGATAATTCCAAGGGTGAACTTAAACACCACACCGGCGGAATGTTTATCAATCCCATAAAGAGAACTTCCTTCGAATATCAAAACGAGCAGGGAAAGGTTTCAGTGGATATCAAACTGATTGATTCACGTTTTACCAGTCTGCTCAAATGGCTCGGTGAAAACCATATCAAGGTTAAGCTTTCCGGCTACAACACCGATAAAGGCTACTGTGTATACAAAATCCGTGAGCAGGCATTAGGGGACAGCACCAAGCTTTCTTCGGAAAATGGTTTCCTTCAGTATATGATTATGCGTCTTCTCATGTCAGATCCTCCTTGTGAGGACGAAACCGATGAGGACGATAAGGAAGAGCTTGGCGATGCCATGAAGCTTACAAGTATTCAGAGTATTACAGATTTCCTGTCATGCGCCGGAAATACACTTCCCGATAACATCAAGCTTTGGGCAAGACGTAATCTTTCGGTAGCCAAATCCAACGAGGTTTCTCCCGAGGAGAGAAGACATGCTCAGCGTGCCCTTTCCATTATGATGGGAATTCAGTGGCAGAATAATTACTTTGAATCCATTGACCCTGTAGAGGCAAGAAAAATTCTCGATGAAGAACTCTACGGCATGGAAAAGGTTAAGCAGCGTATTATCGAGACTATCATTCAGATAAACAGAACCCATACACTTCCCGCCTACGGACTTCTTATTGTTGGTCCCGCAGGAACAGGTAAGTCTCAGGTTGCCTATGCAGTAGCAAGAATTCTTAAGCTTCCCTGGACTTCCCTTGATATGAGTTCCATTAACGATCCGGAACAGCTTACCGGTTCATCACGTGTTTATGCAAATGCCAAACCCGGTATCATTATGGAAGCATTTGCTTCAGCAGGTGAATCAAAGCTTGTATTTATCATTAACGAATTAGATAAGGCAAACGAAGGAAAAGGCAACGGCAATCCCGCCGATGTTCTTCTTACCCTTTTGGACAACCTTGGCTTCACCGACAACTATATGGAATGCATGATTCCTACAGACGGTGTATATCCAATAGCCACAGCCAATGACAAGAGCAAAATCAGTGCTCCGATTATGTCACGTTTTGCAGTTATTGAAATTTCTGATTATTCAGATGAGGAAAAGAAGATTATCTTCAGCAAATTTGCTCTTCCGAAGATTCTAAAGAGAATGAGCATGCGAAATGATGAAATCGAAATCACAGAGGACGGCCTTGATGCAATCGTTGATCTTTGCAGTTCAAGCTCCGGTATCAGAGATGTTGAGCAGGTTGCGGAGCATCTGGCTGCCAACGCGCTTTATAACATTGAAGTTAATCATGCAACCAAGATGACATATGACAGTAAGATGATTCATGCTCTTATTGATTAATTCTGTCTTACTTTGAGCGGTCGTTTGATGGTAATGCTTTGGGCTTTTGATGATTATGCTTTGGGTTTTTGAAGATTATGCTTTGTTTAATAGCAGTTATTTGGGTTTTTGAAGATTATTTCTTTCTTTAGCGGCAGTGCTTTTGGAAACTTTTACCATCATCGCGGTGAAGAATATATATGTAATGGTAATAAAAAGAGGGCTTTAAGTTTGCTTATACCATCAAGAAAATGACTCAGCAAAGATAAGGGTACAATTTAGTGACTTTGAACGAAAAAATCTGAAATTATGTACCATTCAGAACGATAATTCTTCTCTACAATGGTAAGAAGCAAAAATCTGGTCTGATTTTAGTACCATTAAGAAAGACTTACATATGAATTTAATGGTAAGCACTGAATTCAAGCCTGATTCTAATGCCATTAAAAAGACTTCCCTATAAGTTTGATGGTAAAACTCCCTAACAAACTTTTCATCGAAAAACTCCCTGACAAACTTTTCATCGAAAAACTCCCTGACAGATGATTAAACAAAGGAAAATATAAAAAGAGGTGCGCTTTTCAAGCTTTTCATTCAAGCTTTGCTTAAAGCGCACCTCTTTATTTATTACTTTTTCTTCAGAACATTCTGTTTTAAGCTTTACAACTTACTTTCTACTTCAGTTTCAGAACTTACTTTCTGTTTTCTTCAACATTCTGCTTCATCATTGCTCTTACCTTCATTGAAAGTCCGAAGAGGTTAATGAATCCTGAAGCATCCTTATGATCGTAAAGGTCACCTGTTGTAAATGAAGCAAGGCTCTCTGAGTAGAGAGAATATGGTGAGAATGTACCCTGCTTAATGATGTTGCCCTTGTACAGTCTCAGCTTACATTTACCTGTAACTGTTTCCTGTGTCTTATCAACAAATGCTGAAAGGCTCTCACGAAGAGGTGTGAACCATTTGCCTTCATATACAAGATCAGCAAATTTTGTTGCAACAAGTTTCTTATATGCAAGTGTCTCACGGTCAAGGCAGATTTCCTCAAGCTGTGTATGAGCTTCCATAAGGATTGTTCCACCGGGTGTTTCGTATACACCACGTGACTTCATACCAACAACACGGTTCTCAACGATATCGATGATACCGATACCATGCTTTCCACCAAGTCTGTTAAGCTCTCTGATAATATCAGAAGTCTTCATACGCTTTCCGTTAAGTGCTACAGGAATACCTGCTTCAAAATCAAGTTCGATATCCTCTGCTTCATCCGGAGCGTTCTGAGGAGTAACAGAAAGGACAAGCAAATCATCATAATTAGGTGCCTGTGAAGGGCTCTCGAGTTCAAGACCTTCATGGCTGATGTGCCAGATATTTCTGTCACGGCTGTATGAATGACTTGCATCAAAAGGAAGATCGATTCCATGCTTCTTACAGAACTCGATTTCATCCTCACGTGACTGCATTGTCCATTCAGGCTGTCTCCAGGTAGCAATAACCTTGATGTCCGGAGCCAGTGCCTTTATTGAAAGCTCAAATCTGAGCTGGTCGTTACCTTTACCTGTTGCACCGTGGCAGATTGCAACAGCGCCCTCCTTACGTGCAACTTCAACAAGCTTCTTTGCAATAAGAGGTCTTGCAAATGATGTTCCGAGAAGATACTTGTTCTCATAAACCGCATTAGCCTTTACTGTAGGCATAATATAATCGTCACAAAGCTCATCTACAACATCTTCAATGTATAATTTTTCAGCGCCTGAATACTTTGCTCTCTCATCGAGACCTTCAAGTTCACTTTCCTGTCCAACGTCTACACAGCAGCATACAACATCATAGCCGTATGTTTCCTTAAGCCAGGGTATGATTGCTGTTGTATCCAGTCCGCCTGAATATGCCAAAACTACTTTCTCTTTAGCCATCTGTATTTCCTCCCAAAATTCTATTTATTAAAAGTATTTCTTACTTAATAACAAGTATTCCTTGTTTATCACTTTGTTTAATATACATCCCGAACTAATAATATTCAAGAGCAAAAACATTTCTCTTTTATTTCTTAAATAAATATCAGGCCCAAAATGAGATATCCCACAAGGCATAACACCGCCATCGGTGTCCAGTACTGTACACGAATCTTCCTGTACGCATCCGGTTCGCATCCGATAGAAGTAATAACCGGAAGGGAATCGTCTATATATGGACATAGGGTTTCTCCAACGATGGAAGCTGACAAGGTCGCTCCCATGCACAACGGAACGCTTATACCAAGATTTACGGCAAGAAATACCGTAATCGGAATTGCAAGTCCCAATGTACCCCAACATGTTCCCAAACCGATGGTAACCACCAAGAAGAGCACAAACAACAGTGCCGGTATCAAAAACAGATTATCACCTACCACCTTAAGAATAACCTGCTCCAAAAGATCTCCAAAACCCAAATCCGCAAGACATTCCGATATTCGCTCGGAAAATACCAGCAAAAGAATCGGCATAAGGGAATTTCCTACGCCTTCCTCAATTATCTCAAAATAATCTCTGGGAGTCATAATCTGTTCTGCTACATACAGAACAAACATAAACAGCAGCGTAATAAACAAACCGCTGATTGCATCAAGGGCGAAGCTTTCCGAATCTCCCACCATGCCGCAGACAACGGAAGAAACCATCCACACCAGCATTGGCAGAATCAGATTTCTTGGCTTTCCAACCACACCGTCATCATCAAACTCAAAATAATCTTCGGAACCCTCAGGCCAAAGGGATCCGCCATTTTCAACACGTTTAAAGGCTTCCTTAATCTGCCCCGTCTTCGGCAGGATTCCAAAACACAACATCACCGCAAATATCAAGGCAAATATGCCTACAAGATTAAAGGCAAGGGACTTTAGGAAAATGCTTCCGCCATCATCTATATACATTCCAATCCATCCGGAAATATACGCACTCCACAACGAAAATGGTATCAAAGAACATATTGCAGTGGAAAAGCTTCCCAGTATTGCGCTGGACTCTCTGGGAACCCTGTTCTTATCTGCCACGTCATTAAAACAGAATCCCGCGGTAATAACATTGAGGCATTCGTCCATACATACAAGAATCATCATGAAAAGCATTCCAAGATGAGACCCTCGTCTGCTCTTAACATATTTTTCCGCCAGTTTCTTAAATGCTGTAACAACTCCCGCCGACGCCAGCAAAGCCGCAACACATTCTACCATTGCCATTATTACTGCCGTTTCCGCGGTATCTGTATTTCCGATTCCCTCTATCATCATGTCCTTGAAACCGACAATAAAGTGACCGCCACCCAGCATTCCCGCCAACAGTACCACCGTCAGAAGTAATCCCTCTACCACACGTCTGGTACGAATGGTAAATGCCATAAGAAATACAACAGGAAGTAGCTGCCACCATATGGGAGTTCCTTCTATATGAGGTGCAGCAATAAATGCCGCAATCATTACAAGTACTGTAGGACCGTAAGTAATAAGCAGGCTTTTTAAATCCAAATCCCTGTTATCTGTCGGAGCCCACATAATTCCTCTGCTCTTTCTTGTAAGTGACACAAGTCTGGTATGCTTGTCGGTTATCTGTCCATAAACCTGCTT
Source organism: Lachnospiraceae bacterium (assembly GCA_045639685.1). Taxonomy (GTDB): domain Bacteria; phylum Bacillota; class Clostridia; order Lachnospirales; family Lachnospiraceae; genus Colinaster. Next base: position 80,228 of record JAZUDO010000010.1, read on the forward strand.
AAGCATGCGTCCCGTTATCTTGGGATGCTTTGCCACCACCGAAAGGAAATCTGTATTGGACATTTTATAAGCAACAACACGGCCATGAGCCTTTACGGTTGTCATACGCTTTTCATCAGACAGTATCGCATATTCTCCAAAGTACTGACCGGCTCCCATTTCATTTACCTGCTCGCCGTCTGCATCAAAGACTGTAACCTGTCCTTCCTCAAGAAAATACAGCCCGTCTGCCTCATCTCCTGCCCGGATTATCACATCATTGCTTTTATAGACAACCTGCTCAAGCTTTTTGTATATCCTTACCGCTTCCTTTCTGTCTACCGCAAAAAGGTCTGCTATGTATTTGTATGTTATTACCTGTTCTTTCCCCACACTTATCTCCCAAATCTGAATAACGGTTTCTCTGCAGCTTCTTTATCTGCAAATGGTCCGGGTAGCACTTGTGCGCCTCTGTGATTATCAAAATAATCTGCATTGAATTCAATGTCTGTTCCGTCCGGGTTTTCGAATCTCTGCTGAGGTTCAAAGGCTTTACCCAGAATATCCGAATTGATCATCCTATCCTTTGCATCACTGATAAGTTCAAAAATATTGGTATCAAGATATATTCCGTCTTTCTTCTCAACAAGGTCAAGCTTTACTTTCCCATTTGCCGTACAAGGGTTAATCTCCTTTGAGCAAGCCTTTGCACCGGCAAGATATACATTTCCCTCTGTCCACACGGGAAGATGTCCGAAATGAACCGACTCCAGTTTGCCCATATCCGGAAAATTATCAAGATCAAACTGTGCAAGCCACTCACTTTCAGTAGGATACTCATCAAACACACTTGTTCCCACAAGACGGTTCTCAACTTCAAAGCCCTCTCTGCTGTCAAATGGAATCTTCTCATCCTCTGCCTGCCATTTCTGAACAAATATATTATTATAAAATCTGTCATCACCGTGAAGTATTGTCATAAAGCCCATAACTTCTGTCCTGTGCGGCATATGATAGGGCGTATATCTCCAGGTTGTTCCGGAACCTACGCAGGTTATTGCACCACAGATAATGTTATGAACCATGGCTACACCCTGGGTTGCAAGTCTCATGCTTACTTCAGAAAGAAGAATATTGTTGTCAACAAGTGTAGGACCGTGGCTAACCTCCACAAACAGGTCCTGACTCATCATCCCGCCCTTAAGCCTGTCGGCAAAAGCAGGCTTCTGATTGTCATGAAGAAGATTCCCTGTAATTCTTGTTCCCTGAGCCTCCCAGTCACACCAGATACCCATTGTACAGTGATGAATATAGTTTCTTCTCATAACAACATCGATGGCAGCATGCATCTTAATTCCTGCAATTTCTGCACCACCAAGCTCCATCATGTTATTGATATGATGAATATGATTATCTTCAATTATACTGAATACACCACCCATACGGCCTATAATTCCGCCTTGCTCGCAGTGATGTATATTATTTCTTCTTATGATATGGCTTCCGATATTTTCCTTTAACCATCCGTGATACTGACCACGGCATACAGCATCCCTTTCCATCTGGGTGGGACTCTTGAACTGGTGATATGTAAAATAATGATCATTTTCCGGATCAAGGTATTTGCCCAGTGAAATGCCTGCGCACTTACTGTTGCTGATATCACAATCCTCAATAATCCAACCCTTACTCCAATGAGGTCCTATCATTCCTTCCTGAAATGCTGCCGGAGGAGCCCAGTTTGTTGCTGCCTTATTAATGTTAAAACCGCTAACGGTTATATAATTCACTCCGGTCTTTGATGGGAAGAAGCATCTTCTTCTGACATTTATCTCAACATTTTCCTCATTGGGATTTTTGCCTCCGAAATTGGCATAGATAACTGTCTCATCCTTTTCCTCATCCTGAGTTGTGTACCATTTATATCTTGATGCCTCCGGTTCCCAGTTGCATCCGTATACCTCGGCCTTAATACATTCCTCAAGGGTCGTTGCTTCGTACAACGCCTTGTCATTGACATACACACAACCGATATGCTTGTCTGCCTTTGCGAAATACCAGTCTCCGTATACAAATATCTTATATGGATTATACCCGCCAAACAAACTGTTATTTACTCTGCAAACCCAGATATCGCCCTGATAATTTTCCCAGTTTTTGATTACCTCAGCACCTGTAATTACAGCTCCGAGATGATTTTCGCTTCTGTATGTGATTCTGGCATTTTCCTCTCCCGCATTTATGGGATTCACATACTCCCTGTAGATTCCGTCCGCTACTACAACCTCATCCCCGGGAAGGGCAATCTTTGCCGCATCGTTAATGAATCTGAACGGACTTTCTTTTGTTCCGCATCCGTTTCTGTCTGCTTTCGCATCAACATAATAAATCATACCGTAACCTCCCATTGAATTGTTTACCCCAAAAATCCAAATATCATTTCGTATATGTCAAAACCGCAATAGGTTTCCTCATACCATGAATGTCTTCCGTCCTTAACAGATATTTCCCATACCTTATGGTTGTCTGTCTCAGAGGTATATTTTGTAATAATCGATTTGCCTCCCAATTCTTCCTCGCTTATTTTATCAAGTCCCAAGGAAGCGGCATAATACTCCATTACCGTCTCTATGGCCGGAGCTCTGGAGGTCTTATCCGTACCTGTTCTGATCTGCGGTACAACATTGTCCTTTGTCCCACTAATCTGTAAAACATTTACTTTCGCTTTATCCGGTCTGTTCTTCCATGCATATTCCGGCATAAATCCCGAAACACAGACTATATCCGTAAACACTCTGCCCTCATCCACTGCCAGTCTGTGAGTCATATAAGCACCGTTGGAATAACCTATCACCACGCATCTTTCTCTGTTAAGTAAATATTCGTTCTGCAGATAACGTGCAAGAGCCGAAAGAAAACCCGCATCGTCGTTTCCGGTTTCCTTTAAGCCACTATTCCATCCGGTTGAAGCGGTGCCGTCATCGGGATCAGTCATTCCGTCGGGATACACAACTGCATACCCCTTTGGAATTGCCATATCATGTAGTTTTGTAAAATTTGCAAAGGCATCTCCGTCGGAACCATATCCGTGGAGCATTACTATCAAATCAGCCCCTTTTGTTTCCTTTGGAAGTTGCAAAAAAAAACTTCGTTTTTCTCCCATATAATCACATGTATAATGAAAATCTTCATTTTCCACTACAGCGGTTATCTCATTTGCCGTTTTTTTTTCACCGTTTCCCGTAAGTTCATATATGTCAACATACAGTCTTTCTTCAACCTTACTGTAGTCAGTGAGGCTCTCACTGTTTTCGACCAATGACTGTATTATTGTTTCCGAGTTGTCACACCTGCAGGTATATACATAGATATGGTCTGACGCCTGTAATGTATCGTCTGAAATCATTTCGGTATTGTTCATATCAACAAAATAAATTTGCTCATACTGCATCAGCTCGCTGCTGTCATTCCATATCATCCACTCATTCTGAGGATTATAAATATATACAATGTCTGCATCACTACGCTCCGCAGCCCATTCCACTGCTTTCGGCGCATCTTCATAGATGAAGAATACCTTGTCGCTCATAAGTCCGTAGAATTGAAATGCCACTGCAATTGCCAGTATCGCCATCGGTATCTTTCGATTCTTTGTCACATTTTTGAAAACAACCGCAATCAGCCATACAACCAGAAGGATAATCAGTCCGTAGGCGGGACATTCATAGCGAAGTGCTTCCGGCGGATTGCTGGGCATCATTCCGGTCTTACATACCAAAAGGAAATATCCCAGGGTAACAAATATTACAAAGCCTGACACAACCTTTGATTTCCGGTTTGCAACCTGTTTCTCGCTTATTTCAGCAGTAGGAATATTATCTTCGTTAACTTCAGACTTTACTTCACCGGACACTTTTCCCGCAAAGCTTACCTTCTTCCTATATGAATAGAACACATACAAGAGAATTATTACCATCGCCAGTATATAGAACAATCCGCTGAAGGTATAGTCGTTAAGAAGCTGAACAAAGAAATTGATTCGGCTTCCGGTATTACTCATATCCGCGAAGGCTTCCGTGGCTTCAACTCCCCTGTAGCCGGAAAAAATATGTGAAAGGCATGAAGGGTAATACAAAACCGCAAGGACAAGTCCGAAGCATACACTAAAGCCGTATATAAAAGCCTTTATTCTCGTACTTTTTCTTACAACAAGATATATACAGGTAAATGCTGCCACAAAGAACAGAAAAATAACAAAGTAATAATGTGTCATAAATCCCGCAAAGGACAAAAGACATGTCAGTACGTATACAGGCCAGGTATTCCATTTGTCATTTTTAATGGCTTTCATGACAAGCAACAAAAGTGCGAAACACTCTGCTGTAAGCATTACGTACATTCTTATAAACGTAACGGTGCTGAGATACCCCGGGGAAAGCATAAACAAAATAAGCGTAAACAGCGTAACCATTTTGTCCTTTTCTCCAAGTTCATCGGCAATCTTCCAAAGCAGAAGAAGGCATATAAAATAGAATACGAGGTTTATAAACAAGCCCTGCCATTTTGAAAATGTATTTTTTGAAAGGAAACATACTATTCTGAGTAAATAGTAATAAAGAGGCGGATGGACATCAAAGGACTGATTGAGCTTAACCACTCCCAGATTCAACTTCTCACCCTCCAATGCCATAAACTCACTGGTTATCTCGCTGACAGGCTTCCATTCCCTGTCGAAAACATGAAGTCCATAGGTTACATTGGTTGAGTAGTAGGAATAATTCTCGTCATAATGGTAGCCCTGTTTTTTTACACAGAAAATAATCGCCACTGCCATAGCGACAACTATCAGACTCCACATTATAAGATTAAATCTGTTGTTGCTCCTTTTCTCTGTCAAATGCTCTCTCCTCAATAAAACAATAAGTGCATGCAAAGCATGCACTTATTATACAAAAATTACATATACATCTCATATTCCAAGAACGATGATATCGGCGATCTGAAAGCAAGCAGTGCAGCCAGCGGAATGATTATTTCACATATCTGAAGGAAGTAACCTGCAGTATCCTCTGTAATTCCTCCAAAATGCTTATATGATGAAATCCAGTAATAAACAAATGCTACAACCGCTCCTATAATGCATGCACATCCGACTCTGGTATCAATCTTTACCATGAAAAATGCACATACAACAAACATTGCCGCAAGAATAATAATCTCAACTGCCTTGGCAGCTTTATCCGGAACATAAACCGTACATTTACTTTCCTTTGCATGCTTAAGTGTCAGAATGGAAAGTCCGAACAGCGCTCTGGAAAGAACAAATCCTATTGCCAGAACAGGCATACCGTCTATCGGCATCTCGCTCCAGATTCCAACAGCAAGAAGAAAATAACTTATACATACGATAATTGCAAAATATCCGCTCTGTGAATCTGCAAGTATCTCCATCTTCTTCTCTCTGGGCTTATGGGCACACAATGCATCTACAGTCTTTACAAAGCTTTCAAGATGAGAGCCTCCGGAAATAATCATTGGAACGACAACACACAATGACGCCGGCAAAATCATGTAGTCACACAGATATGGCCATGCCTTTGACCAAAAGTAAAGAATAATTCCGATTATTGCTCCGATAATAGGAACAAACAAAAGTATAAATCTTGTATTTTCTTTCTCGGGTTTAGCTGCTGAACCCGGGAAAAACGAATATGAAGAAAAAGCCATTAAAAAGCTCTTAATTACACTATTCATCAATGTCTACCTTCCTAGCAATATTATCAATTACTCAATTACAACATCATCCGCAAAATCAGTCCAAATGATACAAACCCAGGTCTTGCCCGGTGTAATGGGAATAGGATTGCCTTCACTGTCAATGTACTGAGCCGGAACACCGTTCTCTGTCCTCTTCCATGTACCTGTGCTGACTTTTCCCTTGGTAAATACCTGTACCGGATATCCGTTATCCCCGTGACATCCGAAGGCGAGATAATCGTGTTCATCTCTTACTTCACCGTAGCAATACTGGAAAATAACATTATCATATGCAAGTTCTTCACCGGTCAGTTCATCTATCTGAGGACCGCCGTACTGGAACCTGTGATACTTTCCGTCTGCTTCGTTATATTCAAATCTTGACTGAACCCTTGAGAAACCGTTTGGTCTGTCACTGCTCTTTCCACCCGGATAAAGAACGGTGGCCTTGTCCTTGTTATCGTAATAGGTATCTCCCTCTCCAAGGAAAGTAAACTTTGGTGTATAGCCTTCCTTAAGGGTTGTACGATAACCGAATTTCTCAATATCCTTTAACAATCCTTCCGGATTGATGTATACGTTATGCGGAGCTTTTCTGTCTGAGCTTCTGTAAAATGTGTTGGTTGCAGGTCTGTCTATTCCCGCTACCGCACCACTGATATTGTCTACATCATCAGAATTAAGATAGTATCCGACATAGGGTGTTGCCTGTCCAAAATGACAGTATATACAGTCATACTCATCCGAAAAGAATACAAAGTAATCTCTGCAGCTTCGTATTGATCCTATTTTCTCAATGTTCTCATAATCTTCAAATATTCCCATCAGACGGGTTATACGTCCTTCTACAGGACATTCATACACGATTGAGGCCTGTGCTATTCCCGACTGGGGACATCCCTCTTTGATATTATTAAGCATAACTGCAAGAGGTCTGTGCTGCTGCATCTCCGGAGTAGTCTCAATACCTGTAAGATAACTGATAATCGGTCCATCCTGTACAGGTATTTGTTGTTCCTCTTCAACTGTTGTGGCTTCTGCAACAACAGTCGGTGTATTATCTATATCTGACGGTTCGCCTTCCACCGGTTTCTCCCCGCATCCTGCAAGAGCAAGAGCGATTATACCGGCTGCGATTAAACCATATTTCTTCGACATTTCATAATCTCCCTAGCATACTGACGCTATTCTAGGACATTTTACAACTAACAAAACAAAAAATCTACCCCTTTCACATATATTTAACATTTGATATTATGTGTATCAGAAGTTTATCACACAGTTCGGAGAAATCATGAAACAGGAAAAAAAGACTAATTTTATTATGCAGGCAGGCATTCTGGCCGCTGCAGGAATAATCGTAAGAATCATCGGCATTCTGTACAGAAGCCCGTTGGTTGCCATAATCGGTGATGAGGGTAACGGCTACTACAGCAAAGCCTACAATATATATACAATCATTCTTCTCGTTGCCTCTTACAGCATCCCTTCCGCACTTTCAAAGGTTATGGCTGCCAAAATAGGCATGGGACAGTACAAAAATGCCCACAAACTTTTTAAAGGTGCACTGATATATGTCATTATAGTAGGCGGACTTGCCAGTCTGTTCTGTTATTTCTGTGCAGACAGCATAGTGGGGCACAATTCCGCAACAGTCCTTAAGGTCTTTTCTCCCACTATTTTTCTTTCCGGATTACTGGGTTGCCTGAGAGGATATTTTCAGGCCCAAAAATCCATGCTGGAAACCTCCGTATCACAGATTCTTGAACAAATACTGAATGCCATTGTAAGTATAATGGGCGCTTATCTGCTCATTGCCTCTGTTGCCGGCAGCAGCGATACCACCAAAGCCGTTTACGGTGCAATAGGCAGCGCCATCGGTACAGGAAGCGGTGTTCTTATCGCCCTGCTTCTGATGTTTGCCATCTACTTAAGCCGACGCAAAAACATCAGAGAAAACATTCTGTCGGATACAACAGAAGATCTCCTGTCCGGAAAGGAAGTTGCCAGAATTCTTCTTTCAATGGTTACTCCAATTATATTAAGTACCTGTATCTATAACCTGAGCACAGTATCCAACCTTAAAATATATGAAGCCATTTCCCAGAAAGTATTCCATATGGATGAAGCAAACTCTTCGACGCTTTATGGTTTGTTCTCCGGAAAGGCAGTTCAGATTATAAACATTCCCGTTGCAATAGCAACAGCAATGTCCGCTGCAATCATTCCTGTTATTTCTTCAACCTACGAGCGTAGGGAATACGATGATACCAAGGCAAAAATTGCCGAAGCAATAAAAACCACAATGCTGATTGCCATTCCCGCAGCAGCAGGTCTGTTTGTTTTGTCACGACCCGTTACTCTTCTTTTATATCCACAGGCAGCTTCTGTTGACACTGTATCTTCTCTTATTAAAGTACTTTCAATTACCGTTGTCTTCTACTGCCTTTCAACATTGAGTAACGGTATCTTGCAGGGAACCGGCTTCGTTAACCGTCCGGTTGTAAATGCGGCTATCTCATTGATTGTCCAGGCTGCTTTCCTTACCTGTACACTTCTGTTTACAGATTTGGGATTATATGCACTGTGCGGAGCCAATATTGTGTATTCTCTTCTTATGTGCATCAGCAACAGCCTTTCGATGAGAAAGACGTTGAGCTACAAACAGGAAATCCGCCGCACCTTTGTCTTTCCGGCAATTGCTGCTGTAATTATGGGGCTTGCAGCTTTTGTTATTTATTTTGGTATCGAGAAGCTTCTGACATCAGTTCTGTCTGTTTCAATTAACTGGTGGTCAAATGCTTTCCTGCTTATGGCAGATGTAATCATTTCAGTGTTAATCTATTTTGTGGCAATCCTTAAGCTCAAAGCTGTAGACAGCAACGATCTGCTTTCACTGCCCAAGGGGCGCTCGTTGGTTTCTCTGTGTAAGAAATTACATCTTCTGTAAGAAGTATTCTTGCATGTTGTACTTTTAAGACATTATCCTGCACGGATAATGTCTTATTTTGTATCTGATTTCCATCATATTTATTGTATTTGGCACTATATTTCCACTTTAGTCAATATCTTTCCTTTTTAGTTCATCCTCTTTCAATTTAGATGTGTTGCTCTGTTTCCTATAATATTTATATAGGTTCACTAAGGGCTGTATATAATTACTTAATTCGGAGGACACCTTGATATGTACCATGTTGCTTTCAATGAAAACAGGCAAATAATTGAATACTATGATGAAGACAATGTTAATCGACTCGCATTACTGCTGACATATCTCCAATTGCAGGATGCTTACAAAGAGTGAATTGGCATATCTTTATGAAGGGGTGTATATTATCATATCTATCATCATGTCTTATATAACACAATTATGATTTATTGGGAAAAAGGGTTCCCTTCATAAATAAAAAGGAGCCGTGATATTCACGGCTCCAAATAAAAAAAACAAAAAAATAACCCCTAAAATGGGAGGATGCCAAGTACACTTTGTGCACTTGGCATTTTATTATGAAAAAGTTATTATTTAACTAGAATGCTTCTCTATATTTAGTATTGTAAAGAAGGAATTTGTCCAAATAATGTTATGTAAATTAACTTAAGGTAAATTAATTGTGAACAAAATATGAACAAGCGCCCGAAAAGGCGCTTGTTTTCTGCATTTCTTCTATATAAAGAATATTTTTAGTCAATACTTACACATGCTCAGGTTCCGGATAGTCAACTCCGAATGTATCAACTACCATGGATTTTATCTTCTGCTCTTCAATCGGTCTGTCGCCCCAGTCGGTTCTGACCTCTGCAATCTTATTAACTACTTCAATTCCTTCAATTACTTTTCCGAATGCAGCATATGCTCCGTCAAGATGAGGAGATGTCTTATGCATAATGAAGAACTGTGAGCCTGCTGAATTTGGCATCATTGATCTTGCCATGGAAAGAACACCCTCTGTATGCTTAAGATTGTTCTCAAATCCATTCTGTGTAAATTCTCCTTTGATTGAATATCCCGGGCCACCCATACCTGTTCCTTCAGGATCTCCGCCCTGAATCATAAAGCCCTTGATTACTCTGTGAAATATCAATCCATCATAAAAATTCTTGTTAATAAGACTGATAAAATTGTTTACTGACTGAGGTGCAATTTCAGGATAAAGCTCTGCCTTCATTACATCACCGTTTTCCATTGTAATGGTTACAACAGGATTCTGTGCCATAGTTTTCTATTTCCTTTCACTTTCATTTGTTTTATTATTATTACATGAATATTCTATAACAACCTGCTTATTTTTTAAAGGATAAAAACATGAGACCACAACTGCTAAGAGCAATCTATTATGTCACAGTGGATCATTTTGTAGCAATTCCCCAGGCACTGACCGCTGACCTTGCTTATCACGGTATAAAGCTTTATCAGGTTCCTTACAGCTCAATAGAGAAATTTCTTCCTCCGAAGAATCTTTCTCCCCACAGTTGTCTGATACTCTGCGATGTTCCGCAGTTGGCAACCGCATTTCTTGATGCCGATTACTACGTTGTTGCCGTATCACATATTGACAATAAAGGGCAGTCCTTCCCGAGAATTGAATTCGTTGTGGAGGATTTTACCGAGATAGACTGGTTCTACTTTGTCAAATACTGGCAGCGTTATGCAGGTATCCCTTGGCATGTTCTGGATACGGAGAGATGCAGAATAAGGGAAATGTCTCCCGAGGACATCAACGATCTGTACGATCTTTATTCAGACAAAAGAATATGTGAATATACAGAGGACCTGTTTGAAGACAGAATGACAGAATTGAACTACATCAATGACTACGTTAAGCATATGTATCGATTCTATGGCTTTGGAACATGGATTATTGAGGACAAAATGACCGGGAAAATGATTGGTCGCGCAGGCTTTAATTACAGGCCCGGCTTTGAAGATCCCGAACTTGGATTTGTCATAAAGCCCTCTCTATGGAGACACGGCTACGCCCTGGAGGTATGTAAAGCTATCTTGGAATATGGCAAAAATGAATTCGGCTTTACCAGATTCAATGCATTTGCAAGGCCTGAAAATACAGCCTCTGTCTGCTTACTTCAAAGACTTGGATTTCGTTCCTGCGGAAGATATACAATTAATAAAGAACTCCATGACAGATGGATTTTGGAAAAGTAGTCTGTATAAAAAGCAATAAAAAAACGCCCTAAGGCGTTTTTTTATTTGAACGATTATTTGCCACTAAGATAATTATCAATTCCTTCAAGTGCTGCATTCTCGTCAGAACCGTCAACAATAACGTTAACCTTCTCGCCTATATCAAGGCCAAGGCTCATCATTCCCATAATGCTCTTTGCATTAACCTTCTTGTCGCCGGTCTCAAGATAAATCGAACTGTCATACTGACTTGCCACCTGAACAAGCATAGCCACCGGTCTTGCTTCAAGTCCGTTCTCCAACCTAATGGTAATTTCCTTACTAATCATAATTTCTCCTCTACCTTTTTGTTACTACCGCAGCTGCTCCGCAATCTCGCTGAGTTTTCGCAATCGATGGTTGACACAGCTTTTGCTGACAACCGGGTCCATCATCTCTCCCAGCTCCTTAAGCGTAGCTTCAGGGTATTCCAGCCTGGCTTCCGCCATTTCTCGAAGACTTTCCGGCAATTTATCAAAGCCGTACTGTCTTTGAATTAATTCTATATCCTCCAGGAGTCTGTTATAAGCCGCAGCCGTCCTGGCAATATTAGCGGTCTCACAATTGACACGCCGGTTAACCGCATTGCCCATTTCCTTCATTACACGCAGACTCTCCAGCTTCATATAAGAAACTGATGCGCCGCACACCCCTAGAAAATCGACAACTGAGTTACCTTCTTTTATATATACAACAAAATATTTCTTTCGGCAAACTATTTTTGCTTCAATATCAAAAGTTTCCAAAACCTGAGTAATCTGTTCAGCCCTTTCGGGACTCTCACAAACTATCTCAAGATGATAGCCCTTACTGGGATCGTTCATCGAGCCCGAGCACAAAAAATTGGCACGAATAAAGGCCTGTTTGCAACAGGAATTCTTTATAATCGTGTTATCTATTCTGCCACCCAAGCCGGTAAATATACCGTCTTTTCCGGATGCTCCGATTCCTCTGAGAATGTCATTAACAAGTTTACCGTCTTCAATAACAATCTCACTTTTCTCGGTTTCTTCCCGGTCCGTAACGTATCCGATATCAGACACGTTTTCTATATTATATGTTTTTTTTAGCAAAGTAAAGCATTTTCTGTAAAGAGCCTTCTTGTCAAAGCTTATGGTAAGTACGTCATCCAAAACACTTCCATAAATGTTGATGTATACCGCAAGTTCTGCAAGCTGACAATGTCTCCCACTGTCTGTATGCTTTAGCATTTCTTCTTTTAATTCAGATGAAAATGACATAATTTATTTTATATCCCTGTGTGAAAGATTAAGTCCGTAGTCGCCTTTATCCTTCATTCGTTCATAAAGCTTGTTGGCAAGTGTAACCGATCTGTGATGACCACCGGTACAGCCAATTGCAACCACAAGCTGGTATTTTCCTTCCTTAACATATCCCGGTATAAGGAAATTCAGCATATCCGTCAGCTTATCCAAAAAGATATCTGCATCACCGGACTGCATTACATATTCCTGCACCGCCTCATCGTTGCCGGTAAGATACTTCAATTCATCAATATAAAATGGATTGGGCAGGAATCTTACGTCAAATACCAAATCAGCATCTGTGGGTATTCCATTCTTAAATCCGAAGGATACGATATTAACCATAAGACTGTTATATGCCTTATCGCTTACAAATATTCTGTCCAGCTCTTCCTTCAGATTTCTTACCAAAAGATTGGTGGTATCAAATATATAATCCGCTTCCGCTTTAATGGGAGCAAGAATCTCTCGCTCCTTACGTATTCCATCCTCTATCCTAACATTGGTTGAAGTCTGCAATGGATGCAGTCTTCTGGTTTCCTTATATCTTTTTACAAGCGTATTATCGCTTGCTTCCATGAAAATGATTTCACAGGCATATCCGTTATTTCTCAACTTATCGATACTGTCCTTTGCCACAGCAAAGTTCTGATCCGAACGAACATCAAGACCCAGCGCAACCTTCTGGGTTTCACCGTTTGGATCACTGATAAGCTCAACAAACTTCTCTATCAGAAGAACGGGAAGATTATCAACACAATAAAAGCCCATATCCTCCAGCATCTTCATAGCTGTTCTTTTTCCGCCGCCGCTCATTCCGGTTACAACAACAAATCTCATGAAAAATCTCCCAAGAAAATTACTTCAGGCTCCAGTTTAACTCCGCTGTTTTCAAAAACCTTCTGCTGAACATCCATTATCAGTCTGTACATATCATCTCCGGTAGCATTATCCTTATTTATAAGGAATCCTGCATGCTTCTGAGAAACCTCGGCGCCTCCAATGCTGTAACCCTTCAGTCCCGCATCGGCAATCAACTTTCCCGCATAGTATCCTGTAGGTCTCTTAAAGGTTGATCCTGCAGAAGGATATTCAAGAGGCTGTTTGTCTCTTCTCTTCATATTAAGGTCTCTCATTATTCCGTCAATTACATCTCTTTCTCCCCGAAGAAGCTGATATGTAACCTGGAGTATAATATAGCCCTCTTTCTTTGCTCTTGAGCTTCTGTATCTGAATTCCATGTCGTCCTTATTGAGAACGGCAATTTCTCCGGTTGGCAGGATTGCACGTATTTTGCTGGCAATCTGCTTCATCTCTCCGCCATAGGCTCCGGCATTCATGATTATTGAACCGCCTACCGTTCCCGGTATTCCGCTGGCGAACTCCAAACCTGTCAGATTGTTCTCCATGGCAACATGTGATACCTGAGAAAGAAGCGCACCTGCTCTTGCAACAATCTGATTATCATGAACTCTGATATCGTTGTAATGGGAACCGATTTCAATAATAACCCCTCGATATCCCTTATCACTTACAAGAAGATTGCTGCCGTTACCCAAAATAAAATAGGGAACGTTCTCCTTGCGCAGGAACTTAATCAGTTCCGAAAGTTCATGCTCATTTGAAATGCTTGTGTATATGTCAGCATTACCTCCGATTCTAAAGGTGGTATGCTTACTCATCGGTTCATCGCACAGAACATTTCCTGTCATTACGATATATTCAATTTCGTCCAGTAAACCCTTGTCAATCATAATGCTTTGCCCCAAAAATCAATCAATTAACCCAATACCAACTTAGCTGCTCCATATATTCCGGCATCATTTCCCAATGTTGCAAGTCCAAACTCTGCTCCTCTTGCTCCCGGGAATGCATATTTTTCAAAATATGGCTTCATGTAATCAATAAGTACCTGACCTGCACGTGATACTCCGCCTCCGATTACGAAAATCTGCGGATTTACAACATTTGCAGTTGCGGCAAGACCTTTACCCAGATACTCTCCGTATACCTTTGCCACCTCAACAGCAAGCTCATCTCCGGCTTTAACTGCATCCCATACAGCCTTTGCAGTTACCTCACCGTCTCTTAAAATGCTTGGTCTGCTGTCAGCCTCAAGCTTCTTGTTTGCTATTCTTACAACTCCTGTTGCAGATGCATACTGTTCAAGACAGCCATGGCCCTTGCACCCGCATGCATCAGGCTCATTATCCTCAAGATGAATATGTCCTATTTCACCACCGGCTCCGGTTGCACCGCATACTATTTTTCCACCGATGATAATTCCTCCGCCTACACCTGTTCCGAGTGTAACGGCAACCATATCCTTATATCCCTGTCCGCCTCCGCGCCACATTTCACCCAACGCAGCAACATTGGCATCATTTCCTGCCTTAACGGGAACCTGAAGTAAAGCTCCCAGTTCCTCACTGATATTACGTTTGCCCCAGCCAAGGTTTGCGGCAAGAAGGACTGTTCCGTCCTCTGTAACAGGTCCCGGAACACCTATTCCCACACCAATTACTTCGCCGACACTGATATTTTTCTCATTCATAACAGATTTAATGCTGTCTGCAATATCACCGATTATGAAATCTCCGGAATTCTCTTTTCTTGTAATAATCTCCCATTTATCGATTACGTCTCCCTCGGGATTAAACAAGCCGAGCTTAACGGTTGTTCCGCCTACATCTACACCAAACAAATACTGTGCCATGTCCTACTCCTCGTCTTCTTCTCTTCTCTGTGCAAGAGATGCCTGAACTCTTTCGTATAATACCTGTGCTGCATTGTAACCCATCTTTTTCTGACGATGGTTAACTGCTGCAGATTCACAGATAATCGCAAGATTACGTCCCGGTCTGATTGGAATGCTGTGACATACAACCTTATTGCCCAGATACTCTATATACTCTTCTTCAAGACCGAGTCTGTCATATTCCTTATCCTTATCCCAGTCTTCCAGTTTAATAACAAGATCAATATTCTGAGTTTCCTTTACGGAAGATACACCGAAAAGTGTCTTAACGTCCACAATACCGATACCACGAAGCTCTATGAAATGCTTTGTAACAGCAGGTGCTGTTCCGATAAGTGTCTCATCACTTACTTTTCTGATTTCAACAACATCATCCGTAACAAGACGGTGACCACGCTTAATAAGCTCCAAAGCTGCTTCTGATTTACCGATTCCGCTTTCACCTGTAATGAGAAGACCTTCACCGTATACATCAACCAGTACTCCGTGTACTGTAATACATGGAGCAAGCTTAACATTCAGCCACCTGATTATTTCTGCGGTAAATGCACTGGTTGCCTTCTTTGTCATAAGAAGGGGCACGCCCTTCTTCTTTGCCGTCTCAAGGAAAAGTTCATCCGGAATAAGTTCCCTGCAGAAAATAATAGCGGGAATCGGATATGAGAGCAACTCATCATAAACCTCTGCCTGTCTTTCCTTTGAAAGGCTCTGCATATAAGTATACTCAACGAATCCGATAATCTGAAGTCTTGTTGCCTCAAAATGCTCAAAATATCCTGCCATCTGCAAAGCAGGTCGGTTAATATCGGGTTGAGTAATCTTTATCTTACTGATGTCAATCTCATCCGTAAGATATTCCAATTTCATCTTTTCTATAATCTCTGTTAATTTTACACTTGCCATACGCCCATCTCCCAAAAGGTACCAATTAGTCATCGCTATATATTTTATCATATTCAGACAAAGCATGCTACCATTACAAAAGTAAAGAGGCATGTATTACTCATAAGGAATCAAAATACTCTCTGACTTTATCCAAATCTTCAAAAATAAAGGCTGCCAGTTCCCTCATCTCTTCGTCGGGTCCCAACAAATCAGGAACCATTATGGGTATCATCCCGGCCCTTTTTGCTGCCCTTATACCGTTATAAGAATCCTCAATAACATATGCACAAGCCGGCTCAACCCCCAGTTCCTCTGCTGCCTTTAAAAAAATATCCGGAGAAGGTTTACTTTTTTCAATCATATCCCCTCCGATTATCACATCAAAACACTCCGAAAGACCCGCATCCCCAATTTGCAAATTCACTGATGCGACTCTCGTCGATGAAGCCAGAGCTACTTTTACTCCCTTTTCCTTAAGGTATTTTAACAGATTAACCGCGCCTACCTTAATCGGAAGCTTTCCACCGTCATATTTTGAATGAAAGGACCTCGACGTTTCCCCTGCAAAAACATCATAATCATATTTATTTCCATAATGCTCGTAAAATATCTCTCTCGTCCGTTTAGCATTTACTCCTATGCACTTATAATACGGAACTTCGATATCGTCGATATTATACTTTTTTGCCAAAGCCTGCCACTCACGCAAAATTGCTCTCTCTGAATCGAATATTACTCCGTCCATATCAAATATTACTGCTTTAACCATCATTGCTCCCCATGAAAATGTTCATATATGGCCTTTGCCGCGCTTTGCGTTATTTCCGGAATTGAACACAGTTTTTCCGGAGTAGCATTTTTTATATCTTCTATACTGTCAAAGGTCCTCATCAGTGCTTTTCTTCTTGCTTCTCCGACTCCCGGTATTTCGTCAAGTACAGACTTAACCTGATTCTTACTCCTTAAAGACCTGTGGAATTCTATTGCAAAACGATGTGCCTCATCCTGTATCCGTGTTATCAGCCTGAATCCTTCACTCCTTGTATCTATCGGTACTTCTGTATTGTTAAAATACAATCCTCTGGTTCTGTGGTTATCATCCTTTACCATTCCGCATACGGGAATATCCAGTTTCAGTTCCTTTAACACCTGTAATGCAATATTTACCTGACCTCTTCCGCCATCCATCATTATCAAATCGGGGAATTTATTGAAACTTCCGTATTCACTGCCTTCACCGCGATTCGCTATTTCCTTTGCTTCTTCTATTCCGTGCAAAAACCGTCTCGAAAGGACCTCCCTCATACATGCATAGTCGTCAGGTCCGCTGACCGTCTTTATTTTGAACTTCCTATAATCACTCTTTTTGGGTTTGCCCTTTTCAAAAACTATCATTGAACCGACATTTTCAAATCCACTGATATTACTGATATCATAGGCTTCCATTCGTGATACTTCGGGAAGCCCCAAAAGCGTCGCTATCTCCTTTGCCGCTCCGATAGTTCTACCCTCTTCTCTCTTGATACGGTCCTTATCCCGGGCAAGTACAAGCTTAGCATTCTTTTCCGCCAATTCAACCAGCTTCTCCTTACTGCCCTTTTGCGGAACCCTGATATAAGTCCTGCTTCCGCGCCTTTCGCTGAGCCAGCTTTCCAAAAGTTCCATATCCTCGATACTGTATTGCAGCATTATTTCTCTCGGAATAAATGGTGTTCCGGCATAAAACTGCTTTACAAAATCAGATAGTATCTCTTCATGCGGGATTCCTTCGACACTCTTCATGAAGAAATGCTCTCTGCCAATCATTTTTCCGTCTCGTATGAAAAATACCTGCACAACCGCGTCCCTGTCCTCGGCACCCAAAGCAATAACATCCTTATCTTCAAGAGCCGAATCCGTTACCTTCTGCTTCTGTGCAATGGTTTTTATGCTTCCTATGAGGTCTCTTACAGCTGCTGCCTCCTCAAATTCCAGGTTTTCCGACAGGCGCTGCATATCTGCCTCCAGCCTTCCGATTATTTCTCTGCAGTTACCGTTCATGATGTCCATGGCGTCATTGATATTCCGCTCATACTCTTCGCGGTCAATCAGTCTGTTGCAGGGACCGCTGCAAAGCCCCATGTGATAATTAAGGCATGGCCTTTCGGGATAGTTTTCCTCATAAGACAGTTTTTTGTTACAGGTTCTTATCTTATAAAGTTTTGTCAACAGTTCTATGGTTTCCTTTACAGAGTACTCACTGGGATATGGGCCGAAATATCTCGCCCGGTCCTTCTTCATTTGTCTGACTTTAAGTAT
Source organism: Lachnospiraceae bacterium (assembly GCA_045639685.1). Taxonomy (GTDB): domain Bacteria; phylum Bacillota; class Clostridia; order Lachnospirales; family Lachnospiraceae; genus Colinaster. Next base: position 98,349 of record JAZUDO010000010.1, read on the forward strand.
CCTCGGGTAAGCCTCATCCAGTGTAACCTTAATAAAGGGATAGGTTTTATCATCCATAAGCATCGTATTATATTTGGGTCGATGCTCCTTTATGAGATTATTCTCCAGCACCAGAGATTCCATCTCCGAATCGGTGACAATATATTCAAAATATGCAATCAGGCTCACCATCCTGTCTATCCACGGTCCACGCCCTACATTTGCACGAAAATAAGAACGAACACGATTATGCAGGTCCTTTGCCTTACCTACATATATAATCGCATCGCTCTTATCATGCATAATGTACACCCCCGGATTGTGGGGGAGTTTATGAAGTTCTTCCTTAATGTCAAAAAGATTTTCCATCTTGTTTTCCACAGCTGTTTATTCTTCGACTTTATCCTCTGACTTTTCTTTATCCTTTTCTTCCTCGGTCTTCTCGGCAGACTTTTCTTCTTCGGTCTTCTCGGCAGACTTTTCTTCTTCGGCTGTTTCGACAGACTTCTCTTCTCCGGACTGTTCTTCCGATTTTTCTTCAGGCTCAGGTATTCCCTTAAGTTCTCTGAATATCTTCATGAATTCTTTACCTGTAATGGTTTCCTTCTCAATAAGGAACTTGGCAAGTTCATCCATAATATCTTTATTCTCGAGAAGAAGACTCTTTGCTTTTTCATAGCTTTCTGCAAGAAGTTCCTTTACTTCATCGTCAACAGCTGCCGCTGTTGCGTCGGCACAGTTAAGTTGAGCAGTACCGGAAAGGTATTTGCTTTCAACCGTAGCAAGACCCATAAGTCCGAATCTCTTGCTCATGCCGTACTGAGTAATCATAGCCTTGGCAAGATCTGTTGCCTTCTCAATATCGTTGGAAGCACCTGTTGTTACGGTATCAAACATGATTTCTTCCGCAGCACGTCCTCCAAGTGTACTTACAAGCATATCACGAAGTTCAGCTTCCGTATTGAGGAATTTTTCCTCCTCAGGTACCTGCATAACGTATCCCAAAGCACCCATGGTTCTCGGAATAATTGTTATCTTCTGAACAGGCTCCGAATTCTTCTGCAGTGCGGCAATGAGAGCATGACCTATTTCGTGGTAGGATACAATTTCTCTTTCCTTCTTGCTCATAATACGGTCCTTCTTTTCCTTGCCCACAAGAACCTGCTCGACAGCTTCGAACAAATCCTTCTGGCTTACATTATCTCTCTTATCCTTTACCGCATTAATTGCTGCTTCATTAATCATATTTGCAAGGTCCGAACCTACTGCTCCGGATGTGGCAAGAGCTATTTCATCAAGATCTACCGTCTCATCCATATGAACATTCTTGGCATGAACCTTCAGTATTGCAACACGTCCCTTTAAGTCGGGCTTATCCACGATAATTCTTCTGTCAAGACGTCCCGGTCTTAAAAGAGCCTTATCAAGTATCTCAGGTCTGTTGGTTGCTCCAAGAACGAGAACGCCCTTTGAAGGATCGAATCCGTCCATTTCACTTAAAAGCTGATTAAGTGTCTGTTCTCTTTCCTCGTTGCCTCCGCCATACTTGGAATCTCTGCTTCTGCCGATTGCATCTATTTCATCGATAAATATAATACAAGGCGCATTCTTATTTGCTTCCTTGAACAAATCTCTTACTCGACTGGCACCTACACCTACATAAAGCTCAATAAAGTCCGAACCTGTAAGTGAAAAGAAGGGAACGTGTGCCTCACCTGCAACAGCCTTCGCAAGCAGAGTTTTACCTGTTCCGGGAGGTCCCACAAGAAGGGCTCCCTTTGGAAGCTTCGCACCGATTTTTGTATATTTGGAAGGGTCATGGAGGAAATCAACTACCTCCACAAGTGATTCCTTTGCTTCATCTTCTCCTGCTACATCGGCAAATGTAACTCCTGTTTCCTTCTGAACATATACCTTGGCATTGGTCTTTCCAACTCCCATTGGTCCTCCGCCACCGGCCATTTTCTTATAAAGGAAGCTGATAACAACATATACAAGAACAATTGGCAGTACGTAAGTAATAAGTATTGAAAACAGCAAACCTGAATTGTCCGGTATCTCGGGATTAATCTTTACATCCTTTTTAAGCAGTCTCTCAGTCAACTGGTCACCGCTCTCCGAAATACCCGTATAATAGGTTACTGTGGCAGGCTGACTTGTTCCGAAGAGATCTATCATCGGTCCGTACATGTCATTTGTCTTCGGTTTGTCTATTCCTTCCCTGAACGGAATAATCTCTATCCTGTCAGAGAGAATATTAACAGACTCTATCTGGTCATTTTCAAGCATATCAACGAATTCGTCGTAGGATATCTCCTGTTCACTTCCTCCTCCGATATTCTTCATTATGAAACTCATAAAAAGAAGCGTCAGAAGGGATGCTATCACCAGTAAAAGAAGACTCTGTTTTCTGGGGGGAGTGTTTTTTCCTCCTCCGTTATTGTTCTGATTGTTGTTTCCCTGACCGTTGCCATTGGAACCGCTGTTGTTTTCGTAATCACTCATACTTGTATGTTTCCTCAAAAAATGTTTGCTTTATCGCATTTATTATAAAAATTCGCTTCATCAAAAGCAATTAAATATCTATAAAATATGCCTTAATATGTCACATATTCCTTCGTCGGAGAATATATCGGCATAAGCTGCAGTTTAAACAGATTTGCCGCATGCTTTTTATCAATAAGAGCCTTATGCTCTTCATTATCGATGACACCTTCTCTGATATATCTGTCAAGCTCCGCATATGTGAAGCCAAGGTTATCCTCATCTGTCTTTCCGCAGAGTCCGTCAATAGGCACCTTCTCAACAAGCACCTCCGGAAGTCCAAGTTCACGCCCCACTGCCTTAACCTCCGCAACAGTAAGCATTGAGCAGGGTGAGAAATCTCCCACCGAATCACCGTATCTGGTTGAATATCCTACCCAGTCCTCAGATAGATTACAGGTATTTGCAACGCGGCCGTTACAGCTCTGTGATACGGCATACAGTGTTGCCATTCTGATTCTGGGGGGAAGATTCACAACAGATTGGTTTGAAAGCTCCAGTTCCCCGGAAATGGCATTCTTTACACCGTCAATAGCTTCCTTCACATTTACCTCATAGCTTTTGATTCCCAGATGCTTAACCAAAAGCCTTGCCATATCTATATCCTGCTGCTCTCCGTTGGGCATCAGCACACCGATAACTCTGTCCTTTCCAAGTGCTTCCACGCAAAGTGCAGCAACAACAGAGCTGTCTTTTCCTCCGGAAACACCGATAACTGCGTTACAGCCCTGTCCGTTATTTTCAAAAAAATCTCTTATCCATTGAACACATTCTTCAGTTACTTTTTTTACATCAAACATAATACACCTCCTTTGCTTCGACTTATTATAACATAAATAAGTCTCTTTCCACTAGGAAAAGGGACTTATCATGTATAGAGAGATAAAATCAGAACTCCTCTGTTATTCCACCGCGAGCCACATCAATTATCGAGCCATCCATAGCGTTAATACATACTGCCGGTTTCGGCAACTGCTGTGATGTTTCGTTTATTTCCTGCATATAATACCACGCCGGAACCATATATGTATGGCCTTCGGATATTACTCTTGCCATTCCGAGCTCGACTTTGTTTATAGTTTCATTATCTTCTTTTGTATCAGAATTATCAGCCTTGTGTAACAGATAATTCTGAGCTCTCGTATCTATTTCTTCAAACGGAAGCAAATCGGGATTAGTTGCATTAACATTTTTCGTATTTGTGAGATTGCAGAAGGTCATCTCAAAAACACCTTTCTCATCTATTGCCACACTGGCACTTTCATAGCCGGTTGCATATGAACCGTCACTGTTTTTCATGGTATGAATCACCAAATCAACATTATCCTGCAGCGATTTCAAATACATAATCTCATCCAAATAACACGTATATCCGGTTTCTGAGAGCCTGTCACTGTAAAAATCATTATAGGCATTAGCCGGATGGCATGCACCATAGGATGTCGGACTTGTCAAAAACAAGAAACCCGACTTGTCATACGCATGAGCAACGTTCTTTTTATCCATTCCTCCGAAAACATTTAACTTATATATTCCTGTGTAACCTTGTATATTTGGGAACATCTTTGACAAAAAAAGTTCTGCTGTCTTTGTTGCCGATTTGAACTCATTATCTTCCTCATACCCATTTTCATCGATTTCTCCTAACAGGTAATAAGAATCTCCTCTGTAGTAATAAAACTCAGGACGGAATATTCTGACAACGTAACTATTATTGTATTCAATATATTCTGCTCTGTACAGTTCTCCGTCAATATATCCGTCAGCAGCACAAACTCTTGCAAATACCGGTTCACCATAGGTAGCTTCAAAGTACTCGCTAAGATCAATAGGCGTCGGGGCTTCCGGTACGGAAACAGTGTATCTGTCGTCAAAATCTCCTTTGTTCAGTATTTTTTGCAACTGATCAATCTCTTCCTGTACTGCCTTTGTATCTGTACCTTCCGCTTTTCTGTTTTCAAGCACCCCTATCCTTTTTACGATATAATCCGAGTCAGCTATCTGCGGTGCAAATACCGTATTCATGGTATCCGTGTCAAATATGCTTTTAAACAGATTGCTAACAGCTTCATCCATTACAGGTGCTGTATCTATCTCAATTACAGCAAGTTCCCCATCACCGGGTGTCAAAACATCGGCATCAACCCTGTAGCAAACAGCTCCCTTGCTGTCAGTAACGTCATATCTGAGCTTTGTCGTTTCAGAGCCGTTTTCTGTTGCAGACGATGTATCCTCCGTATTCTGAACCGCTTCCGTTGGATAATCAATGGATTCAATTTCCTCATTTCCGCAACCCACAGCCATGACACATAGCAATATCATAGTAATCAACAATCTTCCTATTCTTCTTTTCATCATTTTCTTAATTTCCCTATATGTTCAATTGTTCTATTCCAACATGCTTAGTTTGCATCTAACTCTAGCGTTGATGTAATCCCACCATGTGCAATATCAATCGTTGAACCGTCAATTGCATTTAAACATAGCAATGGTTCAGGTAATGTCTGCTGACTGGCATCACTTTTAAAAAAATACCACGCCGGAATCAGATATGAATGTCCGTCCGACTCAACTTTTGTCATTCCAAGTTGTATTCTGTCTATATCGTAAGACCTGTTTTTTATCAAATCCCTGTTTTGGTCTGCCAAAAGCGATAACTCCCTCTGCGCTGTTTCATTTATTTTTTCAAACGGAAGTAGTTCGGCATGGGATGTTTTAACTTTCATTATCCCCATCGTGTTGCACATAATAACCTCTTCTACTCCCTTTTCGTCAACTACCACACTTAAGTTTTCAAAAGAACTTCCCTCGTAACCGAGTGAATTATATATAAAATCATCCAATTTATTTATCCTTGTAACATCACAGGACAGAATCAGTGGATTCGTTGAACATGCCCAATCCCCATAAAAATCCGTATAACAGGTTACCGGTCTATTGGTATAACTCGGCATAACACTTGAAAACAACAAATATCCGGGATTATCATAATAATGCTCTCCTGTCTCTTTCAAATCACCAAATATATTTACAGGGTAGCAGTTGATAAAATCACTTTCGAACACTCCCAGTATTTTACCCATAAAGACGTCTGCAGTATTTGCTGCAGTCTCCGGATTAAAATCATCACTCTCAAAATCGGATTGATTGTTATTCTCTCCTCCAACTATATATTTTCGGTCACCCATCCCGTAATAATTTTCCGGCCTGTATATCCTTATGGACCAGGATCCGTTGAAATATATATAATCAACTCTGTATAATTCTCCGTCGACTTTTCCTTCGATAAAACAGCATTGTGCATCGCAGTTATAATCGGAGCTCGTATCGTAATATTCCTGCAAATCTATTATTATCGGTTCTTTCGGACATGGAATTGTATATCTGCTATTGTAGTCTGCTTTTTCTTCTATTTCGGTGAGTTCACCAATTTCCATTTTCAGTGCCTTTGGAACTTCACTGCCGTCATACTCTTTTGCCCTATTCTCCAATAAGGCTATTCTTTCCCTAACATACTCCTGCTGCGCAATATCAGGGGGCAAAACAATTTCCATAGTACCTCTGTCAAAAAAATCCGAAAACAAATCAATCAATGCATGATCATGAAGGGAACTTGACATCATTACCTCAATGACCGGATAATCTGTTTCCTTCCGTATTACCTCCGCGTCAATTTTATAGGCCATCGTACCCTTGGAATCAGTCACATCATAACGTATTCTTCCGTCAGGTGACATAGCGATTATTTTCTCGTCAGGTGCTGAAACATCCTGTGTTTTTGTTTCACTTTGAGGGTAATTAATCTCTTCAGGTCTATTACCGCATCCACAGATACTCAATATGTACATTAAGCTTAATACCATTACTGTTCGCCCCATCTGTTTTCTCATACGATTTTCCTTTCTATTTTGAGATGATTATCTTTCCGTCTTTAACTTCTACCTTTACTTTATTGGAATCAATTCCTGCCAAATTGAGGAATTCCTCACTTAGTTGAACCCTGTGTGCCTTATCCATAACAGAATATTCTTCATGAGATTCAACCCTTGAAAGATTTTCCGTTGACAACTCATCAAGCTTTTTTCTGTACTCTTCCTTCATAATCTTTTCGGTACTGATTTTTCCATCGCTCACCATAATTACTCTGGATACTTTATTTGCAAGACTGATATCATGTGTAACAATAATTATTGTAATTCCTATTTCTTCGTTTAGTTTTCGGAAAAGGTCCTGTATCATATCCGATGTTTTGGAATCTACTGCTCCTGTGGGTTCATCCGCCAAAAGAATCTTGGGGTCACATGCAAGTGCGACTGCTATAGCCACCCTTTGCTGTTCTCCACCGGACATCTGTGCCGGAAATGACTGTGCCTTATGATCTATTCCCGTAAGCTTTAAAAGCTCCATGGCTTTAGCATGTCTCTCCTTTTCTTTACCCGGCTCAAAGTACATCGGAGCCTCGACATTCTGCACGGCAGTCATATAAGGGAACAGATTCTGAGTACTGTTTTGCCATACAAATCCCACGGTTCGGCGCCTGTAATCAACAAGTGACGCTTCATTCATGGCAAAAAGGTCATGTCCATCCACATATATTCTTCCGGCAGTAGGTTTTTCAAGTCCGCCTACCATATTAAGCAGAGTAGATTTTCCGCTTCCACTCTTTCCTATAATGGCAACCAGTTCGCCCTTCTTTATCTCCAGATCAAGTCCCTGAAGAGCCATAACCTCAATTTCATCGGTTTTGTATATCTTTACCAGTCCGTCACATACAAGAATACTGTCTTCTTCTGTTTGCTTCTCCTGCTTATTTTCCTGCAACATAACTCAGTTCTCCATCATCCATCTCGTAAACCATATCTCCCAATTGCATCAGATTGGGGTCATGCGTTGTCATTACAATTGTAATTTTTTCTCTATCGACAAGTTCCCTAAACAGCTTCATTACCGCAAGTCCCGAAGATGTATCCAATGCACCTGTAGGTTCGTCCGCAAAAACAATCTTTGGCTTATGCGCCACTGCTCTGGCTATGGCAACTCTCTGCTGCTCTCCTCCGGACATCTGGGCAGGCATATGATTCATTCTTTTTCCCAAGCCAACTATACTCAATACTTCCTTTGTTCTTGCATCTCTATCGCCCTCATACTCAGCAAGTTTGAGACCAAAATCAACATTTTCATAGGCACTCATTATCGGTACAAGTGCGACAGACTGAAAAACAAATCCCATATGGTATCTTCTGATTTTTTCACGTTCACCGACGCTCAGTTTAAATATATTTTCCCCATCTATTACAAGTTCACCGGATGTGGGTTCGTCGAGTGCACTCATGATATTTAACAGCGTTGTTTTACCGGATCCCGAACGTCCCTTGAGAATTGTCAGTTTTCCTTTTGGTATCTTCAAATCAATTCCCTTCAAAACCTCCAGCGTCTCCCTGTTACCGATGGGAAAGCTTTTTCTGATATTTTCAGTTTCAATAATATAGTCCATATTAGTCCTCTCCCATCTTAAGAGCCTTGGTGATATTCATGTTTTTAACAGTTCTTCTCATAATCATAAAGCATACAGTAAATGCAATAGCTATGATAATAACAATCTTCATACTATCCTCAGGCCTTATAAATATTTCCGTAGGAATATTGTGCTTCTTTGGAAGGTAAACCACGGAAATGAGCTTTGTAAACAGAGCCGTGGTAATTGTTCCCACTCCAAATCCCAGCAAAGCCGCCAAAAATGAACTGAAAATCTGCTCCGTAACAAGCATCTTGACAATTTCCTTCATACTCATACCCATTGCACGATAGATACCGTATATCATTTCTCTTTCTTTTATTGTAAGTACCCAGAATATCAAAAAGCCTACAGCACATATTAGCAACGAAACCACAAAGCCTACAGAAAACATTCCGTTTGTTATTTGAATCATCGCAGAATCACGCTGCTTCTGAACCTCTTTTTCACTGCTCACCAAAGAACTGGTTTCAATTCCGCTATCTTTTAAAGTGGTTTCTATTTTTTCAACATCAGTGTCCTCTGAAAGTCTCATCCACATTTCGTAGGGAGTCTTTTGAAATGCATTGATTACCGTAGGGTAATTTGCAACTATAAGATAATGCTCTTCCTCCTGTATCTCTTCGGAACTGTTTGTCCTGTAGGAGGTGCTTTCATAACCAGGAAATGCATCAAGAATTCCTACTACAATACCTATTGTCTTGGCATATGTGTTTTTATTATCTATGGGACTGTATCTGCTATAGGTCAGCTGATCTCCGACCGTAATATCATATTTTTTGGCAAGATTTGAAGATATCAAAACTCCCCTTGGATTCTTTGAAAGCTCATTAAGGTAATTAAACCAATGTGTATCATTGACATTATCCTTAAGTCTTGCTGTCTCTCCGAATTCTTTGGGACTTATAGCCATAAGTGTATGACCCTTCTCAATCTTTCCATTTACGGAAATATCAGTGTTGTCATCTCTGATTACCCTGGTTCTGCTTTCCAGCCCCATTGAATCACATATACTGTATCGCTCAAAATCAGGTTCCTGATATTCCCAGAGAACTTCTCCTGTATCCAATTTTACTGTAACGAGTTTCCATTTCTCATGAGTAATCAAATCTGTTCCCACATTGTATTTTGTTCGTTCTTCCATATTTTCATTTACTGTTCTTGCAAGATTGGCGTTAAATACACCCATCGAAATAGTCATTACAATAAATACCGATATGAAGCCCTGTTTTTTTGCACCTCTGATTATCTGCAAAAATGATACATATCCTGCAGGTGACCAGTGCTTTTTGCCTATGCGATATATCAGTCTGACAAAATAACCTGTCAATCTGAGAAAAACCAATCCGCAGGAAAGAATAAACAATGAGGAATCAAGGAATACTACCGGATCAATTTCCCCGCCTGATATGATCTCCGCCGCCATAACCGACTTCTGCCTGCTATAGTTATAAAGGAGATACGAAGATATGCCCAAAAGTGCCACATCCATATAATTTTTTTCCCAAAACGGCTTTGCCTTTGCTGATACCCTGATTGATTTTCTTTCCGTTATTGTGAGTTTTGAAAGCCTTATCACCGGCAATGTCATGAAAAGGACCGCAAGCACAAATGCCAAAAAAGCAAATAGCAACGCTCCCGGAACCGGCTTGTATATACTTACATCCTTTAAAGAAAATGACAAAAAAGCATTTGTCCCTGCTGCAAGACGACACATTAAAAATCCTATGGGCAGACCTAATATACATCCCGCTGCCGCAATAATGGAAGACTGAAGAATGTACAGTCTGATAACCTTAATTCTGCTTACACCTCGGCTTTTTAGCATTGCAATCTCCGTTGTTTCCATTTCAAGGATTCGTCCGGAAATCATGTATAAAAACAATACCAATAATGCAACAATGGGCAGTTCAAACGCCCACAGAATAATACTGATGGTCTTTTCCTGTTCAACATAATTTCTTAAAGTTGTTTCGAAATTGCAGAAAAATTGCTTGTCCTTCTCCTTAAACTCCCCAATATAATGCTTGTAAAGAGCAGCATTTTCATTGTTAATTGCCGTATAATCAAGCATTATCGCTTCATCGTACCTGCACTCTGAACGCCCCTTTTCGTTGAAAAGCATTTCAAATACATCTTTTGATACAAAAAGTGTATTGTTATACACACTTAATCGATTATTCCAAAAATACTCATCCTCAGGAATCTCGTCCATAATACCTGCTATTACAAATACAGTGTCCTCTGAATCACCATACAAATTAAACTTAAAATAAACGGATTCACCCACTACTAACCCGTACTTGTCCATCGTTTCCTGAGAAATAACACACGGATAAGCGCCCTTGGCTAAAGCATTTTTAACCATATCATTTCCTTCAAGTTGCGCGTCCTCCGCTCTGCAACCGTAATGAATCTGTACATGCTCATACATATCCGGCATATATCCCATAGATACAACCTTCGTTTTTACGCTGAATTCAGTGTTAGCATTTGTCGGCTTGGCATATAATACTCTCTGCTCATCCACCACAGGACAATCAACATATTTGATCCAAGTATTCCTATACTCATCTATTGTTTTCATAACATTATCAACACTTATGAATTCTTCGTTAGAAATACTGTCGGTTTTACTCATAACTGCAGGGAAAGTCCCGGTTGTATCCTGCTGTTCCAAAAAGGACATCTGAATCAGCTTATTGAGACTGCCTTCAAGAAACATCGGGTATACGCAAAGAAAACCCGCCAATAGTGCAACTCCGACTAAAAGGCTTGCATTTAATAGTTTTTTATTTAAAATTTTATATCTGATAAAACGAAACATTTTGGGCTTCCTTCCTTTTACTGAGGATTCGTTTCTATAACCGCTCTCTTTTCCATTGCCAGAACATCTCCCGGTTCAACTCCCGAGAAAACCACTACCTTGCTGTCATTTCCAAAGCCAAACTCTGTTCCTGTCACAACGTAACGCTTTACAAGTTCCCCATTTTCTATCTTCCATACAAAAGGATAAGTTTCATCTCTGAGATTACTTTCTTCATGCATTACAAGCGTTCCCGGCAAAACAATCATTCCATTAAGATGCATGGTTTCAACTTCAACCTTACAATCCTTCGTACTCACTTTGTCAAAAAACTCATCATCATGAAGGTCGACTATCACAAACTCATGTCTTTGGTCCTCAATATTCACAACCGATACACTTGTTTTTCCATTCTCTTCCGTGCGGATATACGTCTTTCCCGTGTTTGCACAACTTACTACTTCACCCTCATAATTTGTTCCGCTTACCGTTACTGATGCTTTTACCTTTAATCCGGGCATTCTGGTTCCAGCCTTAAAGATCAGTTCGGCTTTCCCCCCTCCTGATTGTGTGACTGAAAACAATGGTTTCCCATCACCGTAAAGATTAACCAACGATCCTTTGGCAACATTTATCCTGCTTACAACCCCGTCACATTCCGATACAATACTGATTTTTCCTGTTCCGTCATTATTTTCCTTAAGCTTTGCGGCCTGTCTGTTAAGTTGACGCAGATTTTCCTCATACTCCACTGCCGCAATCTGCTTTTGGATTGCCATTATTTGTTCCTGAATCTCCATAATTCTTCTCTGGCAACCCATCTGATCCAATATACATTCCTCTTCTCCGACTTCCTTAAGCATTTCCATATCTGTCAACATACGCAAATTGTTTTCATGAAGTGTCGATATCTCTTTATCTGCATCCTTAACAGATTTTTCATAATCCATTTTCAAATGCTTAATCTGTGTTTCAATGTCCTTTATTTCCGCTTCACCGCTTCCCCTGTCAAGGACTGCCAGAACATCTCCCTTTTTTACCTTATCTCCCAGTGAAATGTTCAATTCCGTAATCTTTCCGTCCGTCGGTGCAAAATATGCCTTATTGAGTGTTTCTGCCTGCTTAATGGTTTTTGCACTGATTGTTTCCGTATACTCACTTGCCTCGACCGTATACTCCTCATATTTTTCCGGTTTTATTGCCGTCTGACTGTAAAGAACTTCCTCTCCTTGGCTGACTCCCTCAATAACCTCCGCATAAAAAGAGTCTGTAACTCCAAGTACAACATATCTCTTTTCCAGAGTTCCGTCTTCACGTTTCACATAGACATAGTTGCCTCCTTCATCCGCATTCGTCGAATCAAATGCAAGATAAAGAACATTTTCTCTGTTTTTCATAACAAATACCAACGGAACACTGTCTCCCACGTTAAGTTCAACAGGCTCTGTTGTTTTATATCTGACACAGGGATAACTGTTTACTGACCTGGCACGTACAATTTCCTGATTAGTGTACGGATACTCTTCAATCGGTATCTCCTTCCCGTCAATAACTGCTTTCTTCAGTTCATACCGGGCATACTTACTGTTGCTTATCGTGACCGTCGGCAACTCAATACAACAATCATCGTAGTCTGCGACTACCACAACCGCCTCATTCATTCCGACCGAACTTGTTTTGGATGTATCCTTCACATATGTGACATATCCGGATTTCTTAGCCCTCAGGGTTCCTTCTGCCACAAGCTTTTTAGCTTCTGCTATCTCTTTGTTATAGTAATCTAGTGTATATTGAAAAAGCTGCTCGTCGTAGAAATTGTTCTCATCCTCAAGTTTCTGCTTATCATAGCATTCCATTGCACTGTCCTGATCGTCTATATACAGATACCCCTGCTTTTCTGCGTTAATAATCTGTGTGTTCAGCTCGTGCATCGGAACATTGATTTCGTGCTCCTTAATACATACATCAAGGGCTGCCTGTAATTCGGTAAGTTCTTCCTGTACAGCCTTTATATCTGCTGTTGCAAGAACATCTCCTTCATTAACATATTCTCCCACGTCACAACAAATTTCCTTGATGGTTGTTCTTCTTGAAAAGAAATGACTGTATTCTGTGGGAACCACTACTCCCTTTTCAATGTGTTTTTTACCGACTGTCCCTCTTCCGACAGGCCTGAAAAGCGTAACGTTTGTTGTCGGCTCAATCAGTTCCGGTACTTCTATCTCTTCTTTACAACCACATAAAAGTGTTGCAAAAACAAGCAGCAACGCTATTTTATTTTTGGAGGTCTTTTTCACTTCTCTCATTTTTTTGCCACCTTTTCGGTACCGTTCAAACCGCTCTTTATAATTGCATACTCACCTATCGTTTCACCCGTATCAACATATACCGCATCGAGGAACCCCTCATCCGATACAATAAAGACAAAGCTCTTGTCATCCTTATGATAGACTGCATCCTTGTCAACATATATTGCATCCTTCAATAAGGGTTTAATAATCGTCATATTTAAAAGCTCTATTCCCGGATTAATTGAATTATCAACTGCTTCAAATACAATTGTCCTTTCCCCGGCTTCTTCCTCTTTTACTTCTACAACTCTCATATCATAGGATACCGATTCATCATCGGCTTTATATACATCTCCTATGTTAAATTCAAAATTGTCTATGGTAGTAGCCGAAAAACGATTCTGTCCGCAATTCTCCGTAACAATAACCTCTCCGGCTTCCACATAGCCATTCATTGCCTGATTGCTGATATAAGAAATGAAGCCGTCCTCCTGCGCTATAATCTGACATCTGGAAAGTCTTTGCTGTTCCTCTTCAAGATAAGCCCTGGCCAAATCTACGTCGTCTGCAAGTTCTTCAAGTACAACACCGTATTTTTCCATACGATCTTTTTCATCATAGGTCACATTGGAAACCCTTGAATAATGATCAAGAAGCATCTGCTTTTTATTTAATTCATCAGTGTAATAGTCAATTGATTTCTTTAGTTCATCCGACTTAAACGAAATCAGAAGCTGGCCCTTCCTGACACTTTCTCCGGGCTGAACGGCTATCTCTTCCACTTCAAGTTCCGATTCATCGACAGAATAGTCTATCTTTGTAACATTCGCCGGCTTTAAGGAAAGTGACAGCGTAGATTCCATATCATCCTTATGGACATCGGTTACTATATATCCCGACTTTTCATAAATATCTCTGTGAAGAGGTGCCACCTCGCTGTATATGCCCTTTCCACATCCCGAAAGCAATATTGTTACAGCCATTGTGCCAACTAATATTCTTTCTTTTTTTCCTTCTCTTTTCATTACTTTTCAGACCTCGTCCATCAAAAAAGTTTTAATCTTGTACATGATATAATCCATTTGTTTCCAAAAAGTTTCCGTTTTGATACTTTTTTGATAAAATTACATTTATAATAAGAAACATATACGGAGGAATACACGTGGTAAAGATTCTTATTGTTGAGGATGAACTGGCAATTTCCAATTTGATAAAGATGAATCTCTCAAGGCTCGGGTACTCCTGCAGTATATGCAATGATGGTCTTGAGGCTGCAAATCTTCTGGAAAAAAACACTTCCTGGGATTTAATTCTTTTGGACATAATGCTTCCTCACGTTAACGGATACGAGCTAATGGATTATATTCGACCGTTCAATATTCCTGTTATCTTCCTTACTGCCAAAGGCAGTCTCGATGACAGAGTGAAGGGCCTTACCTCCGGTGCTGAAGATTATATCGTGAAGCCCTTTGAAATAGTTGAGCTTCTTGCACGGGTTAACATCGTACTGAGGAGATATAACAAAACTGACGTCATATTGTACTATCGTAATATAGAAATTGATACCGAAAATTTAACGGTTAAAAAGGACGGTTTATACATTGACCTGACACCAAAGGAATTTGAGCTCCTTCTCCTGCTGGTACGAAACAAGAACATTACACTTTTTAGAGATACTCTGTATGAAAAGGTTTGGGAAATGGAATATACCGGAGACACAAGAACTCTTGATTTGCATATTAGACGTCTTCGTCAAAAGCTTGACCTTTCAGATTCACTCACAACCATTTACGGTGTAGGATACAGACTGGAAAACGATGAAATTTAAATTTAAGGTACTCATTGTCAATATCATATTGTTGTCAGTATCACTGGGAATAATGGGCTTTTTAATGATTCGGATGAATTTTCGTCTTGCTCTTGATACTCTGGTGGACGGTGCAATTGTAGAGCATACCATGGCACAGACATACGTAGAATATGAGCTTTTGGAGTTTATAAACGGGAACAATACGAATATGCCGGACAAGCTTAAGGAAATAGGCAACAATACGGTATTCGGTATAGTTTCTCCGGGGGCAACATTAAGCATTTTCTATGACGACAAACCGGTCTTTAATAATGACAAATCCAATAATGACATTCCCCCGTCTCTATTAGAAATAAAAGGAAAAGTCGACAAAAACTACGTTATTGAGGAAGTTGACGGAACTCATTATATCTATATTGCCTCTTGCAATGAGGTTCTTCAGAAGTATCTTCAGGTTGTGACCAAAAAAAGCGTTGAAAATGCTTATAGTCTTATGCAGCGTCAACTGACCTTCTTTAGGATAATACTATGCTCAATTATTGTTCTCGGTTGTATTATCAGTTATATTCTGTCCACAATTTTAACGGCCCCTTTGGAAAAATTAAACAACGTATCCGATGAAATGGCAGACGGCAATTACAAAATGCGTGCTTCTGTCCGTTCTTCAGACGAAATCGGACAGCTGGCAGCAAAATTCAACAATATGGCCAGTTCTGTTGATATGCATGTAAATGAACTTGAGGAACAGGTTCATAAACGTGAGCAGTTCGTTGCGGACTTTACCCACGAAATCAAAACACCAATGACAACCATCATCGGTTATGCCGACACCATGCGCTCTGTGGAGCTTCCCAGAGAGGATCAGATTTCTTCTCTGAACTATATTGTTTCTGCGGGAAAGCGTCTGGAGCTGATGTCACGAAAGCTTTTTGATCTTATATATCTTAACCGCTCCGATATAGAAATGAGCCAAATTACGGTTGATTCAATTGTTAGGGAAACGGAAAGAATAGTTAATCCGGCTCTTTTGTCTGCAGATATCACTTTAAAGAAAAAAATTGACCCTGCCATGATTTACGGAAACAGGGATTTGCTTGCAACTGCATTTATTAATTTTATAGATAACTCCAGAAAGGCCTCAAAGCAGGGCTCTGTTATAGAATTTACCGGTGAAGTCTCTGAAGACAATTACATACTTTCTGTCAAAGATTTCGGTATAGGAATGAAACCGGAACACGTGGACAAAATATGTGACGAATTCTATATGGTTGATAAATCAAGATCCAGACGTGAAGGAAGCGCAGGACTTGGTATGTCCCTTGCTTCACTTATTATTAACCGACATAATGCAAAGTTAAAAATAAGTAGCGAAGAAAATGTTGGAACCACTGTTTCAGTTATATTTCCCCTAAAGAAAGAGGAGGTGACCGAATAATGAAAAAGAACAATATTCATCTTTTGGTTATCTCAATAATGCTCACTCTTTTGGTTATCATTTCAGGCTTATTCCTCCCTCAGCTTCTGCTTGAACACTATTCCGGTTCACAGACAGGTATCGTTACCAGAGTATCTTCCGAAAATTACATCGGCAAAAATTCGGCAATTTCGGCAATGGCTTCTTCTCAACTCTCCGAATACGAAAGAATTCAGCTTATTACTAACTCCTGGGACGGTGAAAGTACCAAGGTAAATGCATCATTTTCCGAAAAAGATGCAAATTATATGTACAAACTGACAAAGGATTGCTTGCACAAATTATACCTGGCTGACCTTTATCCTGTTTCTGTCATAGAAGAAAGTGGTGATAACTGGTATAACTGGAAGGCCAAAAGATACTGCTGCACCGATTCTACATTCAATACCTTCAAGGCATACTACTGGGTAATGAATCTATACAGATATGACGGTACCGAATCACATACCGTTATTATCTCTGAAGAAGGAACCATAATCTACGCGGAATGCACCACAACCGCGACTATATCTGCGTCCAACATTGCCGGCAACTATGAGAAGCTTTCAATTATGAAATATGCTCCTCATTCTTATGTAAGTTTGAACCCGGATTCTCCTATTCCGGATTACAGGGAAATAAAAATCCCCGACGGACTTGACTCCATCGGGGTAATTCTAATAGGTGAAAATAACGTCAATACCAAAGAAGAACTGGAAAACGTCTATTCTTCACAGAACTCTTCCATCCTGTCTTCCTATGAATATTACTATATCTTCCAAGGTATTGAAGATATGCGTAACTGGAAAACAATTGAAAATTCCGGAAAAATGAAATATACCTTTGGTATTACACCATATAAAGCAAATTAATGCTTATGATACTTGTTGTCAGATTCGTACTTGGGTTCACAGGTCAGATGAAGACCAAGCTTCTTAAATATCTTCTCGTCTACAGATGAAAGCAATACCGAAGAATGTGCTTCACAGCCCTTCAGTTTCGGCAACTGCTGTAATGCCAGCTTCGCATCCTTATTGGTGGCTGCTGAAATCGACAATGCAATAAGTATCTCATCCGTATGCAGTCTGGGATTCTGACTTCCCAGAAAACCTGTCTTAAGCTTCTGAATAGGTTCAATCGCCTCAGGACTTACAAGATGAAGGTCATGTTCTATTCCCGCAAGCTCCTTAAGTGAATTAAGAAGTACAGCCGCAGATGCTCCGAGAAGATCTGTTGTCTTTCCTGTCATAAGTGTTCCGTCCGGAAGCTCAATACTTGCAGCCGGATGTCCTGTACTTTCCTCTCTTGACAGAGCCGCATTAACAACCGTTCTGTCTTCAACGGTAAGATAAGCCTGTTTCATAATAAGTTCCAGTTTGAACAGGATATCCTTAACATCCTTACCGCGCTTCTTATCGCACATGCACTGATAATATCTCCTGATTATTTCCTGCTCAGAAGCCTGCCTGCACACATCATCATCTATAATACAGTTTCCTACCATATTTACACCCATATCCGTAGGTGATTTGTAAGGACTGCTACCCAGAATCTCTGTAAAAATAGCATTGAGAACAGGGAATATCTCCACATCCCTGTTATAATTTACTGTTGTTTCACCATAAGCCTCAAGGTGGAATGGGTCAATCATATTGACGTCATTGAGGTCTGCCGTTGCTGCCTCATATGCCATATTAACAGGGTGCTTAAGCGGAAGATTCCAAATCGGAAATGTCTCAAATTTGGAATAGCCTGCTTTCACTCCACGCTTATTCTCATGGTAAAGCTGTGACAGACATACGGCCATCTTTCCGCTTCCGGGTCCCGGTGCGGTTACTACCACAAGCGGTTTTTCTGTCTCAATATAATCATTCTTTCCGTAACCGTCATCACTTACAATGGTGGCTACATCACTTGGATAACCCGGAATATTGTAATGCTTATAGGTCTTTATTCCCAGTTCCGTAAGCCTGCTGATATACTTATCCGCAGAAACCTGTCCCGCATATCTGGTAATACATATGCTTCCTACATACAAACCTACCTGTGAAAATGCATCCATAAGCCTTAATGCATCCTCATCGTAGGTAATTCCCAAATCACCTCTTATTTTGTTGGACTCAATGTCTTCGGCACTGACTACAATAATAACCTCTGCCTGGTCCTTAAGCTGCATAAGCATCTTAAGCTTACTGTCGGGCTCAAAACCCGGTAAAACTCTTGATGCATGATAATCATCAAACAGTTTACCCCCAAACTCCAGATAAAGTTTGTTTCCAAACTCTTTGATTCTCTCCTTGATATGCTGCGACTGCATTGTAAGATATTTGTCATTGTCAAACCCGATTTTCATGCCTGTCTCCCTACAAAAAATCAATTATTTTATTCCTCTTCATCATCAACAACCGGAAGCGAGAATATGAACTCTGTTCCAACACCTTCAGTACTGATAACATTTATATTTTCATTATGGGCTTTTATAATCTCCTTTGTAATTGCAAGCCCCAGTCCGGTGCCCTTTTTATCCTTGCCTCGGGATAAATCCGTCTTATAGAATCTGTCCCAGATAAGTTTCAGACTATCTTTTGGAATTCCGATACCGCTATCCTTAACAGAAACAAATACTTTATGTTTCTTCTCTGTTGTTTCTATCTTGATTGAAGAATTCTGATGTGAAAACTTAATAGCATTATCCAAAAGATTATACAACACCTGCTGAATCTTTGACATATCCGCTTCAACCAGAAGTTCTTCTCCCGTCAGTACAAGATCTACCGATATTTTCTTCTTCTGAAGGGTTCCTTCAAAAGACGCAATTATATTCTTTATTATTGCATTTATATCGAAAATGCTCTTTTCAAGACTCATACCCTTTGTGCTCAGGTTATTGAGGGAAAGAAGTCCGTTGGTAAGTTTTGTAAGTCTGTCTGTCTCGTTTAGTACGACGCTCAGATATTTTACATGCATTTCCGGAGGTATTGTTCCATCCAGCATTGCCTCAAGATATCCCTTTATAGAGGTTAACGGCGATCTGAAGTCATGAGAAACATTTGCAATAAATTTCTTCTGATCGTCTTCGGCTGTGGCAACCTTTTGAGCCATATAAGAAAGCACTGCTGCCTGATATCCCAGTTCATCATCACTGTCCAAAACAAGCTCATAATCCATGTCACCTGCAGCATAATGCTCGGTTGCTTCCGTTATTTTCTTAATGGGAATATATACAAATTCCGTAAAGAACAACAAAATAATGAGTGAAAGCAGGAACAATAGAATCAAAAGCAGGTATGAAATATTCAGAAGAGACTCCTTTGATTCCTCAATTGTCTTCATGGATACATTGATTACAACATAACCCTTTACGGTAAAATCTGTGGTAATCGGTGCAAATACGCTGAGCGTTTCTTCGTTAAAATATCCGAAAAAATTACCTGTAGTGTAATATGACCCCAGCGTAATGGTCGGATCGAACCCCTCAATAACCCTTTCACTGTCAATATCCAGCTTTGTTGAAGAGTCAAGAATCATTCTTCCGGAAGGATTGATAATCCAAATAACCGCATCCAGATATGTATCCATTGCCTCAAGCTGCTTCTGTACGGAATCAAGGGATGCCTGATTATTATACAGGTCCGTCGCATATGAATTTGCAATAAGCGTAGCCTCCGCATACAGTTTTTCGGCCTTTTCTCTCTTAAGATGCTCACGTGTCATAGACGAAGCAAAGGTTGAGACCATAATAAACCCAAATATACCGAAAATGACATATGCGAGAATAAGCTTCAGATAGAGGGTTTTCCTCATGCTCTTACCTCAAATTTGTATCCAATTCCCCAAATCGTGGATATTTTCCATGACTCGTGATCATTTATTTTCTCACGAAGACGTTTGATATGAACGTCTACGGTACGGGTATCTCCCATATATTCGTAGCCCCAAATCTGGTCAAGCAGCTGCTCTCTTGTAAATACATGATTCGGACTGGATGCCAGGAAATACAGAAGTTCCAGTTCCTTGGGTGGCATATCCACATTGCTTCCGTTGTATATTACAGAATAGTTGGTCAGATTGATAATCAAATCCGGATATTCAACACACTTATCCGGAACCTCATTTACCTGTTCCGGTGCAGCCTTATATCTTCTTAAGACAGATTTTACTCTTGCAACCAGTTCCTTTGAATCGAAGGGTTTCTCCATATAATCGTCGGCCCCCAGCTCAAGTCCGAGAACCTTGTCAAATACCTCTCCCTTTGCGGAAAGCATAATTATCGGTGTATTGCTCTTTCCTCTTATCTCTCTGCATACCTGATATCCGTCTATTCCCGGAAGCATCAGATCTAGCAGAATGAGGTTCGGGTTATATGCATCCATAGCCGCAAGAGCCGACTCTCCGTCATTATAAATCTGGGTTTCAAAGCATTCCTTCACAAGATAGAGGGAAATTAACTCTGCTATGTTGTTATCATCATCAACAATCATTATCTTCTGTTTTGCAACAGCCATTTTTTCTCCTATCCGGAACCGAAAGGCCCCTTACTACTAATTTTCCTTAAACTCCGCTATAGTAACTCCGGCATCACCCTCGCCATAAGCTCCCTGCCTGTAGGATTTAATATATTTTGTCTTCCTAAGGTGATTGGTTACAGCCTGTCTCAATGCGCCGGTTCCTTTACCATGGACAATTCTTACACTTGAAAGATGTGCAAGATATGCATCATCCAGATATTTATCCAGTTCACTCAATGCCTCATCCACGGTTTTTCCCAGAAGATTTATCTCCGGGGAAATGGTATAGCTCTTACTCATTCTGATTCCGCTTACGGAAGAAGCCGAAGATTTCTTCTTATCTTTTCCCGTAAACTCCTCTTCATCGATAAGCTCAAGGTCTGAAATATGAACCTTGGAACGGATGATACCGCACTGAACGAACAGATTGCCCTTTGCATCCGGAAGACTGTTCACTATTCCCTTGAGACCCATGGACAGAACCTTAACATCATCTCCAAGCTTAAGCTTATCCGGCTTCAGTTCCTGCTTCTTTGCCGGCTTATCTGATTTTATGGATAACTTTGAATTGGTATCATCTATTTTGTTTCGTATCTTTGAACGCCTGTTTTCAAGCTCTCTTATATCCAGCGAACCGCCAAATTTATTGAAATCCCTTATTGTCTCATCGGCAACATCCTTGGCTTCCTTAAGAATCTCTCTGGCTTCTTCTCTTGCCTCCCGGAGAATATTCTCTCTCTGCTCTTCAAGCTTGGCATTTTTACGTTCAAGCTCCTTCTCAAGTTCCTTTGCCCTTGAAGTTGCCCTTGCAGCGTCCTCTTTGTCCTTGTCTATCAAAACACGTTTGCTTTCAAGATCGCTGATTAAATCCTCAAAGCTTTCCTTGTCTGCTTCAATCTGAAGCTTTGCGGCTTCAATAATATTATCCTTCAATCCCAGTCTCTTGGATATTGCAAATGCGTTACTCTTTCCCGGAATACCTATAAGAAGTCTGTAGGTTGGTGAAAGTGTATCCACATTAAACTCGCAGCAGGCATTTTCTACAAAGGATGTTGACAGTGCATAGACCTTCAGCTCACTGTAATGAGTTGTTGCCATGGTTCTGATTCCGCGGTCATGGAGGTGGTTTAGAATCGCAATGGCAAGAGCGGCCCCTTCAGTGGGATCCGTACCTGCGCCAAGCTCATCAAACAGGCACAAACTGTCAGCATCCGCATACTTAAGAATTGTAACTATATTCTTCATATGAGAAGAAAATGTTGAAAGGCTCTGTTCAATACTCTGTTCGTCACCTATATCCGCATATACTTTATTGAATACGGAAAGCTGGGATCTGTCCGCAGCCGGAATATGAAGACCGGCCTGTCCCATAAGTGTCAGCAGACCAACTGTTTTAAGTGAAACTGTTTTTCCGCCTGTATTGGGACCGGTTACTATAAGAAGATCAAAGTCCTCTCCCAGTCTGATATCTATAGGTACAACCTTATCCTTCGACAAAAGAGGATGACGGCCTTTTCTGATATTGATTATATGGTCTGTGTTAAACACCGGCTTGCTTGCATTCTGCTCAATGGCAAGTCTTCCCTTGGCAAAAATGAAATCCAGCTTTGTCATCAGCTTCTGATTATTGATTATCTGTGCCGAATAATCTCCTGTTTTTGCCGAAAGATCTGCAAGAATTACCTCTATTTCCTTCTTCTCATCAAGCATCAGCTCTCTGATTTTGTTGTTCAGATTTACAATTGCCGCAGGCTCAATAAACAATGTGGAGCCGGTAGATGACTGATCGTGAATCATTCCCGGAACCTGGCTTTTATATTCTGCCTTTACAGGAATGCAGTAACGGTTGTTTCTCATTGTAATAACCGCATCCTGAAGGTAAGTTCTGACAGAACCGTTAAGCATACTTCCCAGCTGTGAATGTATCTTGTCCCCTGCCGCTACTATCTCACGTCTGATTTTACGCAGATTCGGAGAGGCATCGTCACTTATTGTTTCCTCGTCTATAATGCATTTGTGAATCTCTTCAGCCAGCTGAGTATAAGGCTGCAGTTCATCAAACATTTCTGTAAGCGAATCGTCCGGTTCCTCAGGTCTTTCCTTCCGTCCGTAGGTCTTCACTCTATTAACATTATCCAGAAAATTGGCAACGGTAATAAGTTCAATCTGAGACAGTGTAGAACCGATATCAAGTGTTTTCATGGAAAGAATGACATTTTTATTGCTTCCAAAACTGATATTCTCCTTTTTTATCAGCCTGTTAAATGCATCCTCCGTATTTTTCTGTTCTCTTTCGATAACCTCCAAATCGGAGTAGGGCTCCAGCTTAAGACACATTTCCTTTCCAAGGGGAGAGGAAGCATAGCCTGCAAGCATTTCTATTATTTTGTTGTATTCTAAAACTGTTAATACTTTTTTATTCATTATTTCTATCCAAATAGGGCCATATTCTGCCCAAAAGCTTCATTAGCGGCAAGCCTATCACAAAACATGCCACAGCTTCTCCCAAAAATACGGATACTCCCATAAAAAGCAGTGTTGCCACAGTTCCCGTGGCATTTCCCATACTTGTTATTCCGTAACCGTAGTACAGGATAAAGGGCACCACCAGCGCATTTACAATGACCGTAGGCAGTGGGTATATATACTTTGCCTTTTTTGGTATTCCCGCTGTTATTACAGCAGCCAGCAGTGTTGCCAGTGAACCAAACAGTATATCAGCCCAGGTTCCCATAAAAATATTGCTGATAAGGCATCCCACAAACATTCCCGGAACCGCAGCCGGCGTATATAAAATCAATACACATAGCGCTTCGGCCACACGGACCTGGATTGCATATGAGGAAAACTGCCATGTTACCAATGTCAGAACAGCATAAATAGCCGCAATGATTGCAGCCTGAGTGATAAATCTTACCTTTTTGTTCATATTTTCTCCTAGTTTTGTTTATAGTGAGGATGGTCTCGAACTCACTTATATATTACTTCTTAACGGAATAACCGAATTTACCTATCTTTTCACCAAGTTCAAAATACTCACCGTGTGAATAAGCCACCAGACCGGTGCTGTTAAGTTCAAACTTGCCGTCAGCATTCATATATTTGTCATCAACAGTAACGCTTACTACCTCTGCGATAAACATGTCATGACTTCCAAGTTCCTTAACCTCCTTAACCTTACAAGCCAGGCTAAGAGGACTTTCGGCAATGGCAGGACAGGACACACCTTCAACCGAAACAGGAGTAAGTCCAAGCTTTTCATACTTGTCCACATCTCTTCCGGACTTTACACCACAATAATCCGTAGCATACGTAAGGTCCTTTGTAACAAGATTGATTACAAATTCTCCGGTGCGCTCTATGATATCGTGGGAATAGCGTTCCTTCCTTACGGAAACAGATACCATAACAGGGTCCGAATTGATGGTTCCTGCCCAGGCAACCGTAATTATATTGGGTCTTTTTCCTTCTTCGCCGCAGCTAACCATAACAACGGGAAGGGGGTAAAGCATATTTCCGGGTTTCCAAGTTTGTTTTGCCATTTTCTACTCCTTTTTCTTACTTACCAATGGTATCAAAAAACATCGGATTTTACAATGAAATTCGGCACTCCTTATTCATTATTTGATGTTTAAAAATGAAAATATATCGCATATATTTCATATTAGTTTTTAACCGACATAAGAATATAATTACAATATGGCTAAAATTAATTTTAAATCACAAACAATCAATATGACTGAAGGCAATCCGGTAGGACATCTGCTGAGTTTTGCCCTTCCCATGCTTATCGGAAATATCTTCCAGCAGGTATATAACCTGGTTGATTCCATTATTGTAGGAAAATACGTGGGAGCCGATGCTCTGGCCGCAGTAGGTGCCACCGGTTCCATCTGCTTTTTGTTCTTTGCACTCTGTAACGGTATCGGAAACGGAGGCGGTATCGTAACCTCCCAGGTATTTGGTACCGGTGATGAAGAAAAGGTAAAATCCTGCATAAGCAATACCGCCTATATAATGTTTTTCATGTCTGTGGTTATAGGAACTCTGGCTTTCCTTTTGTCACGTCCTATTCTTAATCTCATGAAGACACCTGAAAATATCATGGCAGATTCCCTTTCATACCTGCAGTTACAATGTATAGGCCTTATATTTGTGGCATTGTATAATTTTGCTTCCTCCATGCTCCGGGCAATGGGGGATTCCGAATCGCCACTTTATTTTTTGATTTTCTCCTGCCTGCTTAATACCGGCTTGGATCTTCTTTTTGTCCAGGTATTCAATATGGGAGTATTCGGTGCAGCTGTTGCAACGGTTATTTCCCAGTTTGTCTCAGGAGCGCTGTGCCTGGCATTTGCATTAAAATATAACCGTTACTTCAAGCTTAACAAAGAAAATCTTCGGCCCAACAGAGAGATAATCCTTCAGGCAGTCAAAATCGGCGTGCCCCTTTCTCTCCAGTTTTCTCTCATTGCCATTTCATGTATGGCTCTTCAGAGTGTTGTTAACGGTTACGGAGCAGTTGCGGTTGCCGCATTTACGGCAACAAGCAGAATTGAGCAGCTGATTCACCAGCCCTACCAGACCCTTGGTTCTTCCCTTTCAACCTTTTGTGGTCAGAACTTCGGGGCCAAAAAAAATGACAGAGTAATCCTTGGTTTCAAAAAAAGTATGCTTATCATGTTTATATTCTCTGTAGCCATGCTTCCTTTTATGCAGTTTCTCGGAGAACCCATTGTACGTATATTTGTTGATGACAGAGAGGTTATTGAAATGGGTGCCAAAGCACTTCGTATTACAAGCTGGTTTTATGTATTCCTGGGTGTCATCTATGTTGTAAGAGGTGTTCTCAACGGTATCGGCGATGCAATATTTGCCCTGATAAACGGTATAGTCGAGGTCATCTGCCGCCTGACCTTCCCGGTAATTCTTACTGGAATGGCACTGTTTGGTCTTTGGGGAATATGGTGGTCTGTTGGCATTACCTGGTTTTTAAGCGGCCTGACCGCATATCTCAGATATATCCAATACAAAAAGAAAGCCTTGTGCTAAGCACAGGACTCTCTTTTTGTTAACACATTTCTATTATTCCAAATCAAAATAAATCAATCCCCTTCTTAACCGAAGAAATCAATTAATCCGACTACAAGAATCAGAATAAGAACAACGGGAACGAAGAATTTCATATAGTTCTTCATCCAACCGGGTACCTTAAGTCCTTCACCGGCATTTGCTTCATCGGTAAAGTTCTTCCAGCCCCATCCGTAACGACTTGTACAGAAAAGAACATAGATAATACCACCAATAGGGAGTAACAGATTGGATACGATAAAGTCTTCCAGGTCAAGAACTCCCGTACCGTCACCAAATGGCATAAATCCTGACCAAACATTAAATCCGAGAGCACACGGAATTGCAAGAACAAACATTCCTATTCCACAGATAAGGCATGCCTTTTTTCTGCTCCAGGTTGTTACTTCCATAAAGTTTGCAAGAATATTCTCATATACTGCAAATACTGTAGACAAAGCAGCAAAACTCATAAACAGGAAGAACAATGATCCCCAAAGACGTCCAAGAGACATATTGGCAAATACATTGGGCATTGTTACAAACAAAAGGCCCGGGCCTGCGTTAACATCAATTCCATATGAGAAGCATGCAGGGAAAATAATAAGTCCTGCTGTTACTGCAACAAATGTATCGAGAATAGTAATATTAACCGATTCTCCGAAAAGGCTGCGTTCCTTTCCGATATAGCTTCCGAAAATAGCCATTGATCCGATACCGATACTCAGAGTAAAGAATGCCTGATTAAGGGCGTTCTTAAGAACTGTTGCGATACCGATTTCCTTTGCCTGACTCCAGTCAGGAAGAAGGAAGAAGCTTAAGCCTTCTTTGCTTCCCGGCATTGTAAATGACTTAATTGCAAGGACAAGCATAATACCAAGAAGTGCTATCATCATGTACTTTGTAACCTTTTCCAAACCGCTCTGAAGGCCGATTGCACATACACCAAAGCCAAGTACTACAATAATTGCAAGATAAATAATCATTGTTCCGGGCGAAGCCATAAGTGTTCCAAAGGTTTCCCCTACAGATTCAGCGGTTGCTCCAACAAAATCACCTTTAACAAATTTAACAAAATAGTTCAGTATCCAGCCTGCGATTACGGAATAGTACATCATAAGAAGAATACAGCCTATCATGCAGGGAATTCCGTGAAGATGCCACTTGCTTCCCTTGGGCTCAATGCCTTCATACATCTTTACCGGTGCCTTCTGACTTGC
Source organism: Lachnospiraceae bacterium (assembly GCA_045639685.1). Classification (GTDB taxonomy): domain Bacteria; phylum Bacillota; class Clostridia; order Lachnospirales; family Lachnospiraceae; genus Colinaster. The sequence continues at coordinate 125,545 of JAZUDO010000010.1, forward strand.
ACGTCCGATGGCAAATTCCATAGTCATAACGGGAATACCAAACATTACAAGCATAAGAATATAAAAGAGCAAAAATACTCCGCCACCGCTCTGGCCTGTTATATATGGGAATTTCCATACATTACCAAGTCCGATGGCACATCCTGCGCTTAAAAGAATAAATCCCAAACGACTCCCCAACTTTTCCCTTGACTTATTGTCGTTCATTTTTGTTCACCTTTCTCTGTTGTTTTATGAGATACATTAAACATAATATAACTCCTACACCATTATATCAATAGTTATCCTTTGAAAATACATTTTTCTGCATATTTTCTATCTTTAACACTTCAAACAATGTATAGTATAATATCAATAGATGAGTTCCTTTGCATATAGAATTGTTCTTTTGCCCGAACTCATATGAGAAAAAGGAGAATCAATGAAATTAAGTACACTGCTCAGATACAAAAGTATCTGTATCCAATGTCATGACAATCCTGACGCAGATGCTCTTGCTTCTGCTTACGGTCTTCATCTTTATTTTCAAGCAAATCATATTGAATCATACATCGTGTATGGCGGAAGGAATCAGATTACAAAGCCTAATTTGAAGCTGATGATTAGGGAACTGGATATTCCCGTATCATTTTTCCCTGAAACCTTCCACATCAAGGACGGTCTTCTTCTCACGGTTGACTGCCAGCCCGGCGAAAGCAACGTTACGATGATAAGAGCCGAGAATACTGCCTGTATCGATCATCACCAGATATGTACCCAGCTGGAAATGAGCGATATCCGCACTTATCTGGGAAGCTGTTCGACCCTTGTCTGGAAGCTTCTTCTGGATGAAGGCTTTAATGTTGCCGACAATCCAAAGCTCTGTACGGCACTTTATTACGGACTTATGACCGATACCGGAAACTTTATCGAATCGCTTCATCCTCTTGACCGTGATATGAAGGATTCTCTTGTATTCGATAAGAACCTTGTTACCAGATTTATAAACTCCAACATTTCCATAAAAGAGCTTGAAATAGCAGGCATTGCCCTTATCAGACATATTTACAATGACGATCACCGATTCGCTGTTGTTCATTCGGAAGCCTGCGATCCCAACATTTTGGGACTTATCAGTGATCTGGTTCTTCAGGTTGATAAAATCGATACTTGTATCGTATACAGCAAGGTGGACAGCGGATACAAAATTTCAGTCAGAAGCTGTATCAAGGAGGTGCGTGCCAACGAACTGGCTGATTATCTGACACACAAAATCGGTTCCGGCGGCGGTCATACCGACAAGGCCGGTGGGTTTATATTTGACTCTCTGTATGAATCTCTCTATCCGACAATCAATACCGAAACTTATTTCGGCTTGAGAATGACAGAGTATTTTGACAGCATAGATATCCTTTACGCAAAGGATTATTCCGCTAATTTGAGCGAAACGTCTCTTTATAAGAAGCTTCCCACACCTGTAGGCGTTGTTAATCCTTCGGAATTCCTTCCAATGGGTGCCAATATCATTATCCGTTCACTTGAAAAGGATACCGAAGCCAAGGTTGATGATGATTTTCTTATACTTATCGGTATCAACGGCGAGGTTTATCCAATCAGAAAGAAGCAGTTTGAAGATTCTTATACAATATCAGACGAGCCTTTCATCTATGAAGCAAACTACAGTCCTACAATACGTACCAATATAGATGACAGGGTATTTGTTCTTGAAAGATATGCAAAAACCTGTATTCCAAAGGATGATGTATATGTACATGGCAAGGAGCTTGACAGAACCGTTAAGGTCTTTACTCTGTGGGATGAAGAGCAGTACGTTCTCGGTAATCCCGGTGATTATCTGGTTTGTAAGCAGGATAATCCCAAGGATATTTACATTATCCCAAAGAAAACATTTGATTTGAGTTACATTCTTGTTAAAAGATAAATAAAATCTCTGTTGAAGAATAAATAAGAACGGATTGGGTAATTCCCAATCCGTTCTTTTATATCACTTCTGCAAATCAATATTTCACATTGCTCTATTTTGCATTCGCATTATTTGCCGGCTGTGTATTTAATGGCTTGCGTTCTACTGTCTGACGATCAAATCTGTCATTACGATGAGTAATATTAATCTTGTCTCCCGCAATATAATCGCCTGCCGTAGATGCTTTTGAAACATTCTTAAGGCTTCCTGTAAGACAGATTGAAGTAATAAGTGTTGCAATCGCGCCGATAATCAGAATTAATGTCTGTGCATTTTTTGCAACAAACGAAAGGCCTACAATTGCTGCAACCATTATAATCAATGTCAGCCAGAACTTGCCCTTATCCATTGGAAGTTCTCCAACCGGCTTACCTGTCTGACCGTTCATTGCAAATTTATAATCCTTACCGTTCCAGCTTGTGTTAAGCATCCAAACAGGCATCATTGCATAATAAGCTTTTCCCTGTGTAACACTGATGTTCTCTCTCTTGGGAGAAACATAATCATAACCCTTAACATCCTGATACAAAGCGTTCTTGGTAGATTCCTTTGCACGCTTCATGGCACGGTCTGCGTTATCCTTTGCCGATACATCATATTTGTCTGCAAGATAACCTGTAAGATATGCATTTGTAAAAGGCTTAAGATCCTTGTAATCATATGGCTCGATTGAATCCATCATGCTGTCATCCATCTTTGTGGATGCATCGGCGGGAATCTTCTCGAATCTCAAATTACCGCTTCTTTCAACCTCATAATATTTGCTGGTTGTGATTTCTTCTGTTGCTGTCTTTTTAACTTCCTTCTTTACAGCTTCATATACGCAGTCACCCTTTGCATATCCGTCATAAAGCCAGAATGGAACATAAACTCCCTGTACTTCATCAAGATGACTTCCGCTCTTAAATGTCTTGGGAACAAGGTATTTTCCGCCGTAGTATTTCTTCAAAGCTTCTACTGCAGCATCCTTCTCAATCTTAAACGGAACTACAAAATCAGGCTTTATTGAACCTGTAAACTGTCCCGGAACAACTGTAGGATTACCGCAATAAGGACAACATGAAGCTCCCATGGTATCCTCACAAAGAAGTGTTGCACCACATGAAGGACAAGAATAGGCTTTCATCCCTTCAGCATTCCATTCTTCGGTACTTACTTCCCATTCATCTTCCGACGGTTTCTTGCTGTCTGCAGCTGCCTTTGCGTTGACTGCCTCTTTATTGGCATCCGCATACTTTGCTTCAATCTCTTCTACGGAATATGCACTTCCGCAGTATTCACATTCCATTTTCCCCGATGCGGGTGCAAAATGAAGCGGTCCCGAACAAGCCGGGCACTTGTAATTTGTAACCTGATCTGCCATTTCAATATCCTCCCCTATCAGATTTAAAATGCTTTTTTCTCAATTCCTCTTCACGAGGTCTCTTTCATAATAGCCGATTTTCTCTACATTAGCAATTGCTTTACAGTCTTTCCTGTATACTGCATGGCAATTCTGTCCTCAGGATGCACATCAACCATATATAGAACAAGCAAAAAAATCCATTCCAAGGGCTTCATTAAAAGGTAAACCATATCTGCAACCCATTTCTTTTTAATAAGCTTTGCAATGGGAAAACCGTATGTATCATAAAAATGTCTGATTCGGCGATGAAACCCGGGGGTGCGTTCAATAAGGACATCCTCAAAGGCATTGGCTATAAGCAGCTGTCTGTTCACCGTTACTTCATGTCCGTGTCTTACACCGGATCTTAACGGTCTGACCAGCCATTCATCTCCTTCTGCTGCCACAGTACAAAGATAATGCTCATCCATAGTAAGATTTGGCGGTCCAACGTGCTTTGACAGCCCAAAGTCGGCAGTTTCCGTAAATGCCTTTATCGCTGCATCCGGTGCCTGTCCAAAAAGGACCAGTATTACTGCAATAATTCCCAGAAGGGGTATTACCAGCAACAAACCCAAAAGCGGAAGATAAGCTGCTTTCTGTCTGAAGGAAGACAACGGACCAAGAACTTTATTACCTTCTATTGCTGAACTTCTGTTGTTTTCGATTTCATATTCCGTACTTTTTGTAATAATAAGTCTCAGTGATATGAGAAGAAGGTTCACAGGCAAAATCAGTAGAACACCATCTGTAAGCTCGGGATTTTTAAGAATATGTACAGTCCAGATAAAGCAGTATATTACACCGATATACAATCCGCTCATGGACAGGGCCAGAAAAATCGGCGGAAGCTTATCGGCCTTACATACATACAAAACAATCATGCTTACAAGGAATACCGCAAGTATAGCAATTGGTCCTGCCACATAGTTCATATTAAAGGGCGTATGCAGCTGAAAATTATATAACTGTGTACTCCAATCAGATTTAAATATTACTTCCTTAATCAAATCAAGGTATATATCTTCCATGAACAGTGCCAAAAATATCAATACACTTTCAGTTATATATCCGATTTTTATATGTCGTTCATAGGATTTTTTTAACCGTTTGCGATTTTCATACCATTCCCCATATTCCGGCTTCTTCGAGCACTTAATTAATGCCACAAACAACATCTTAATCTCAAAAATCACCGAATATACCGGTAACACCAAAAAAATGCCAATAACCAAAACCCCGGATAAAAAGCTTGCCATATTACTGTTTCTCCAATGTCTTTTTTGCAAATATCCCTTGAATCATAATACTTTCGGCAAATTTTGTAAATTCCGACAGCAAAAGCATCTGTTTGTGAAGAGTAATTTATCTGCTTTCTATCTGAGATTTTCTGTATGACAATATCAATATAGCCACAGATATTGCTATACACACTCCGTAAATCAGCAAAGCGGCTTCAACATTATTCATTTTCCCATATCTGTAAGTATTGCAGAAGGTTCCGTAATGCAGAGCCATGGTGGGGCGAAGCTGCCACAGTTTGGCTAATATCCCCAGCTTACTTGGCACATTAAACAATCCCACAAACAGGACTGCCGCATGGCCTGCCATTGTCGCAACAGCTGAATGAGTCAGATAAGACACCAGCATGTTGGTAAGCGCAAACATAATCGTTGTTACAATTGCAAGCAATACGTATAAGCCTGTCATGCGACCTATTGTAATATTCCATGGTGAAGAGGGAATCATATTCTGAATCATCCCCTGTGCTCCTCCTTTTCCAAAGAATACAAACATTACTGTAAACAGACCTCCGACAAGAATCAATGCCTCTATCAGTGCAACAGTAATTCCGGCCAAAACCTTTGAAACACATAAAGCTATTCTGCCTCTTTTTGTCGACAAAAGGATTGCATCTGTTCTGAATGTCTTTTCATCCGCAAAAACACCGGCAAGTGCAATTGCAATATTAAAAAAGAGTACCCAGCCCACAAAAAACCACACATCCAATATATTGGCATAACTCTGCGCATAATAGTATTTTATTGGCTTCTCTATACTGTCATATTCCTTCAGCCACTCATTTATCTCTTCATCGTTGCTGCCAAGCTCCTGTCCGTCACTGATAATATTGTCACGCATTTTTTCATAAAATTCTTCGGCAGTTACCGTTTCCACCATACTTCTTTCACGAACAACGTTATAAATAAAGTCGAATACCGACTTCTTTCCGACTGCACCTGCACCGTTCATAAATGCAGCTCCCGGGTCATAATCCATAAGTTTTTCATATTTTGCCGGGTTTAGTTTCAGTTCTTCAAATACCTCGTTCTGAAAATTCAGAAAAAATGCTTCATCAATATTCTTTCCATCCATCTGCGAAAGAATCTCTCTTGAACTGCTTACATAGCTGATGTGACCTTCTGATGACAGGTTTGTAAATCCCATAAGAAGTACCAGAATCAATCCGATAGTCATGGCAAGCCATACAGCCTTTTTAGAGATAATCTTTTTTATCTCTGATTTATATATTACAAAGAAACTACTCATCATAGACCTCCTCATCTTCAAAGTTCTGAAGGTAGAATTGTTCCAAATTCATCCCCACTTCATCAAGCGTTCCGTCAAAAATGAACTGTCCATCCTTCATCATAAGGATTCTGTCGGCAATATGTTCCACATCCGATACAATATGTGTTGAAAGAATAACAATACTGTCCTTTCCAAGCCCGGCAATCAGATTTCTGAATCGTACCCTTTCCTTGGGGTCAAGACCTGCCGTAGGTTCATCCAAAATCAGTATCTTCGGCTCATTTATTACTGCCTGGGCAATACCAAGCCTCTGTTTCATACCGCCGGAATAGGTTTTTATCTTTTTATTGGCAACCTGTTCAAGATTTACCGTCTTTAGAAGTTCTGCACATTTTCGCTTTGCAACTGACTTATCAAGCCCCTTTAGTGCTGCAATATACATAATATATTCCTTTCCCGTAAAATTGGGATAATATCCAAAGTCCTGGGGCAGATATCCCAAAATATCCCTGTACATCTCTTCTGATGCATCAAGGCTTTCATTTTCCGATACAAAGCAGACTGTACCGCTTGTAGGTTTCAGAATTCCGCAAATCATCCTCATTAATGTTGTTTTTCCTGCACCGTTTGCACCAAGCAAACCTATTACTCCGGGCTTTAAACTGACACTTAAACTTTCAACCGCAGTTTTACTTCCGTACTGTTTTGCAACTCTATCTAACACAAGTTCCATGATATATTCTCACTTTCTTTAACATATAAAACACATTCACCTATTACCGCCACAAGCAGAAAAACTGTCAGACTAACTAAAATCACATCCGGTAACCGACCTGCATTTCTAATCATTCTTATTCCATAGGGAATTAAGCTTCCCAACACACACACAGCTATAATCCCAAATATGTTTTCCTTTCCGTACCATTTTCTGGCAACAAGCATTGCTCCGAAATCACTCAACAGGTACGGAATAACAACGAAAATCATATAATCGATACATGATATGAAGGATATGGTTTTCATAATAATCCCAATACCTCCAAATACTCCGGTGGTAAATAATCCGATTATCAGCATCCTGACCAGACGCACATATCTAAGTGAAAATCTGCTTGAGGCCTCAAGCTCATCCATTCCATATCTCTCGGAGCCCGAAAGAAGAATCATGGGAACTATGGCACATAACGGAATCAATGCGGAAACAATCCATATCACATCCATATCCCTTGTCCTTGAAACAATAAGAAACAGTACCCATAAGAACAAACCCGAAAAAACACTCGGAATACCCATATATCTAAACTCCACCTTCAGGATGTCCATAATCTGCAGTGACCTTTTTTCATGATTTCTTACAAAGCTTCTTCCCTTATCAGTTTCGGGTAACATATAAGCATTGCTTATCATCCGCTTTATTTCCTTATCTGTCATAAACAGTTCCTCCTTCTAATGATTCTCTTAAAATTTCAAGCCCTTCCTTTAGTCTTCTGTTAACAGAAAACCTCGACATTCCAATTACCTTTCCGATTTCTGCCGCTGACATTTCACAAATATATCGCATAACCACTATTTCTCTCAGTTCCTCCGGAAGTTTCCCGAGTGCGCTCTCTATTGCAACTCTTTCAATCACTCCTTCGGGTTCATCCGTTTTCGGTATATTGTCTGCCACAAAACATTTTTCCGATATCAACTCGGGCTTGTCATCTATTGAACAGGGTCGTTTTCTTCTGAACTCATCCATGCACAGGTTTCCGGCGATGGTATACAAATATGCCATTTCCTTTCCCGTTTCTTTATAGGTATGACTTTGCCAGAATCTCAATAATGTTTCCTGGGTTATATCTTCAGCAATAAATCCGTCTTTAGTTTTCATATAACAGTACCTGAGGAGCTTATCGTACTGCTCTTTCAAATCCATGGATTTTTCCTCCTCTTTATATATAACGTTTTAACAGCCATATTTGTGCGTCAAAAAAAAAGAGCCTCAGTTTTTTCTGCAGCTCTTTTCGTTTAATATAGATTATTATTACTTTTCCAGTAGTTTTGCCACCTTCAAAACGGCAACCTGGGTTTTTCCGTCTGTTATTTCGCCCTTCATTATCATCTCAACCAGTACATCAACAGGAACCGATTTCACATCCAGAAACTCGTCCTCGTCCAATTTCTGTTCACCCTTATGAAGACCTCTTGCCATATACATTGTAATTCTTTCATCACTGTATGCCGCAGCCGGATAATATATGCCTATATCTGTCCACTCATCTGCCAAATATCCTGTCTCTTCCTTAAGTTCACGCTTGGCAGCCTCCAGTCTGTCCTCATCCTTACTGTCTAGTTTTCCGGCAGGAATCTCGGTAATTACCTGATTTATGGGATATCGAAACTGTCGCTCTACAATAATTTCATTATTATCCGTCACAGGTACAACACATACAGCACCTATATGTCTGATAATTTCCCTCTTTGCAGGCTTTCCGTTGGGAAGTTCAATATCGTCTTCCTTTACATGCAAAATGTACCCTTCATAAATACTTTTTGACACTATGGTCTTTTCTATCAGATTTTCTTCACTCATAATCCACCTCTGCGGCCTAAGTATTATTGCTCTGAAGCAAACTTATCAACATATTTCTGAACAAAATCCTGCATCTTTTCAGCCTGCTTAAGTGAAGCAAAATATATTCCCTTTCCTGAATCTGTTCCATCGCTGTTTTTAAAGCACAGATAATAGGTTCTGTTTCCATTTATTCTTTGTGAAAGAATGTCCATGCTCTTTACTTCCTTGATGTCATATTTTACATAACCGGTAGGATGGCAATAAAACAGCATATAATTCTCATCAATAAAATTGGTTTCTCCGGTAATATTTTTTGATTTAATCGGAGCATCCTCAAGCTTTTTACCTGCTTCAGCCAGAATAGCCATCTGTTTTGCTTTCATCTTTTTTCTTCTCGGAATTACAATTAAAAGAATAATACAAATTATAATCACCGGACCAATTAATATGTAACTCATAATATACCTCCCAAAAATCATACTCTTTAGTATTTTATTCTCCAAATAACAGTTATATATCCTATTACGCTTCCCTTCAACACATAAGTTGTTATATACTATTCAAATCTTGCTTATAGTTTCTGAGTTAACCTCTTTAGTATCACCAACCGGATTCGTATAATGTCTCTATTACAGTTCCTGTATTCGCATCCATAATATAGCAATACGTCCACTGATTTCCCATGTTGTAGTCGACAACAATGTATTCTTCCGTATCTTTGGAACTAAAAGTCGACGGTATCCGCACATCCCCGAAAGAATCCTTATATTCCTTCACTGTCAGTCCGTATCCGTATTCGTCTATATTATATTGCGCTATTCTCTCAATATTAGATTCTATAATATCCTGATTAACTGCATATTTTGCTGCATACTCTCGAAACAATCCCTTTTTTTGATAATACTCTATATGGGTTGCATCTTTCGAAATGTTAAATCCCTCTTCAAATTTCTGGCTATTCCCACAAAATTCTCCATATGTATCAAAATAATATGTCTCCGGAAAGCTAACCTTTGCTATAAACCCGCAAGTTAAACCCAAAACAAAGATTACCACCAAAATTAGTCCTATCTTTTTCATAATGACCTCGCATTCTGTGTTCTACCTGCTGAATAGTCATCGTATCCTCTAAGTGTTGCTGATTTTTCCATAACTACACTTTCATAACACATTTTTCTTTATATCCTGATAGCAATTCATCGTGTGTAACAAAAATGATATTATTGGACTTTGCTTGCGATATAAGTAATCTGTCAAAAGGATCATTATGCTTCTTCTCTGCTTCATCTCTATGCAAAGTTTTTATCGTATATATATGTTCTGGTTGAATATCAAGTCTCAAAAAACCTACAGTGTCACACAGATTTACGAATTCCTCCTCCGAAATTGGCATATTCAATGGATTAATCGCATGCTTAATAGCTATCTCCCAGACTGATACAATACTATAGAAAACTTCATTATCTGTGTCTTGTAACATTTGTATCAAATCGTCGTTTAGTTTGGTGGAATCAGCGATTGCCCATAAAGCAATGTGTGTATCTAATAATATCCTCATAGCTTATACCCCAAACATCTCAGAGATTACATCATTATCAGCATCAATATTATCCGGTATGATATACTTTCCGTTTGCAATCCCGAGATTTCTCTGTTTATTTACAGGAACATGAACTCTAAAAGGCATTGCGTTTTCTGCCACACTCTGTTTTGCAAAAATGCGTACTGCTTCTGCAAAAGATGACCCCATTTCTTTATATAAGTTTTCCACTTGCTCTTTTAAATCCGAATCCATTCTAACTTGTAATGTAGACTCCTTAGCCATACAATCACCTCCTTGCTCTGTAGTGCAATTATAATACGGTCGCATTACTTTTTCAATGGATACGCATATCATTTAAGAATTACGAAATTAATAGAAATTAGTAGACGCCTTGCTCAATATATGAAGGCTAGGGATATTCAAAGCAGTATCAATAAATCAAAGAAAAGAACCGATTTGAACAGTGACGAAGAAGCTGTTATTCTTCATACCGAAGAAATAATCGATTAGATAAATCTGGCTGTTATAGACAGTAACCTTTTTGTATCCAAGGGAAACAAGGAACTGGCAGCAAAAATATATCTTGCCAATTAGCCGTTTCAACCATTCAAAAATAATAAAAAAATATAGTAGAGCCATTAAGCAAAAAATAACCTCGGAATACCGCATAAATGCGGCATCCGAGGTGTTTTTTCTTTTATTCCATCTCATTTACCCTTATTTTACATACCGTGATATGGTATATAATTCGTACATTCTTTGCGTATCTTTTGATGCGCTTTCCATTCTGTCCGTATCGTTCAAAAGCTAGTGTACCCAAATTGTACCCAGACGGACTATTTACGGATGTCTTTCTTGCAATCGCATATGAACATTTGACGCACCACATAAGACATCTGTCACTGTAACAACTCCCGGATCAACCATATAACATACAAGATAGTTATCTACTACCATTCGTCTCATTCCCCAGGAGCGCTCTGGTTCCAATTCAAATAAAGCAAATCTGTCTGGAAAAGAATCTAATGTCAAAATTGCATCTGCAATACGATTATACTGCCCCATAGCATTCTCTGGTGCTATTAACTGGGTTGCAATGTATTCATAAATCTTTTCCATGTCAGCGAGAGCTTCATCTGTAATTTTTACTTCGTATTTATCCATTAAGAATGACTCTCCCTAAATTTTGCAAATGCATCCGCAGCATTCTGCGTTCTGCAAGCCTTATAATCCTCATATCCTCGCTGAAGTTTGGTATGAAGCTGTGCTTCTGTCATCTGTGATACATCGATATCTACTGGTGGCTTTGGTACTGTAACAGAAAACGGAATACCCCCTACCAATACAACTTGATTAAGAAACATATCAACTGCAGTAGACATAGGAATACCAAGTCTTGTAAGAATTGTTTCTGCATCTGCTTTTAATGTAGGATTCACTCTTAAATTAAGTGTTGCTGATTTTTCCATATTCATCGCCTCCAATCAATTTAATTGTAACGACATTGTTGTTACTTGTCAATCAATATTCTAATGGAATCCCAACCAAGATAGTATATCCCATAAATAAATAAAATAGTACAAACTTTCTTTTTAATGCTAATGAAAAAGCTGTACCACGTGTGACACGTAGCACAGCTATTATATCCTTATTTGCTCGGTAGGGCTCCCGTCTCATATAGTTCCTATTTGTTTTATATGGTAAGGCTCCCATTTGATAAAGCTCCTATTTATTTTATATGGTAAGACTCCCATCTGATAAAGTTCCCATTTTGCGTGGCAAGGAAACCACTAAAGCAACAGATTGCTTCGGTTAAATGTTATATCAAAATAGCTATTCTGTCAACGCAAATTTCCCGAAACAAAATGCAAGAGCATATTACTCTTAATTATTTAGCGTATCAACTATAGCAGTAATGCTACGCATGGAAAACCCAAAGACCAATGTAAGCGTTAATAAGCCACACCCCAAAGTAACAATATGCTTTTCTATTTTATCAATGACAATCAAAATAAACATGGCAATAAAAAT
>JAZUDO010000011.1:0-2895 GCA_045639685.1 Lachnospiraceae bacterium
AAAGAAAAGAGGTAGCTATGTCAGAAAGAGAAGAAAAATTTGAAAGAATGATGCAGGCGGTTTTGAATAGCTATAACTCTGCTGCTGAAAAAATGGATAAGCTTAAAGCGGAAGGAAAAACCAATACGGTTACATATAAGCAAATGATGGCTGAAAAACTAAAGAATCAGAATATTATTTCACTGTATAAATTATATGGATTGATTGAGGAATAAAAATTGGGATTTTGTCATCATGATGGAGATGAAAGTTCTGCCTCAAAATCCTCAAAAAGTATAAAAGTGGTAGAAAAGTGGTATAAAAGTGGTATATTCAGAGTATTTTATTCTCGAAAAAAGTGTGATATATTTATAATGCACAAAGGAATGAGGAAAACAAAAACACCTGATCCGATGTGCATTTTCTTTTGCAAAAGTTAATAAGGATATTTAAGAAGCGTCAGCTTGTAATCAAACGATTATGAGTCTGGCGCTTTTCTTATGTCCGGATGCGGGGCAGAGGGTGACGATCCAAAGCCCGGAACAAAATATTCAATATATGAAAGGACAAACAAAATGAATTACGAAGATTTCAAAGATGAATTTGTTGAAGCAGTTAAGGATCAGCTTTCCGAGCAGGGAAGAGATGTGAGAGTTGAGGTCAGAGAAACCAATAAGCTCAATGAAAGCTATGCGGCAATCACGGTTACTCCCGAAGGAAGCAACGTAGGGGTGAATGTAAACCTTGATAAGTTCTATGAGGCTTATGACAAGGGAACTTCATTTGACGATGTTGTTGATAAGGCAGTGGATGTAATCAACGGCGGTCTTGAAAATACACCTTCCTTTGATGTGGCAACCTTATCTGATTACAGTCAGATGAAGGATAAGCTTGCAATGGAGGTTGTATCCGCTGAAACAAATAAGGAAATGCTTGAGAATGTACCTCATCAGAACATGGAGGACATGGCAGTGGTTTACCGCTTTGTTCTTGAGTCCGATGACGACGGCAGAGCATCAATCCTTGTAACCAACAACCTTATCGAGAGCATGGGCGTGACTCCCGAACAGCTTCATGCGGATGCATTGGAAAACGCACCTCTTATTAAGCCTGCGGAAATCAAGGGTATGACTGAGGTGATGATGGAAATGATGGGTGCTGAACAGGCCGAGATGATGGGAATTGTTCCTATGGATCCCAAGGATGAGCAGATGTTTGTAGCATCGGTTCCCGATAAGATCCACGGTGCCGGAGTTCTTGCTTATCAGAATTTCATGGACCAGGCAGCCGAAAGAGCCGGCGGAGACTTCTTTATTTTACCCTCGAGTATCCATGAGGTGCTGATTGTTCCGGATAACGGATCAATGCAGCTTAAGGATCTTGAATCGATGGTAAGAGAAGTAAATGCAACTCAGGTGGCTCCGGAAGATAAGCTCACGGACAATGTTTACCACTACGATTCCAAAGAGAAGATCTTCGAGCTCGGTGAGAAGTTCGTTGAACGTCAGAACCAGCGTGAAGAGGTTGCTGAAAAGGAAGAAAAGGGTTCCGTACTTGGTGAACTCAAGGCAAAGAAGGATGAGGTTGCAAAGGCTCCCAAGAAGGACCCTGCAGAAAGAACCTCAAAATCCAGAGGCGGCGAAGCACTCTAAAGGGGAGCGGCATGTGAATATGGCGCCAGGCTGGGAGAAATCCTAACCTGGCGTTTATATTTTGTCGGGAAAGGAAAGAAAGATGTCAAAGAAAAATAAGCAGAAAACCACCGGGGCTACCGGAGCAAATGATAAGTCTGCAAAAGCGTTATATCCTCCCATTAATCATCCGGTGAATTGTCGTGAGGAGTGTCCTTACGGATATAACAGAGCATTCTGTTTTCCGTGCTATAAGAAAATTATGGAAGAGCACAGAGCCGCAAAAGGCAACTAACGGTAAGGAGCAGAGGCAATATGATATTTGACTATTTTTATGTGGAAGAGGCGGAAAGCTATTCCTTTTATCGTATTCCCAAGCTGCTGTTCACGGAAGATATTTTTAAGGAGTTAAGCACAGAGGCGAAGATCCTCTACGGACTTATCATGGACCGAATCAGTTTATCCAGGGAACATGGCTGGGTTGACGGTGAAGGACGAGTGTATGTTTATTACACAATTGAAAATGTAAAGGAAGCAATGAACTGCTGCAGTGCGACAGCCTGTAAATACCTTAAGGAGCTTGAGCATTTCGGGCTTATTGAGAAAAGAAAACAGGGACTTGGAAAGCCTGCAGTCATATATGTGAAAAACTTTAAGCTACCATTTCAAAAAGTAGAATCCAAGACTTCTAAAAAACAGAATTCTGGACTTCTAACAAATGAAACTCTGGACTTTCAAAAAATAGAAGGTATTAATACTAAGAATACTAAAACTGAGTATATAAAGACTGATCCTATCCTATCCGGGACGGATGGGGATGAGGATGTGGATAACTCAGATTTCGGAGTTCGTGAGAGGTATAGGAAAATTCTCTTCAAACAGCTGGAGATTGAATACATATATGACAAATACCCTTTTCGGACAGAGATTATCGACTCGATTGTAGACCTTATGCTTGATGTGATTTGTACCAAGAGGAAGACCATCAGGATTGCCGGGGATGATAAGCCGGCAGAGGTAGTTAAGTCTCAGTTCTTAAAGCTCAACATGTTCCATATGGAATACATTGTGGACTGTATCCTGAAGAGCACTTCGGATGTCCGTAATATTAAGCAGTACATGCTTGCAGTTATTTATAATGCGCCACTGACCATGGAAGGATATTTTACAACCTTGGTCAATCATGACATGGCGGAAGGTAAATTTTAGGAGGAAAACGAATTGGAAACAATAGAAATCAGAATCAATCTGGACCCTGTAAAGGATGGTCCGGTGTTTAAGGAAA
>JAZUDO010000012.1:0-122271 GCA_045639685.1 Lachnospiraceae bacterium
GGTAAGACATAGTATGGTAGCTGTTGTATCATAGTAGAGAAACAGATAGAGCAAATAATATAGTAAATTTTAATTTGATTTCATATAGGAGGAAAAAATCATGAGTAAAATTATTGGTATTGACTTAGGAACAACAAACAGCTGTGTAGCTGTTATGGAAGGTGGAAAACCTACAGTTATCGCAAATACAGAAGGCGCACGTACAACACCTTCAGTTGTAGCATTTACAAAGACAGGCGAAAGATTAGTTGGTGAACCCGCTAAGCGTCAGGCAGTTACAAATGCTGAAAAGACAATCGCTTCAATTAAGAGAGATATGGGTACAGACAGAGGCCGTACAATCGATGGAAAGAGCTATTCTCCTCAGCAGATTTCAGCTATGATCCTTCAGAAGTTAAAGGCTGATGCAGAGAGCTATTTAGGAGAAAAGGTTTCTGAGGCTGTAATCACAGTTCCAGCATACTTCAACGATGCTCAGAGACAGGCTACAAAGGATGCAGGTAAGATTGCAGGTCTTGATGTAAAGCGTATCATCAATGAGCCTACAGCAGCAGCTCTTGCATACGGCCTTGACAATGAAAAAGAACAGAAGATTATGGTATATGACCTTGGTGGTGGTACATTCGATGTATCTATTATCGAGATCGGTGACGGTGTCATCGAGGTTCTTGCAACAAACGGTGATACAAGACTTGGTGGTGATGACTTCGACCAGAAGATTATCGACTGGATGCTCAAGGAGTTTAAGGCAGCTGAAGGCGTTGACCTTTCAGGTGACAAGATGGCTCTTCAGAGACTTAAGGAAGCAGCTGAGAAGGCTAAGAAAGAGCTTTCAAGCGCTACAACAACCAACATTAACCTTCCTTTCATCACAGCAACTGCAGAAGGTCCGAAGCATTTTGATATGAACCTTACAAGAGCTAAGTTTGATGAACTTACAAGCGACCTTGTTGAGAGAACAGCTATTCCTGTTCAGAATGCCATGAAGGATGCAGGCCTTACAAATGCAGACCTTGGTCAGGTTCTTCTTGTTGGTGGTTCTACAAGAATTCCTGCAGTTCAGGATAAGGTTAAACAGCTTACAGGCAAGGAGCCTTCAAAATCACTTAACCCTGATGAGTGTGTAGCACTCGGTGCTTCTATCCAGGGTGGTAAGCTTGCAGGCGATGCCGGTGCAGGTGAAATCCTTCTTCTTGATGTAACACCTCTTTCACTTTCAATTGAAACAATGGGTGGTGTTGCTACAAGACTTATTGAAAGAAATACAACTATTCCTACAAAGAAGAGCCAGATCTTCTCTACAGCAGCAGATAACCAGACAGCAGTTGATATCAACGTTGTACAGGGTGAGAGACAGTTTGCAAAGGATAACAAGTCTCTCGGTCAGTTCAGACTTGACGGTATCCCTCCGGCAATGAGAGGTGTTCCTCAGATCGAGGTTACCTTCGATATTGATGCCAACGGTATTGTAAATGTTTCTGCTAAGGATCTTGGAACAGGTAAGGAGCAGCATATCACAATTACAGCAGGTTCATCTATGTCAGATGACGAAATCGATAAGGCTGTAAAGGAAGCTGCTGAATTTGAGGCACAGGATAAGGCTCGTAAGGAAGCAATTGACGCACGTAATGAAGCAGACAGCTTCGTATTCCAGACAGAGAAGGCTCTTAAGGAAGCAGGCGATAAGGTAGATGCAGGTGAGAAGGCTAATGTAGAAGCAGATCTTCAGGCACTTAAGGATATTCTTGAGAAGACAAAGGATACAGAAGTAACTCCCGATCAGGTTGCTGAGATTAAGGCAGCTCAGGAGAAGCTTATGAGCGGAGCTCAGAACCTCTTTGCAAAGATGTATGAGCAGGCACAGGGCGCAGCAGGCGCAGGTCCCGACATGAGCGGATTTACTCAGGATGCAGGTCAGGCATCAGGTTCTTCAGCTCCTGATGACGACATTATTGACGGAGATTTCCGCGAAGTATAAAAGATTTAAGATATGGCGATAGGACGAGGGGACAATCTATGTCCCCTTGGTCTGTGTATTCGTTGGAAATGAGGAAATTATGGCAGAGCAGAAAAGAGACTACTACGAGGTCCTCGGCGTTGATAAAACAGCCGACGACGCTGCACTGAAAAAAGCATACAGAGCTCTTGCAAAAAAATATCATCCCGATATGAATCCGGGAGACGCGGAAGCAGAGAAGAAATTTAAGGAAGCATCGGAAGCCTATGCGGTTTTGTCGGATCCCGACAAGAGAAGGCAGTATGACCAGTTTGGTATGGCTGCATTTGACGGTTCCGGCGGAGCCGGTGGATTCGGTGGATTTGATTTCAGCGGAACAGACTTTACGGATTTGTTCGGAGACCTGTTTGGAGATTTCTTCGGAGGCAGAAGCAGATCGCGTTCCGGTGGCAACGGTCCCGCTAAGGGAGCAAATATTCGTACCAGTGTACGTATTACCTTTGAGGAAGCCATTTTCGGTTGTGAGAAGGAAATAGATCTTAATACAAAGGACGAGTGTAAGTCATGTAAGGGAACCGGAGCAAAGGCCGGAACAACTCCCATTACCTGTACCAAGTGTGGTGGTAAGGGTCAGGTTGTATTTACCCAGCAGTCCTTCTTCGGAATGGTACGAAATGTACAGGCATGTCCGGATTGTAAGGGAAGCGGTAAGATTGTCAAAGAAAAATGCCCGGATTGTAAGGGAAGCGGATATATTCCCATTAAGAAGAGATTTGCAGTGGACATTCCTGCCGGAGTAGATAACGGTCAGTGCAAGAGACTCAGCGGACAGGGTGAGCCGGGAACAAACGGCGGACCGAGAGGCGACGTACTTGTTGAGATTATTGTGGGCCGTCATCCCATTTTCCAGAGACAGGACAACAATATCTTTTCAACAGTTCCTATTTCGTTTGCGGTTGCAGCCCTGGGCGGAGATATTGTTATCGATACGGTTGACGGAAAGGTTGTATATGAGGTTAAAGCCGGCACACAGACTGATACAAGAATCAGACTGAAGGGCAAGGGAGTTCCTTATCTTCGCGATAAGGATACCAGAGGTGACCATTACGTTACACTTGTTGTGCAGACTCCGGAAAAGCTTTCCCATGAGGCAAAGGAGCTTCTTAAGAAGTTCGATGAAGCAACTGACGATTCTCTGAATGCGGCTAAGAAGTATGCAGATGATAAGGACAGCGCAGCAACAGAAAACAAAAAGAAAAAGAAATTATTCTAGTTTAAAACCACAGGTTGAAAAATCTGTGGTTTTTTGTGTATTGGAGATGGATTTCCATAGTGAAACTTACAAAGAATTGTGCTATCATTATAAAAGGTATGCATATATTGTACCGATGGAACAGAAAAAACAGTTATGGACACAAAAATAATAGTAATTGACGAAGAGAACATAGATAAAGAATTGCTTGAAGAGGCAGGGCAGATTATCAAAGCCGGCGGACTTGTTGCATTTCCCACAGAGACGGTTTACGGCCTGGGAGGAGATGCTCTTAATCCAAAATCAAGCGAGAAAATATACGCTGCAAAGGGAAGACCAAGTGATAATCCGCTTATTGTTCATATAGCAGATTTTGATGATATTAATCTTATAGTGGACAAGGTAACTGATGATGCAAAAAAACTTGCAGATAAGTTCTGGCCGGGTCCTCTTACCATGATTCTTAACAAATCCGATAAAGTTCCCTATGAGACCACCGGAGGACTTGACACGGTGGCAATACGTATGCCTGTTCATAAGACGGCTGCTGAATTCATCAGGGCGGCAGGGGGATATGTGGCTGCACCCAGTGCAAACATTTCAGGAAGACCGAGTCCTACCTGCGCAAAATACGTAATCCAGGATATGAACGGACGTATCGACATGATTATTGACGGCGGTGATGCGGGCATAGGTCTCGAATCCACAATTGTGGATCTGTCGGGAGAAGTTCCGATGCTTTTAAGACCGGGATTTATAACCATAGAGCAGTTGAGGGAAACTCTGGGACGCGTTGATGTGGACAGGACGATTCTTGACGGGGACTGCAAGGACAGACCTAAGGCTCCCGGTATGAAATACAGACATTATGCACCCAAGGGAGATTTGACTATAGTCGAGGCTGCTGAGGAAGGGAATGGGACGACCGGGATTATGTCATTTGCAGATTCACAGGAGAGGGTAGTTGCCTGTATCCGGCAGCTGACAGAGAAGGCATCTGCAGAAGGAAAAACAGTGGGCGTAATTTCCACCGATGAAACCGAGCATTTGTATAACGCTGACAGCGTTAAAAGCATAGGAAGCCGTGGGGATGAAGCAATGATAGCCCATAGGCTGTATACCATTTTACGTGAGTTTGATGATGAGAACATAGAGGTCATTTATTCCGAGAGCTTTGACAGGGGAGGAATGGGTCAGGCCATTATGAACAGACTGCTCAAGGCGGCAGGTCATCAGATTATAAAGGTATGATAAGCGGGACGTGGGAGCGGACCGTTAAAAACAGGAGGAATAGATTATGATAGCTATAGGAAGCGATCATGGCGGATATGATTTGAAAATGTCCGTAATCAAGCATTTGGAAGAAAAGGGAATTGAGTATAAGGATTTTGGCTGTTACGACAAGAATTCCTGCGATTACCCCATTTTCGGCGAAGCGGCTGCAAGAGCTGTTGCAAGCGGAGAATGTGAGAAGGGAATTGTAATCTGTACTACGGGAATCGGAATTTCTATCGTGGCAAACAAGGTTAAAGGAATCAGATGTGCTCTCTGTTCAGAGCCTGTTTCGGCAAAGATGACGAGACTTCATAACGACGCCAATATGCTGGCAATGGGAGCTGCGCTTATCGGTCCCATGATGGCAAATGACATCGTTGATGTTTTCTTTTCGACCGAGTTTTCGGGCGAAGAAAAGCACTGCAGAAGAATAGGCGAGATTTCAGACATCGAAGTAAAGTAAAAACAGAAATTATTTGCGCAGAAGGCGCACACAAAATGTATTGTGGGAAAGGAAAAAATTATGGCAAAAGCAGTTATTATGGATCATCCACTGATTCAGCACAAAATCGGTTATATCAGAAGAGAGGATACCGGTACAAAGGATTTCAGACAGACAATTTCAGAGATAGCAATGCTTATCTGTTATGAAGCAACAAGAAGCCTTGAACTGGAGGATGTTAAGATTACAACTCCCATATGTGAGACAACAGTTAAGGAACTTAAGGGAAAGAAAATGGCAATCGTTCCCATTTTAAGAGCAGGACTCGGAATGGTAGACGGTATGCTTAATATGATTCCTGCAGCTAAGGTTGGCCATATCGGACTTTACAGAGACCCTGAGACACATAAGCCCGTTGAATATTATTGCAAGCTGCCTGCAGACTGTGCAGAGAGAGAAATATTTGTGGTAGATCCCATGCTTGCAACAGGCGGATCTGCAGTTGCTGCAATTCAGATGCTGAAGGACAAGGGCTGCAAGAAGATTCATTTTATGTGCATCATTGCCGCACCCGACGGAATCAAGGCAATGCAGGAAGCACATCCGGACGTTGATATGTATATCGGAGCCTGTGATGAGAAGCTCAATGAAAATGCTTACATCGTTCCGGGTCTCGGAGACGCAGGTGACAGAATCTTCGGTACAAAATAACATTGACCCGGCGTTTTAACGCATAGTTATAATAATCAGCAAAAGAGAAGGGGCCGAAATGAAAAGAACTGATTATATCAAATGGGATGAATATTTTATGGGAGTATCAAAGCTTGCAGGTATGAGGTCCAAGGATCCCAATACCCAGGTGGGTGCATGTATTGTCAGCGATGACAACAAGATACTTTCAATGGGTTACAACGGCTTTCCCAACGGATGCTCGGATGAGGATTTTCCATGGGAAAGAGACGGAGACATGCTGGAAACAAAATATGCGTATGTTACACACAGCGAACTCAATGCCATTTTGAATTATCGTGGCGGAAGCCTTCAGGGGGCTAAGCTTTATGTGTCTTTATTTCCCTGCAATGAATGTGCCAAGGCAATTATTCAGGCCGGAATAAAGACGGTAATATACGACAGTGACAAGTATAACAATACACCGGGAAATATTGCTTCAAAGAAAATGTTTGATGCTGCCGGAGTAAGGTATATTAAATACGAACACAGCGGAAGAACCATTTCCATTGATGTTTAGTTAAAAGGTATATGAGACGAAAACGCGGAATATCCTTTGTAGCCATATTGCTGTGCATAAGCCTGTATTTTGCATCAATGCCTCAGTTTGAGGCATTTGCACTCACTACAAAAGAAAAGCTTGACCAGGCCAAGAAGCAGCATGAGGAGACTAAGGGAAAAATCGATGATGCAAAAGAGAATATCAGTGATCTTAAGGATGAGCGAAGTACTCTTCAGGGTGAACTCAATAACCTGAATGAGCAATTGGAAGAGGTCTGTGATGATCTAGCAGAGCTGGAACAGAGTATCTCCGACAAAGAGGATGAGATAGAGCAGACAAAGGCTGATCTTGAGTTGGCAAAGCAGACTGAAGCAAATCAGTATGACGCCATGAAAAAGCGTATCTGCTTTATGTATGAGAAGCAGGATTTTGTCATTACCGAGATGATTTTTTCATCCACCAGTATGGGGGATTTCCTTAACAAAGCCGATTATATTGAACAGCTTTCCGCTTATGACAGAAAGATGCTTACTCAGTATCGGGAGACCAGAGCGAGTATAGAAGATACGGAAGCCATGCTTGAACAGGAAAAAGAAGACCTTGACGCTTTGCATGATGAGGTTGTTGAGAAACAGAAACTTGTTCAGGGCTTTGTAAATGATACATCCACCAGCATAAAGCAGTATTCGGGACAGATTAAGAGCGCCGAGGAAGAATGTGCAGCTTATGAGGCACAGGCTGCCCAGGAGGAAGCTGATATTGCCGCACTTAAGAAACAGTATGAGGAAGAGCTTGCTCTTTCGAGACTTGCGGCTCAGTCAAAGTGGAGAGATATTTCGGAAGTGACCTTCGAAGAGGGTGACAGAATGCTCCTTGCAAACCTCATTTATTGTGAGGCAGGAAACCAGCCCTATGAGGGACAGCTTGCTGTAGGAGCTGTAGTTATTAACCGTGTGCTTTCGTCAGTATATCCCAATACAGTGGTTGGGGTTATATACCAGAATAAACAATTTTCACCTGTGGGAAGCGGAAGACTTGCTCTTGCCCTTGCAGAGGACCGGGCCACGGCAGCCTGCTATAAAGCTGCGGACGAGGCAATGAGCGGACAGACCAATGTGGGCTCCTGCGTATATTTCAGGACACCCATTGAAGGCCTTTCCGGAATTCAGATAGGCGGACATATATTCTATTGATTAATATCAGGGAACATAGGCGGACAAATTATTTTATGTGTTCCAGTAATTTATCAGTCAGAGTTTCGAAATTACCGTCCTGAATTAACTTAATAAGAGCGCCAAGCTGCTTAACGCTGATAAAGAACTGCTGATCGTTGATTAGCAGTTTTTCTTTTGCTTCGCACAGCTCGTCGATATCGATTACATGCATTTTACCGTCGGGTCTTACGATGACATCCGCCAACAGATCCACAACCGTAAGGGAACCCTGAGCTCTGTCCCAAAGGTAGGTGACGATGTCGCAGTACCAGTAGACGAGCTTATTGTCCTCGGACAGAAAACGGCTGACCTTGTAACCCTCCTTCAGGAAGTAGCAGGAATATCCGTGATGAAAATCCGGACGGGGTTTAAGCGTCTTCCAGGAAGTGACGATTATTTCGTCGTCCATATACAGAATGGTATCGTCCTTAAGAGGGATACATTCCTCGGGAATCAGTCTTTTTCGATATAAAAGAGGGTAATCCATATCGGGCCTCCACAATAAATTGAATTTTCAGACAATTACAACAAAATACAACTATATTTTCTACAATTCTACTCTTAAAGGTGAAAATAGTCAATAAAGATAATAAAGACAATAAAGTGGTTATAATGGCGTATTTTCTTTACACTCATATGCAAATAATGTATAATAACTCTAAATGTGTGAGAGGATGCCCATGTGAATTCAAAACGTGAAATATTCAGACTATTAACATATATATCACAGTTTGCAATTAACATGATTGTGCCTATTTTTCTGTGTTCTTTCATAGGATTGTTTATTGACAGAAAGTTTAACACAGAGTGCTGGTTCATTATTCTTTTCTTTGCCGGAGCGATAGCCGGTTGCAGAAACATATATGTACTGGCAAAAAAATCTTACAGTAAGAAAGAGGAGCCTTATGATGAAGAGCAGAATAAAGCTTGATGATTCAATAAAGGAACTCCTTATCGGAATTCTTGCGTATGAGGTTGTGGCACAAATTATCGGACTGATAATTGTACTTCTTTTTATAGAGAACGGCAGTGTTCTGAAGTATACAGTCGGTCTTTGGATAGGGGCGATTCTTGCAATTGCTTCTGCGCTTCATATGTGGTGGTGCCTGGTGAAGAACTTATCGGACAACGCTGACAGGGAGGGAAGTGCAAGAGCCTTTGCTGTAGGTCAGAATCTGTTACGGTATTTTGTTATACTTGCAGTGTTCGCGGGCTTGTGTCTGACCACATTTTCATACCCTCTGGCTGCCTTTGCAGGAATAATGGGGTTGAAGATAGGGGCATACATTCAGCCGATTGTCAGCAAATTAATTAAAAGATCTTCAAAATAAAATAAGGAGGTGAACATATGGACATGGGAATTCTGTTATCCGCAGATCAGGAAATAGACTTTATGATACATGGTATCTTCCAGTATAACTTCTTTGGTCATCCTGTATGGATAACAACAACTCATGCGTGCCTGCTGATTGTTCTTATCTGCATCATGATTTTCGGATTTGTTGCAGGAAGAAAGATGAAGCATGCGGAAGAGATTCCGGACGGTTTCCAGAATGTTGTTGAGCTTATTGTTGAGGCTCTCGACGGAATGGTAGATGGCACGATGGGGAAAAATGGTGCTCATTTCAGAAACTATATAGGCACTATTTTTATCTTTATTCTTGTGAGCAACCTTTCAGGTTTGCTGGGCTTGCGCCCTCCGACAGCGGATTATGGTACAACGCTTCCGCTTGGTCTGATGACATTTACTCTGATATTCTTCAATAAGATCAAATATCAGAAGGTCTCCGGATTCATCAAGGGATTATGCGATCCATGGGTATTCTGGGCTCCAATCAATGTTATCGGAGACTTGGCTGTTCCGATTTCGATTTCGCTTCGTCTTTTTGCGAATATTCTTTCCGGAACGGTTATGATGGCGCTGGTATACGGACTGCTTAGCAAAATTGCTATCATCTGGCCGGCTGCTTTACATGTATATCTTGATATGTTTTCTGGTGCGATACAGACATACGTATTCTGTATGCTGACAATGACATACATATCGGATGCTATGGGTACTGAATAATTTTTTAGGAGGAAAATATAATGGAATTTAACACAGAATTTATTAAAGGTTGTTCTGCAATAGGTGCAGGTCTTGCTCTTATCGCAGGTATCGGACCCGGTGTTGGTCAGGGTATTGCTGCCGGATATGCAGCAAGTGCAGTTGGTCGTAACCCCGGAGCAAAATCAGATATTACCGGAACAATGTTACTTGGACAGGCTGTAGCAGAGACAACAGGTCTTTACGGTCTTCTTGTAGCTATGATCCTTATCTTCGTTAAACCTTTGGCAAAATAAGCCTTTAAATACTTACTTACAAAGAAAGGAGGCTTACAGGTGAGCGAAATAGGTTATACAGGTTTTTCGCTGCTTGCAGCAGAAATGGAGCCGAGACTGTTCGATCTCGATTTCCAGTTACTGGCTGATGCGGTTCTTACACTTATTGCTGTAGTTGCCTTATTCTTCTTCCTGTCATATTTTTTCTTTAATCCTGCAAGGGAATTTCTTAACAAGAGAAAAGCAAGAATTAAGGAAGAGATAGAGGACGCAAAAAAGAATCAGGAAGATGCGGCAGCACTTAAAGCTGAATATGAAGAGAAGCTTAAGAGCATCGATAAGGAAGCCGAAGGAATCCTGAGTGCAGCTCGTAAGAAGGCACTGGATAATGAAGCAGCAATTGTTTCCAAGGCTCGCGAGGAAGCTCATTCCATTGTTGAAAGAGCCAACATTGATGCTGAGCAGGAGAAACTTCGTGTCAAAGATGATGTTAAGAAAGAGATTATCTCTGTTGCAACAGCTATGGCTAAGAAGGCTGTAGAAGGTAACATGGAGGTTTCTGTTCAGGACAATCTTGTTGACGAAACATTGAAAGAAATAGGTGACGGCACATGGCTAAGCTAATTTCCAAAACATATGGAGATGCGCTTTTGGAGATTGCCGTAGAAGAAAAGAAGCTTGATGATTTCGCTGAGGAAATTGAAGCAATAATGGCTATTCTCAAGGATAATCCGGAGTTCGGAAAGTTGATGAATAACCCACGTATTGTTGTAGATGAGAAGCTTCAGGTACTCAAAAATGTATTTGAAGGGAAAATCAGTGAAGAAGTGCTCAGATTTTTCTCTACGATAATCAGCAAAGGCAGATATTCTCAGATTGATGAGATTCTTACATATTTTCTGGATGAGGTTAAAAAGATTAACGGCATCGGAGTTGCATATGTCACAACTCCAATTGAGTTAAACAAGACTCAGAAGGAAAATGTTGAAAAGAAGCTGCTGGAGACTACCGGTTTCAAGAAGATGGAAATGCATTACGCGTTGAATAAAGAGCTTATCGGCGGAATGCAGATAAGAATCGGTGACAGAGTTGTAGACAGCAGTATTCTTACTAAGATTAACAAAATGCAGCAGGTTATGAAAAAAGCGATGATTTAGCTGCACTTTAGAAAGGAAAGATCCATGAATTTAAGACCAGAAGAGATAAGTTCAGTCATAAAGGATCAGATCAAGAGATACGCTAACGAGATGGAAGTATCCGATGTGGGTACTGTAATTCAGGTAGCTGACGGTATTGCCAGAGTTCATGGCCTTGAGAAGGCTATGCAGGGTGAACTTCTTGAGTTTCCCGGAGAAGTATACGGAATGGTACTTAACCTTGAGGAAGATAATGTAGGTGCCGTTTTGCTTGGTAATAACAAGAACATCAACGAAGGTGACTTTGTAAAGACAACAGGACGTGTTGTTGAGGTTCCCGTAGGTGATGCACTTCTTGGTCGTGTAGTTAATGCACTTGGTCAGCCTATCGACGGCAAGGGACCAATCCAGACTGAAAAGTTCAGACAGATTGAAAGAGTAGCTTCCGGTGTTATTACACGTAAATCGGTTGATACTCCTTTACAGACAGGTATTAAAGCTATCGACTCAATGGTTCCCATCGGAAGAGGACAGAGAGAGTTGATTATCGGTGACAGACAGACAGGTAAGACTGCCATTGCCATTGATACAATTATTAATCAGAAGGGCCAGGGCGTTAAATGTATCTACGTTGCCATTGGTCAGAAAGCTTCTACGGTTGCTTCACTTGTTAAAACACTTGAAGAGTATGATGCACTTGCTTATACAACTGTTGTTGCAGCTACAGCAAGTGAGCTTGCACCTCTTCAGTACATTGCACCCTATGCAGGTTGTGCAATCGGTGAGGAATGGATGGAGAACGGCGAGGATGTACTCGTTATCTATGATGACCTGAGTAAGCATGCTACCGCATACCGTACACTTTCTTTACTTCTTAAGAGACCACCAGGACGTGAGGCTTATCCCGGTGATGTATTCTACCTTCACAGCAGACTTCTTGAAAGAGCAGCCCGCATGAGTGATGAATACGGCGGAGGATCTCTTACAGCCCTTCCTATTATCGAAACACAGGCAGGCGATGTATCTGCATACATTCCTACCAACGTAATTTCGATTACAGATGGTCAGATTTATCTTGAAACAGAGATGTTCAATGCAGGTTTCAGACCGGCTGTTAATGCAGGCCTTTCAGTATCACGAGTTGGTGGTGCTGCACAGATTAAGGCTATGAAGAAGATTTCGGCTCCTATTCGAGTTGAGCTTGCTCAGTACAGAGAACTTGCTGCATTTGCACAGTTTGGATCGGAACTTGATGATGATACAAAAGAAAAGCTTGCACAGGGTGAAAGAATCAAGGAGATTCTTAAGCAGCCACAGTATAAGCCGATGCCGGTTCAGTACCAGGTAATCATTATCTATGCTGCAACAAAGAAGTATCTTCTTTCTGTTCCTGTAGCTGATATCACAAGATTCGAAACAGCATTGTTTGAATTTATTGACACAAAGTATCCTGAGGTTCCGAAGGCAATCGCTTCTGAGAAGCAGATTTCAGAAGAGACAGAGGCTACTTTGAAGAAGGCAATTGAAGAGTTTAAAGAGCAGTTTTCATAGAAAGCAGGTGATTGATTTATGGCCTCTATGAGAGATATCAAGAGACGTAAAGGCAGTATACAAAGTACACAGCAGATCACAAAAGCTATGAAACTGGTTTCGACGGTTAAATTGCAGCGTTCAAAACAGCGTGCGATTAATTCCAAGGCATATTTCGATTATATGTATCGTACGATACAGTCCATTCTCGGAAAAGCAGGAACAATCAACCATTCCTTCGTGACAGGTAACGATTCCGACAAGAAGGCCGTAGTTGTTATAACAGGTAACAGAGGTCTTGCGGGAGGTTACAACTCGAACATGATTAAATGTGTTACCAGAAGCGATCTTTTCAAAAAGGAAGACCTGGTAATGTACACAATCGGTAAGAAGGGTCGTGAAGCATTTAAGAGATATGAATACAATCTTGCAGAGGACTACTCTGATATGATTGAGGCTCCCGATTATGTGGATGCCATGAAATTGTGTTCAACCCTGCTTAACAGTTATCGTAACGGTGAAATCGGTGAAATATGGTTTGCTTATACAGCATTTAAGAGCACTGTATCTCATGAACCGACAATGCTTAAACTCCTTCCCGTTAATCAGGAGGATTTCAGGGCGGACGATGGCGCCGAAGAGGCTTCAAAGGAAGCACCCATGAACTTCGATATGCCGGAAGAGGAAGCATTGGATCTTATTATTCCGAAGTATTTGACAAGTATTATTTACGGCGGAATGATAGCGGCAGTTGCCAGTGAAAACGGCGCAAGAATGCAAGCAATGGATTCGGCAACATCAAATGCCGAGGAGATGATCAGTAAGCTGACACTTCAGTATAACAGAGCCCGTCAGGGATCCATTACTCAGGAGCTTACAGAGATTATTGCAGGCGCACAGGCTATTTCATAGAATTTGTGATTAACTTAAAGATAACAGAAAGGAAACTAAGATGGCAGAGACAGGAAAAATCACTCAGATTATCGGTGCCGTTCTTGATATTAAGTTTGCAGGTGGGAAACTTCCTGAGATTAACGAAGCTATCAAGATTGAGAGAAACGGTGGCGCAGGTACTCTTGTAGTGGAAGTATCACAGCACCTTGGTGATGATACAGTTAGATGTATTGCCATGGGACCTACAGACGGATTGGTAAGAGGAATGGATGCAATTGCAACAGGTGCTCCCATATCAGTTCCCGTAGGCGAGAATACATTAGGCAGAATGTTTAATGTTCTTGGAGAACCTATTGACAATAAACCGGCTCCGGAGGTTGAGTACTATGAGCCGATTCATAGAAGTGCACCGGAGTTTAGTGAGCAGGCTACAGAAGCAGAAATCCTTGAAACAGGTATCAAGGTAGTTGACTTACTTTGCCCATACCAGAAGGGTGGTAAGATTGGTCTGTTCGGTGGTGCCGGCGTTGGTAAGACGGTACTTATCCAGGAGCTTATCCGTAATATAGCTACAGAGCACGGTGGATATTCAGTATTTACCGGTGTTGGTGAGCGTACAAGAGAGGGTAATGACCTTTACTATGAAATGAAGGAGTCAGGCGTTATTGACAAGACAACCATGGTATTCGGTCAGATGAATGAGCCACCCGGAGCTCGTATGAGAGTCGGACTTACCGGCCTTACAATGGCAGAGTACTTCCGTGATAAGGGTGGAAAGGACGTTCTTCTTTTCATTGATAATATTTTCAGATTTACACAGGCAGGTTCAGAGGTTTCGGCACTTCTCGGACGTATGCCTTCAGCCGTAGGTTATCAGCCTACATTACAGACAGAGATGGGTGCTCTTCAGGAGCGTATCACATCTACAAAGAGCGGATCAATTACTTCGGTTCAGGCTGTTTACGTTCCTGCCGATGACCTTACAGACCCTGCTCCGGCAACAACATTTGCACACCTTGATGCAACAACGGTTCTTAGCCGTTCAATCGTTGAACTTGGTATTTATCCTGCTGTTGATCCTCTTGAATCAACATCACGTATCCTTGATCCACGTATTGTTGGTACAGACCATTACAACGTTGCCCGTGGTGTTCAGGAGATTTTGCAGAAGTATAAGGAATTACAGGATATCATTGCTATCCTTGGTATGGACGAACTTTCAGAAGATGACAAACTTGTTGTATCAAGAGCAAGAAAGGTTCAGAGATTCCTTTCACAGCCATTCTTCGTTGCAGGACAGTTTACAGGTCTTGAAGGTAAGTATGTTCCGATTTCCGAGACAATCAGAGGCTTTAAGGAGATTATCGAAGGAAAGCACGACGATATACCTGAAAGCTACTTCCTTAATGCAGGTAGCATAGATGATGTACTCGCTCGCGTTAAGTAGAGGAGGCTTTGATGGCAGAGGAAAATAGAAACTTTGACCTTAGAATCATTACACCTGACAGAACCTTCTACGAAGGACAGGCGTATATGGTTGAGTTCAATACAACTGAAGGACAATTAGGTATTTTTAAGAATCATATTCCCATTACTGTTGTTGTTAAGCCGGGTATGCTTACAATAAAGGGAGATGAGGTCCTGACTGCAGCTTTGCATTCCGGATTTGTTGAGATACTGCCGGATAGCATTACAGTGCTTGCTGAAGTTATTGAATGGCCGGATGAAATCGATCAGGCCAGAGCTGAAGCCGCAAAGGATAGAGCATTAAAGCGTATTGCAGAGCATAATGCAGATACGGATATGGTCAGAGCAGAAGCTGCTCTTAGCAGAGCTTTGACAAGAATCAGTGTTTTGAAGTAAATCTATACAGGACCATGCAATGCATGGTCCTGTTATTGGTTTTTTGGAGACGGTATGAAAAGAGTTTGGATAAGATGGGCTATATTTATCGGAGTATTTATAGTCTCTCTTTTTGTTAGTAACATCATACTGAATCAGGGAACAACGGATATGACCGTTGAAATGCAGGAAGCAACACTTCCTGTTATTAGTGTGCTCTACGATAGCGAGCCTGTTAATACCATGTACGGATATACCAAGCGCTTCGATAACGGTACCATGCGTGAGAGTCTCTCTCCTGTAGGAGAAGACAGGAGCTTACGAATAATGGTTGATACATGTAACGCAGAGGTTACCGGCGTTGCTTATGAGATTAGAAGTGTTGACGGCAGCCGCCTTATAGAGAATACAAACGTAGGAAATTATCAAAAGGATAAAGATAAGATATATGCAGATCTGAATATACGAGATCTGATAGAAGATAAAAAGGAATACAATTTGTGCATTATTCTTTCTCTCAGTGATGGAAAGGAAGCATATTACTATACAAGAATTATTCGTGATGACATAGAGATATTGCCAAAACTGTCATTTGTCCATGATTTTAACCAAAAGAGTATGGACCCGGACGAAGTAAAGGAACTGTATACATATATCGAACCGGATAAGGACAGTGACAATTCATCATTGGCCAAAGTGGATATTCATAACAGCAGGACTCAGCTCGGATGGGGTAATCTTATGCCGATAAGAATCGGAACCACTGAAACAACCATTCACGAGATCGACAAGACCACAGCAGGAATATCTCTTTCTTACATGATAAATGTCAGATACGGAAAAGATAACAATACCTACAGGGTAGAAGAGTATTACAGAATTCGTCAGTCCCAGGATAAGTTTTATCTGCTTACCTATGACAGAACAATGGAACAGATATTTGTTCCCGGCAAGGAAGCATTTGCAAATGACAAGATAATGCTTGGCATACAGAGTGCGGATACGTCGCTGTCAGAGAGTGAGGATGGCAATATAGTTGCATTTACAAATGCAGGAAGACTGTTCTCTTACGACATATCAAGCAATAAGCTGGCTACATTGTATGCTTTCTATAATGCGGGAGATTCGGACAGAAGAAATATAAATAACAAGTCAAAGATCAGAGTTCTCAATGTTGAAGAAAACGGAAATGTTACATTTATGGTATACGGATACTTTAACAGAGGAATTCATGAGGGCCTTGCGGGCGTGACGATACAGTACTACAACAGCCTTCTTAATACAGTTGAGGAACTGGCATATATTGATTATGACAAAGCTCCTGAAATACTGATTTGTGATATTGACAAGCTTGGAACCCTTAACAGCTTTGGAACCCTCTATCTGTATATTGACGGAAGTGTGATGTCCTATAATATGGAGAGTCTTGAGCCTACGGTTATTTCCTCAAATGTCAAGGAAGAGACACTGTTTGTGTCGGACAGCAGAAATGTGGCTGTGTGGCAGGAAAATGGTGAGAATGAAGAGGATTCCGAGATGGTCATCCTTGATATGAGGGATGGCTATGAGAGTTCTGTTGAAAAGAAGAAATCCGAATATATCAGGGCTATAGGCTTTATGAATGAGGATTTTATATACGGAATAAGCAGAAAGGACGATGTTACCCGCAATGCAATAGGCAACATCACTTTCCCTATGGCAAAGGTGTTGATTCGTTCAGAGTTCGGAGAAATAGTAAAGGAGTACGGAAACGAAGGCGAGTATGTTATTGAAGGCACCATAGACAGGAATCAGATATGTCTTAAACGTGTCAGAAAAAATGAAGACGGAACCTTCAGTCCGATTTATGACGATCAGATTACAAATAATGAGACGAGTAAAACCACCAAAAATGCAGTGGTATTTGCCGTTACCGAGCAGTACGAAACAGTTGCTCAGATTAAACTGAAGAAAAATGTCGAAACCAAATCTTTGAAACTGTTAACCCCCAAAGAGGTATTGTATGAGGGCGGAAAGGAAATACGTAATCCACTTCCGAATAGTGAAGAAAATCGATATTTCCTGTATGATAACGGACATATTTGTGACATAAGTGACGAGGCGGGAGTAAATGTTGCGGAAGCGGCTGAACTTCGAGGAACAATTGTTGATAATCTGGGAAATGAAATATATCGCAGAGGAGAAACTGTAGTACGAAATCAGATAATGGCCATTAAGGAAACGGATATATCAGATGATGTAAGTTCTATGGCGGACTGCTTGAATACGATGCTCAGGCATAGGGGAATTGCAAGAAATACAGAATACATGATTATGCGTGGTGAAACACCGATTGAAATACTGGAAAAGAATCTTCCGGGAGTACAGGTGCTTAACATGACAGGCGGAAATCCTGAGTCTTTCTACTATTATCTGAATCAGGATATTCCGATTCTGACTCTAACAGATGACGGAGAGGCGATACTCCTTATCGGTTACAATGAACTGAACCTGGTGTGGTATGATCCTTCAACAAAGAGCATATACAAGAAGGGGAAAAATGATTCGGCTGAAATATTTGAAGAGACCGGGAATATTTTCCTGACTTACAGCATAAATGTTGAAGAATAGATTTGGCAGAAAATATATAGCAAAAAGAAAGGGCTTGAAAATGATTTCTCATTTTTACAAGCCCTTTTATTTTGCCTTAAGTGATTTTTGCTTTAGGTTTTACCAAAGAAG
Source organism: Lachnospiraceae bacterium (assembly GCA_045639685.1). Taxonomy (GTDB): domain Bacteria; phylum Bacillota; class Clostridia; order Lachnospirales; family Lachnospiraceae; genus Colinaster. The sequence continues at coordinate 17,817 of JAZUDO010000012.1, forward strand.
GTTTCACTTATTTCTCAGCGCCGATATCTTCTCCGGCTTTGTATCTTGCAACAATGCTATTGATTCTGTCATTCGGTACAAGCAAATCGCTGATTGAAGAATCATGGTTAAGTGTATCAATTATATATGCAATATACTTGCTGAGGTCACAGCTGATGTACCATTCGCGGTCAAGAAGCTCCGGTGGCTGATAAATCAGGTTTGTGGTAAGGACTTTGGTAAATAATCCCTGCTGATATGCCTTATCAAATTTCTCAAATCCGTTTGTAAAGAGACCGAATGAAGAGAAAAGGAAAATTCTGTTTGCTTTACGTCTCTTAAGCTCGGAAGCAACATCAAGCATTGAATCTCCGGATGAAATCATATCATCCATGATAATTACATCTTTTCCTTCAACGTCAGATCCAAGGAATTCGTGTGCAAGTATTGGATTACGTCCGTCAACAACTCTTGTGTAATCACGACGTTTATAGAACATACCCATGTCAAGTCCAAGTACGTTGGCAATATAGATTGCTCTGCTCATACCGCCCTCATCAGGACTGATAACCATCATATGGTCTGAATCAATCTGAAGGTCCTTAACATTCGAAAGAAGACTTTTAATAAACTGATATGAAGGCTGGATGGTTTCGAAACCGTTAAGAGGAATTGCATTCTGTACACGAGGATCGTGAGCATCAAAGGTAATAATGTTGTCAACGCCCATACGGATAAGTTCTTGAAGTGCAATTGCACAGTCAAGAGATTCACGAGCGGTTCTCTTATGCTGTCTGCTTTCATACAGGAAAGGCATAACTACGGTGATACGTCTTGCTTTTCCACCGACAGCTGCAATGATTCTCTTTAAATCCTGGTAATGATCGTCCGGGGACATATGATTCTTATGTCCTGCCACCATATAGGTAAGAGAATAGTTACATACATCAACAAGGATGTATAAATCGGTACCACGTACAGATTCAAGAATTTCGCCCTTGCCTTCGCCGGAACCGAATCTTGATACCTTGCTTTTAAGAATATATGAATCTCTCATATATCCTGCAAATGCAAGACTGTTCTTGTGCTCGTTTTCTCGTTCTGTTCTCCAGTCCACAAGATACGAGTCAACCTTTTCCCCCAGGGTTTTGCAACCGTTTAATGCTATGATTCCCAGAGAACCGACAGGAATACTGTCAAGCTTCCTCTTTTCCTCATGCTTTTCCATAGGTAAAATCTCCTTTTTAATTTTTCAACTTTGTTTTAAAACGGATATCAGGTCCGCTTAGTTTACAAAAAGTATATTTCTCCACAATTCTTGAGTAAACTCTTTCCGTATATCTGTCACCGATGGTAGCCGGTGGGAGATTGGTGGAAATAATCGTGGATTTTTTGTTCAGCAGTCTTTCGTTGAGGCATGTGAACAGAGCTGAAAAAGTGAACTGATTATTGTTCATCTCGGTTCCCAGATCATCAATCACGAGAAGGTCGCATTCAAATAAATCTGAATAGGAATTATACAAATCCTGCTTTGACGAATAATCAAAAGTATATTTTGAAAACAGGTCAAACAATGAAGCAGCACTGAAATATAAAACAGAATGCTCCTTTTCGATAAGAGACTTGGCAATACATGCACTCATAAGTGATTTGCCGCTACCCACTGTACCATAAATCAAAAGGTTTTTAAAGTCGGTATCGAAGTTTTCAACAAAATTTTTTGCTTTTCTATATGTATCTTTGAAGGCAACCAGCTCGTCACCCTCGTAATACTCATCCGAAATCATGGAAAAATCAACTGATTTCAGGTATTTTTCTATATTTGAATTGGCATACAGAACAGATACACCTATCTGTCGGAAACAATGACATTTTTGACCGTCGATGAAACCTGTATCCTTGCAGTCCTTGCAGGTGTAGATCGGATCAAGATAGTCTTCCGGAAGAGAAGCGGAAATAAGCAGGGCTTTTTTCTGACTTTTCAAATCGGCAATAACCTTCTTAAGGTCTGCTGAAGTTACGTCTTCACCCTGCATTTTTTTTCTGGCATACTGAACACTCATGGATGCAATTGCTTCGTCCAGTTCACGATATCCGTCAACATTGGCTTCTACGTAAGCACGGCGACGGTCCATCTCGGCCTGATTTTCCATAACGCGTTCATCATATATTCTCTTTATTGAATCGAATTGAGCATTTGTCAGTGGCACTGCATTCTCCTTAATCCTGCGCTAAAAGGATTTTTTCCATCTCATCATAATCATAATTGTGTTTCATATAGTTGTTCTGGTAAGAATTGTCGGTGCGTTTTGCGGGCTTTGGACGCTTAGCATCTGCTGCTGCTATATCTTTCTTTGTTACGACACCGGCTTCACGCCAGTTTTTGAGGATAGAGTCAGCGTAGGCAAAACGGTTTTTGTCCGTTGACATTACGCAACGCTCACAGGCTTCCATGATGATGTCGGTACTGAACCCGAATTCATTGGTCCAGCGTCTTACATAATCAGCCTCTTTTTGAGTGGGAGCTGAATCCTTACCGAGGGCTCTCATAACGGTGTATACGGATTTGTCATATCTGCCGCTCATGCTTTTGGCTTCTGCAGGAGTGGTTATTCCCTGCTCTGCCCAATTGATTGCAACGGTTTCAATATATCTGAAATTCTTCTTATCTTTATCTGCGCAGTAGGCAAGAAGATAATCGATGAGATCAACTGAGAAACCGAGTACATCGGATATAAACAGCAAAGATTTTATATCTGAAGGACTCAGAGTCTTGCACAGATACTGCTCTGCAATGAAAATGAGCTGAGCGGTTTCTTCTCTTTCCTTAAACTCACGAAGATCATCTGCACTGTATTCCGGTTTGGCATAAGGATTTGTTTCCATGGCCTCCCGAATAACTGCATCAACCGAGTCATGCTGATATGTCATATCCATAGGGTTGCCATAGTGATCGGCTTTACCAAAGCGATCAACCTTATCGGAAGATTCGTTCTTGAAGGGCAGCTCCTTCGGAGTGGAAGAAGTCATAACCGGAACTGAGTTGGAGATACCTGTGCTGTTCCTTAAAAATGCAGAAGGAGGCAGTATCTGTATACCTACAACCGATCCGTCAATATCGTAATTAAGAGAGAGAAGGTGATTCTTCTCCCAGTATTTTAATGCACGACAAATATCTTTTTCTGTATAATTGAATTTGTCAGCCATGTCTGAAACGCTGGTGGCAGCGCCGGCTGTTCTGAGAAGATAAAGGTATACTTTTATCTGTGCCGCATTGGCATCTTCAAGGAACTCATCTATGAAAAGATTTGATATATATGTACTCCCGTCATCAAATTCTCGATAAACTGAAAAATTGCTCATTTCCCCACCCGATGTTACATTATTCTACACGATAAAATCCCCTTAAATCGTGCAAGGAGAATTATATCACAGCACCGGTAAAAATGGAACACAAAAAATCCGTCAAACCCTTGAAAACACTGGGGTTTTGGCTTTTGTGGATAAAGTGGAAAATGTGGATAACAAATCAAAAAATCAGTAAATTCGAGGAGTTCCGAAAATAAAAATATCCACCGTGCGTTTCTCCTTTTTGGAGCACGTTTCGGTGGATAATGTGAATAATTATTTACCAAGCAGGTGTTCGCCCACATTTACTATGTCTCCGGCACCCATAGTTATCAACAAATCCGGTTGTGAACAATTTTCTAAAAGAAATTTTTCTATTTCTTCAAATGATGGGAAATAATAACATTCCTTTCCTTTATCAAGGAGCTTTTTCTGCAAATCCTTTGAACTTATACCGATGGTATTTTTTTCTCTGGCTGCGTATATATCTGCCAGAACAATCTTGTCTGCCAATGACAGTGCCTCGACGAAGTCATCCAGAAAAGCCTTCGTTCTTGTGTACGTATGAGGCTGGAATATAACCCACAGATCCTTGTGAGGATATTTGCCTGCAGCTGTAAGAGTAGCCTTGATTTCGGTGGGATGATGTGCGTAATCGTCAATAATTGTAATTCCGCCGATTTTTCCCTTTAATTCAAACCTTCTTTCTGTACCTGTAAAGGTACTTAAAGCCGAAAGAACGGTATCACGGTCTATGCCGCAGGTATCTGCCCAGGCTATGGCAGCCATGGAATTGGATACATTGTGAATACCGGGAACCGCCAGGGATACTTTGGTATCGCCGGCCTTGCTGTGAAGCATGTATGAAGGATGAGCAAACTCATCAAATTCGATATCTGTTGCGTAGTAGTCCTTATCCTCTGAAAAACCATAAGTAATAAAGGGACAGGCAATCCTTGAGGTAATCTCCGCAAGCTTGTCTATGTCACCGTTAATAATAAGTGTTCCGTCTGAAGGAAGCAGCTCGGCAAATTTTGTAAATGAGTTTCTGATATCGTTGATATCCTTGAAGAAGTCCAGATGGTCCTCTTCTATATTCAGAATGATACTGATTTTAGGGAAGAAACTCAAAAAGCTGTTAGTGTATTCGCAGGCTTCCGTAACGAAATATTTGGAATGGCCGATTCTGATATTGCCGCCGACGCTCTTAAGCATGCCACCGATTGAAAGAGTGGGATCCGCATCTGCATTGAGAAGAATCTCACTTATCATGGATGTGGTTGTGGTTTTGCCGTGGGTTCCGCTTATGGCAATGGGAAGCTCGAAATTCTTCATAATCTGTCCCAGAAGCTCTGCTCTGGAAAGACTTGGAATACCGAGAGTCTCCATGGCAACCCATTCCTGGTTGTCGTGGCTTATTGCGGCCGTATATACAAAAAGATCGATATCATTTGTGATGTTTGAGGCAATCTGGGAATAGAAAATGTTAACGCCCTCATTTTCCAGTGTCTCTGTAAGTGTTGAACGCTGTCTGTCCGAACCGGATACCTTGAATCCTCTTGAAACAAGAATCTGGGCAAGGCCGCTCATGCTGATGCCGCCTATTCCGCAGAAGTATACATGACAGGGTTTGTTAAAATCTAATTGAAACATATGAATTCCCTTCTTTTAGAATCATTAATATGCTTATCCAAAAACTAATTTTATTCCAATTTTCAAGTAAAAACAACATAAAAGAGCCATTTACTGTGGTTATTCTGTCAACATAGGGATAGTACATTTGTGCACATTTAACAAAAAAATCCACAAAAGAGCCATTCATTTGTAAAATTGTTCACAAGATTTCAATTATATGATATAATCTACATACAATTTTTAGTATCCTATTGAATTTTTACAGAAAATTTAGCTTGAATTTAGGAGAGTGATTAAAAATGATTAAGAAGGAAATGATTGCTATGCTGCTGGCAGGTGGACAGGGCAGCAGACTTGGAGTTCTAACGTCTAAGGTTGCAAAACCGGCGGTATCTTTCGGCGGAAAGTACCGTATCATTGATTTCCCCTTGAGTAACTGCATTAATTCGGGAGTTGATACAGTAGGTGTTCTTACACAGTATCAGCCTCTTCGTCTTAATACTCATATCGGAATCGGTATCCCATGGGATTTGGACAGAAATATCGGTGGTGTTACTGTTTTGCCTCCCTATGAGAAGAGCACAAACAGTGAGTGGTATTCGGGTACAGCCAATGCCATTTATCAGAATCTTGATTATATGGAAAGCTTCAATCCCGACTATGTACTGATTCTTTCCGGAGATCATATCTATAAGATGGATTATGAGGTTATGCTTGATTTCCATAAGCAGAGCAAGGCTGAATGTACCATAGCCGTTATGCCTGTTCCCATGGAGGAAGCAAAGAGATTCGGTATAATGATTACCGATGAGAACAGAAAGATAACGGACTTCGAAGAGAAGCCTGAGAATCCAAGAAGTAATCTTGCTTCCATGGGTATATACATTTTCAACTGGAAGACTCTTAAGGAAGCACTTATTGCCAAGTCCGATCAGTCGGGACTGGATTTCGGAAAGCATGTTATTCCCTATTGTCATGATAAGGGATGTCCTATGTATGCTTACGAGTTCAACGGTTACTGGAAGGATGTAGGAACGCTTCATTCATACTGGGAAGCCAATATGGAGCTTATCGATATTGTTCCCGAGTTCAATCTTTATGAAGAGTACTGGAAGATATATACGAAATCTGAGATTCTTCCGCCACAGTATTTTTCAAGAGAGAGCTGCATTGAGCAGAGTATCATAGGTGAGGGCTCGGATATATACGGAAAGGTTTACAATTCGGTAATCGGCTGCGGTGTAACAATCGGAAAGAATACGGTTATTCGTGATTCCATTGTTATGAACAACACGGTAATCGGTGAGAATTGTGAACTGTATAAGGCAATTGTGGCTGAGAATACGGAAGTTTCCGATGGATGCAGAATCGGAATCGGAGATGAGGTTCCCAATGAGACAGATCCTAACATCTATAATTACGGACTGGTATGTATTGGTGAAAAGAGTGTTATTCCGCCGGGTATCACAATCGGTAAGAATGCCTGCGTATTCGGTGTTACCACACCGGAGGATTATCAGAACAGTTCACTTCCAAGCGGAAAGACTTTGATAAAGGCAGGTGACGAGAGATGAGAGCGATAGGAATTATACTTGCAGGTGGTAACAACCACCGTATGAAGGAATTGTCACAGAAGAGAGCAATCGGCGCCATGCCTGTTGCAGGAAGCTACAGAGCAATTGACTTTGCACTCAGTAATATGTCAAATTCGCATATTCAGAAGGTAGCTGTATTTACACAGTACAATGCAAGAAGCCTTAATGAACATCTTAGTTCATCAAAATGGTGGGATTTCGGACGTAAACAGGGCGGACTTTTCGTATTTACTCCGGCTGTTACGGCAGACAACAGCTTCTGGTACAGAGGAACGGCTGATGCCATTTACCAGAATCTTTCATTTTTGAAATCAAGCCATGAGCCCTATGTTGTTATAGGTTCAGCAGACTGTGTATACAAGATCGATTTCAATAAGGTGCTTGAATATCATATTGAAAAGAAGGCCGACATTACCGTGGTATGCAAGGATATGCCTCAGGGAAGCAATGTTGACAGATACGGCACCATTAAGATGAATGAGGAATGCAGGATTGAAGAGTTTGAGGAGAAGGCAGTTGTAGCCAGATCCAATACCATTTCCTGTGGTATCTACATCATCAGAAGACGTCTTCTTATTGAGATGATTGAGAAGTGTGCAGAGGAAGACAGATACGATTTTGTAAGAGATATTCTGATAAGATACAAGGGTCAGAAGAGAATCTTCGGATATAAGCTTAATTCATACTGGAGAAATATTGCTTCTGTAAATGATTATTTTGAGACCAATATGGATTTCCTGAAGCCTGAGGTAAGAGATTTCTTCTTCAAGACCTATCCGGATATTTATTCAAAGGTTGACGATCTTCCGCCGGCTAAGTACAACATCGGTGCGAATATCAGCAACAGCCTTATTGCCAGCGGAACAATTGTAAACGGAACAATAGAGAATTCCGTAGTATTCCGTCAGGCGTTTATTGGAAATAACTGTACCATTAAGAATTCAATCATTCTTAATGACGTATATATCGGTGACAATTCGTATATTGAAAACTGCATTGTAGAGAGTCACGGTACGGTCAGAGCCAATTCATACCATAAGGGAGAAAATGGTATTGAGGTTGTTGTAGAGCATACAGACAGATATGTTATGTAAGACAGGGTTACGGCTATTGGAGGTATTAGCATGAAGATTACAGATGTAAGGGTACGCAAGGTTTCCAAGGAAAGCAAGATGAGAGCAATCGTTTCCATTACGATTGATGATGAGTTTGTTGTTCATGATATTAAGGTTATTGAGGGTGAAAAGGGGTTATTCATCGCAATGCCAAGCAAAAAGGCAGCAGACGGAGAATACAGAGACATCGCTCATCCGATTAATTCCGAGACAAGAGACAATATTCAGAGAATTATCCTGGAAGCATATGCAAAGGCTAAAGACGAGCCTGACGAAATGGTATAAAGTTTTTTTAGAGAAGATATATGGGGTTAGCAAGACCGCGGTAGGGGTGCCGCGGTCTTGCTTTTTTTGTAGAGTGCGCCTAGCGGCGCGCTCTAGCGGCGCACGTTTCTAAGTTTGCGCGCCATGGGCGCGCTCTAAAGAGACTTGTCTTCAGTAAAAGTCAGATTCGTGCAAAAAGTTTGATGATACGGAGATATTTTCTCCTTTTCGATGCATATAAATGTTATACTAAAGAGGAAAAGACAATTATCGGGTGCGAATAGATAATGAATATTTTAACTGCACCGATGGCGGAGCTGTCGGATTTTGAGGATGCCCGTAAGGCGCTTAAAGCCGGTAAATCGGTAGCCGTATCCGGGTGTGTGGATTCTCAGAAAATACATATGGCGGAGTCTTTGAGCGATGGTTTTAATTTTAAAATCATCGCTACTTACAGTGACATAAGAGCAAGAGAAATTGCAGAGGATCTGAAGCTGTATGAGAGAAATGTCCTCATGTATCCGGCAAAGGATCTGATATTCTATCAGGCGGATATTCATAACAACAAGCTGGTTGCCGACAGACTTCGGGTACTTAAAAGACTTGAGGAAAATGCGCCCTGTGTTATAGTGACAACCTTTGATGCACTTATGAGCCCGGTGCTGCCGCTGAGCATGTATGGCAAGGGACGCATAAAGCTGGATAAGAAGAGCATAATCGACACAAAAAAACTGGCGAGAAGTCTTGTTGATATAGGCTATATCAGGAACTACCAGGTTGAAGAGCCGGGACAGTTCGCAATCAGAGGAGATATAGTAGACATCTTTGATACCACTGAAGCGAACCCCTACAGAATTGAACTATGGGGTGATGATGTCGAGTCTATACGAAGCTTTGATATTGACAGTCAGCGTTCAATAGAGAATCTTGAGGCGGTGAGCATTTTCCCTGCGACAGAAGTAATTCTGGACGAGAACACGCTGTATGAGGGACTTGAGAGAATAACAAAGGATGCCGAGAAAACAGCGGATGCACTTCGAAAGGAATTCAGAACAGAGGAAGCCCATCGCATTGACATACAGATAAAAACTCTCAAAGAGGATCTTGTTGAACTGGGACGCATGGTCAATCTTGACAGCTATATCAGATATTTCTATGAAGATATTGCTGATTTTACGGACTTGTTTAACCCGAAAGACAGCGTGCTGATAATAGACGAGCCGCTTCATGTAAGAGAGCATGCCCAGGCTGTTGAAACAGAATTTACTGAGAGTATGAAGACAAGAGCCGACAAGGGATATGTAATTCCCGGTCAGATGAAGATACTTAAATCGGTAAATGAGACGCTGGTAACACTTTCGCGGCTTCCGTTAATTCAGATTTCAGCACTGGAGACAAGAAATCTTTTGGTCGGAGCGGACAGTAGATGCAGTGTTGTATCAAAATCCCTTGCACCCTATAAAAACCAGTTTGATTATCTTATAAAGGACCTGGCACTGTACAAGAAACGCGGGTACAGAGTAATTATTCTTTCACCCTCGAGAACAAGGGCAAAGCGTCTGTGCGATAACATCAGAGACAATGATATCATGGCCACCTTTACCGAGGATATGTACAGAGATCTCCTCCCCGGTGAGGTTGTTGTCATGTACGGTAATCTGCTTCGAGGCTTTGAATATCCGATGCTCAAATTTGTTGTAATCAGCGAAAGCGATATTTTCGGAGCAGAAAAAAAGAAAAAGAAGATAAAGAAAAAATACGAAGGAACGGCAATTTCCGACTTTAATGATTTGAAGGTCGGAGATTATGTGGTTCATGAGAATCATGGTCTGGGAGTATATCAGGGCATTGAGAAGATAGAGTCGGAAAATGTTATTAAGGACTACATGAAGATAACCTATCGGGACGGAGGAAACCTGTATGTACTGGCGTCTTCCTTCGATTCGGTACAGAAATATGCCTCTTCCGATGCGGCCAAGAAACCGAAGCTTAACAAACTGGGATCAAAGGAATGGACAACAACCAAGACAAAGGTTAAATCTGCGGTTGATGTCATTGCCAAGGACCTTGTGGAACTATATGCCAAGAGACAGGCAAAACAGGGCTTCGTATATGGACCCGATACTGTATGGCAGACTGAATTTGAGGAGACATTTCCCTTTGAGGAAACGGAGGATCAGCTTACAGCCATTGCGGAAACCAAAGCAGATATGGAATCCACAAAGATTATGGACAGACTTATTTGCGGTGACGTGGGCTACGGAAAAACAGAGATAGCCATCAGAGCGGCATTTAAGGCTGTTACAGAGGGCAAACAGGTCGCAATGCTTGTTCCTACCACCATACTGGCACAACAGCATTTTAATACCTTTACGCAGCGTATGAAGGACTATCCGGTGCGGATACAGATGCTGTCACGTTTCAGAACCTCGAAGGAGCAGAAACAGACTCTCGAAGATCTGAAGAAGGGCATGGTGGATATAGTTATCGGAACACACCGTCTGCTTTCGGAGGATGTTGTCTTTAAGGATCTGGGGCTTTTGGTGGTTGACGAGGAACAGCGTTTTGGTGTAACTCACAAGGAAAAGATTAAGAAACTAAAGGAAAATGTGGACGTGCTGACACTTTCCGCAACTCCGATTCCAAGAACTCTTCATATGTCGCTGGTGGGAATCAGGGATATGTCTGTTCTTGAGGAGGCGCCGGAGGAGCGTGTTCCCATTCAGACCTTTGTTATGGAATATAATGAGGAGCTTGTACGTGAGGCCATCGTAAGGGAGTTGGCGAGAGGCGGACAGGTGTACTATGTATATAACAGAGTTTCGGATATTGCAGACGTTGCCGCTAGAATAAAGGCACTGTGTCCGGAGGCAAATGTGGCTTACGGTCATGGGCAGATGAAGGAACATGAACTGGAAAATCTCATGTACGATTTCATTGCAGGCAATATTGATGTGCTTGTGGCAACAACCATAGTGGAAACGGGCCTTGATATTTCGAATGTAAATACCATAATTATTCATGATTCCGACAGAATGGGTCTTTCACAGCTGTATCAGCTCAGAGGACGTGTGGGAAGGTCCAACCGTACGGCTTATGCATTTTTAATGTACAGAAGAGACAAAATCTTAAGCGAAGTTGCGGAGAAACGTCTTGAAGCGATACGTGAATTTACCGATCTGGGAAGCGGATTCAAAATCGCAATGCGTGATCTTGAGATACGTGGTGCCGGAAATATTCTGGGCAGAACCCAGCACGGACATATGGAAGCCGTGGGTTACGACCTCTATTGTAAAATGCTTAACGATGCGGTTAAGAAGTTAAAGGGACTCAGGGACGATTCGGGAGATTTTGAAACACAGCTTGATTTGGATGTGGACGCTTATATTCCTTCGGATTACATTCTGAATGAGGTTCAGAAGCTTGATATATACAAGAGAATTGCCACAATCGAAACTTCCTCAGAGGCGGAAGACATAAGGGACGAGCTTAGGGACAGATTCGGCGTGGTACCAAAATCTGCAGATAATCTTCTTTCCATTTCCCTTCTGCGACAGAAGGCCCACAGGTGCTTTGTGACAGAACTTAAGGGCGGAAAGGGGCAGATAAAGTTTTTGATGAAACCCGACGGAAAGATTAATCCGGCTGCCATTCCTGACCTGATAGGCAAATACAAGTCTTCTCTGTCATTTGTCCATAAGGGCGTGCCCTATTTCATGTATAAATACAAACCCTCCGGGGTTATTGAGGCAGATGAAGAAACGCTGCTTCGAATGACAGAAGAGATTCTTGATGATATGATTGAAATGTTATTGTACTGATATTAAGGGAAATGCGTAAGATTGCATTGATGTAATTATTCTTAATCGGTATAAAAGAATGGATAGGAAAAAGAAATGTATATTGTAGTGGGACTCGGGAATCCCGAGAAAAAGTATGAAAATACAAGACATAATGTAGGTTTTATAACAATCGATAAGATAGCCGATAAATACGGTATAGATATTATCGAAAACAAGTTTAAGGCACTTATCGGAAGAGGAATTATCGGTGGGCAGAAGGTTATTCTTGTGAAGCCGCTGACTTATATGAATCTCAGCGGAGAAGCAGTAAGGGCGGTAGCCGATTATTTCAAGGTTGATTATGAAACCGAGATTTGTATCATTTACGATGATACTTCCATGGACGTGGGAAAGCTTCGCATAAGGAAGAAGGGAAGCGCCGGCGGACACAACGGAATCAAAAGCATCATAGCACATCTGGGCAGCGATGTATTTGTAAGGGCGAAAATCGGTATAGGCGAAAAGCCGCCGCATTTTGATTTGGCAGACTATGTGCTGGGACAGCTTACGGCAGAGGACCACAAGCTGATAGACGAAACGGCAGCCAAGGTTGCAGATGCCATTGAAATGCTGGCTTCGGGAGATGTGGACGGAGCCATGAATAAGTATAACGGATAAATTATCTGTACGGAGAGAATCGGTATGACGGAACAAAACCAGGACAACAGCATAAAGCACAGACTTGCCAGGTGGATTCCCGGTCATGTTTCCGTAAAGGTTATTGTGGCGGTATATCATCTTCTGGATAGATTCTGTTTTATCGGAAGGAAAACCAGAGAAAATCATAAAACAGCGAATCTGAATGTGCTTCGCTCGGAGGAATCACCCTATAAGGGCGAGTATATAGATAATCAGTATGCCTGGAAAAATGTTGAATTCGGCAAAACCACAATGGCTGTTGCCGGCTGTGAGGTTATGTCTGTTTATAATGTAATGAGGGCACTTGGCATGGGCGAAGGACCGGAACTCATTTGCCGTCTTATAGAGAACTTTGAGAAGAGCGGTGCTTCCCTTATGGGAAAAATCGGTTCATCTCCGCTGGGCATCAGAAGATGCCTTAAAAAGAACGGAATAAAGACAAGGCTTCTTTGGAAGACAGATTGTCTGCCAAAGGATTGCAACATGGCAATAGTAACCATGTATAACGATAAATCCGATCTGTACCGACAGATTCATACAATTGCTTTCATAAAGGATGAAGAAAAGGGAATTGTTGCCCATAATGCAAGGACAGCAAAACCCGGGTATCCCACCATGAAAGAAGCTGTTGAAGCTGTGGGGACAAACCCGGGCATTATATGTATTCTTGAGATTAATACCTGAACTGATATATTTTGAAATCTATTCCAATTTCTATATTGTCATTTCCTTCCATTCCGGAATATGCCATTCCGCCGAAATCACATATCCATTTCAGCTTTCCGTCTTCGCGTATGTAGAAGGTTGAATGCTCGCCGCTTGTAACATAATAATACTTGTAGAAAGGCATCATATCTTCATCATAGTATATTGTACCTGTTGAATCGTAGGTTCCATACTCGAGAGAGTCTGAGGTGTATGTTCTTTTTATGAGGGTGTTTTCTGCATCATACATATCACCTGTGTACACATATTTGTCCTTGTGTGGATTCAGCAATTCGAATTCATCTGTATAGGCCGGTCCGTTCGGACTGTAATATTCCAATTCATTTACTGTATCGGGAACCTGCTTGATAATGGCTTCGAGCTTCATATCTTCAGCTTTGAATCTGCAACCGTAAGCGGTTTTTGGATACCCGCCCTCTTCACTTTGACTGATGAGAAATACCATGTTGGTTTCGGGACCGTTTTTAAGTATAAACACATCGCTGTTGGGATAATTGTATTCGAGGCAGTTATCGTAATCGGTAATAAACATTGAAATAAAAGCTTCCTCTTCGCTGCTGTTGTTCACAACGGTACGCATAGAATCTTCAGGTGATTTACCGTCGCTTGGATCAGAACTGCTCAGTAAATCAAGGCTTTCATATAAATAAAGCCTTCCGGGATTTGAACCGAACTTCTCCTCGTCCCATTCGGGTTCATCCGCATCCCTGTAATATTTTTCTCCGAAATGTTCCACATAATCATTATTAAAATCCAGAAAAATGATGTCATAGGGGGAATCCCAGCCATCTCCGGAAATGATCACTTCTGTGTTTCCTTCGTTGTCCTCTACGGCATACAATTTATCAAAGAGATATTCTGCGCCGTTCATCTTAAATTGTCGAACGCCGGAATCATCTGTGAAGACCTGAATATAATTACTGATATCGCTTTCTGAGTGCCAGTTGCCTTCGAGGAAACCATAGGATTTGTCCAATGCTCTCAATTGGGCTTGTTGCTGCTCTTCGATGCGGTCCTTTTCTTTTTGTGTTTTAAAGCGTTCTTCGTCACCTGTATACATGGTGCCCGCATCAAGCACATACGCGCCATAGAGCATTGCACATCTGTTTGAATCAAGATAGCGAACCTTATACTCGCCTTCGCTTGATTCCACGTACAGAGTAACACCGCTGATTTCACTTGCAGGCTCTCCGCTGATTACTATTTGCGATTTGCTTACAGACAATTCCCAGTCATAGTCAATGTGATTGCAGTCCTTATCATAGCAGGCACATTCCTTGATTCGAGTTGCATCCTTGCCGGAAACAAAGATGCATAGGGAGTTTTCTTTGAATACGGATTTATTGATGGTTAATTCATTAACCGACTCCGGGGTGTCATATTCATAGGTTGCAATTGCCTGGTTATTATGACAGCCTGTAAGAAAAGCGCTGAGAGTGATTGCCGTCAAAAGGCCCTTCTTTTTTATGACATCTAATATTTTCAATTATTATTCCTCTCTCATATCTATTGTAAGTTTATTGTCATTAAATGTGACATTGGCGATACTTCCGCATATCAGCGGCATTGCCGGCGGAAGATGACCGAAGTCGCAGTCCATAATAACGGGAATGTTAAGCTTTGCTGCGGTTTCGGTTATGGCATTGTACTGGTCAAGCCCCATCATTTCTTCACCAAAGTGGAGCGGACGACCGATAAGGAAGCCCTTGGCATATTTGAACCAGCCCGCTTCATACATCTGCCACATTGCCCTTCTCATGGAAAATACATTCAAATCGCAGGATTCAAGAAACCATACAAAACCATTCTCTTTGTACCTTTCGAGGAAAGCCGATACCTTATCAAAGCGTGTGCCTACAAGGTTTGTAAGACAGTCCATGCAGCCTCCGATAAGTCTGCCGTTAAAGGCTGCAGAGGCAATTGGCTGCTGTTTTGGGTTGAAGGCTTTCATAACATTTTCTTCCGTGCAGTTATATGGCAGAAGAGGGTGTTCCTCGTCCTTCAGACCTTCCTTTTCCCAAAGGTCATAATTCCCCACAATATAATGTTTGCAGATGAATTGATGTCCGGATTGTTTTATTTCGAGGGCATTTTCATCGAAGGTCTTCCCTTCGAATATCGCCATGGCATCCTTTAGGCACTTATGCTGGGGTTCCATTCCATATGCCGCTGCACAGGGACCGTAGACTGATGCCGTATCACACAGTGTTTCCAACAGAAATTCAAAGTTGGTGTTGTCGGAATAGCCGGTATACCATTTGGCAGGTGCGGCTGCAATTTTATCAAAATCAACGTAACTCATGGTTTCACACATAAGCTCGCCGCCACCGCAGGAAATGAGCATGTCACTGGCAGGTGAACAGTAATACTCGGTAAGCTCCTCGCCGCAAAGCAGAGGGGTATTGCTTATGCCGATTCCTTTGCCTTCATAGCAGTTTGGACCCAGCTGCAGGTTATAGCCTTCTTGTCTAAAATGCTTTTGCGCATTTTCAAAGGCACTTTTATAAGGTTCTACGTTACAACCAAAAGCCGGCGCCACAAATCCAATTGTAGCGCCGGGCATAATACTTTTTGGAAATCTCATTATTTTCTCTTACCCATTAATCTTATAAGCTTTAAGAACAAGTTGATGAAGTCAAGATATATCTCAAATGCACCCATCATTGCGAGAGCATTCTCATTTTCAATTGTGGAATACTTACACATATTCTTGATGTTCTGCATATCATAAGCTGTAAGTCCAACGAAGATTACTACGCCGATAACGGAAATGACAAAATCAAATCCAAGGCTTCCGAAGAAAAACATATTAACGGCACCTGAGATAATAATGCCCCAAAGGCCCATCATGCAGAGACTGCCAAGCTTTGTAAGGTCTTTTTTGGTTACCATACCGAAGATTGCAACCGTACCAAACATTACAGCTGTAATAATGAATACAGACAAAATACTTGATGTAGTGTATACCCAGAAAATAACCGACAATGTCATACCGGTAAGGTACGAATAAATTGTATAAAGAATTCCGCCCAGAACAACATTGCCCTTCTTAAGAACAGAATTTGAAATAAGTACTATGGCAATTTCAGCGATGAGCAGTATATAAAGACCTGCGCCGCTTAATATATTTATAGCTGTTTCAAATGAAGTTGTAAGTGAAGCAAATGCGGTAATGAGAAGTGCCGCAAACATAAACAGGAAGGATTTTGTTACAACCTTCTGAGATGAAATTGCCTTGAGGTTACCAAGTCCTGAAAGTGTATCGGCATTTTCATTTGCATATGCATAAGCGTTGTTACCATAGTTGTTGCTTCCGTAGTTTGAACCGCCATAGTTGTTGCCTGAACCGCCATAGTTGTAATTGTTTCCACCGTAGCTGTTGTTCATGCCGCTGTTGAATACGTTGTCACTGTATCCGCTGTTGTTACTGCTGCTGTAGTTAATGTTATTGCCGGCATTGCTATCGAATGATCCGGAATTGAAGTTGGACTCGTCGAATCCGTATCCCGGAAGTCCGTCTGAATTGTTGAAGTTATTAATATCACTCATATCTTGTCTCCTTTTAGTCCCTCTTCAGCCTTTGCTCTTCAGCCTCGTATGAGCCTGGCTGCTTTTAGTCCCTTTTTTGGTATTTTCTTTATTTCTTCTCTATTATTACATATTTAGAAATAAAATCAAATGGAATAGGTGCAAAATAGAAGCCTATTAATGCGGTATATAAGCAAAATAAGGCAAAATGACTAGCTAAAACCTCTGATATTGGCAGTTTTTTCTCTGATTTTTTGAGGTATTTTGAGGTACATTTGTAAAAACATCTCAAATCGCAGGGCACAGGCGAGGCAAATTACTTGACATTTCCCGGACCTGAATCTATAATTCCCTTAATAAATAAGAAAATATATCAAAAGCGATGACGAAGACAGTAATCTGTCAGGTGAAATCAAGAGCGAGTGTACGACGGTGGGAGGTACATGAAAGTAGCGGACAGACGAATATCACTTCCGAGCTGCGAGGCTGAAAACAGAGGGATCCCGAAACATCAAAATCCGAGGAGGTCATAGTCCCAATAACACCAGTAAGCCGAGCCGTCATACCTGCGTCAGTGGTACGCGTATAAAATCAGAAGCTTTGCTTCAGAGAACCTGTGAAGCTTATGCAATGAGGAGTACGTCGCAATAAGGTGGTTTAGTAAGAGTTTAGTCTTATCCTTATGCGGATAAGACTTTTTTTATCCCTTGGAGATATTATTCTTCGGGTGTTTTTCAGGAGGTGCTTATGTACAACAAGGTTGACACGAATCTGAACTTCGTGGACAGAGAGAAAGAAACACTTGCATTTTGGCAGGAAAATGACATTTTCAGAAAGAGTATGGAGCAGAGAAAGCAGGGAGAGACATATACGTTCTATGACGGACCTCCTACTGCTAACGGCAAGCCTCATATCGGACACGTTCTTACACGTGTAATCAAGGATATGATTCCCAGATACCGTACAATGAAGGGCTATATGGTTCCCAGAAAAGCCGGTTGGGATACTCACGGACTTCCTGTTGAAATCGAGGTTGAGAAGCTTCTTGGTCTTGATGGCAAGGAGCAGATAGAAGAGTACGGTCTTGAGCCGTTTATCGACAAATGTAAGGAATCTGTTTGGAAATATAAAGGTATGTGGGAGGATTTCTCAGGTACCGTAGGTTTCTGGGCAGATATGGATAATCCATATGTAACCTATGATGACAATTTCATTGAATCAGAGTGGTGGGCACTTAAGGAAATCTGGAACAAGGATCTCCTTTACAAGGGCTTTAAGATTGTGCCTTACTGCCCTCGTTGCGGTACCCCTCTTTCAAGTCAGGAGGTTGCACAGGGTTATAAGGATGTAAAGGAGCGTTCTGCAGTTGTACGTTTCAAGTGTGTTGATGAAGATGCATATATCCTTGCATGGACAACAACACCCTGGACCCTGCCCAGCAACGTAGCTCTCTGTATGCATCCCGAATATGAATATGTAAAGGTTAAGAACAACAAGGACGGCCTTGTATATTACATGGCACAGGCTCTTGTTGCAACAGTTCTCGGCGAGGACGTTGAGGTTCTTGAAAGCTTCAAGGGAAAAGACCTTGAATATAAGGAATATGTTCCTCTGTTCCC
Organism: Lachnospiraceae bacterium; assembly: GCA_045639685.1. Lineage (GTDB taxonomy): Bacteria > Bacillota > Clostridia > Lachnospirales > Lachnospiraceae > Colinaster. The sequence continues at coordinate 36,107 of JAZUDO010000012.1, forward strand.
ATATGCTACTCCGATAGCGCAGAAACAGAATAAGAAAGCATTTTTCGTTACCTGCGATGAGTATGTAACACTTACAGACGGTACAGGCGTTGTTCATATCGCTCCTGCATTCGGTGAAGACGATGCTCAGGTAGGACGTAAGTATGACCTTCCTTTTGTACAGCTTGTTGACGGCAAGGGTGAAATGACAGGCGGTACACCTTGGGACGGAACATTTGTTAAGAAGGCGGATATGCCTATCCTTCAGGCACTTGAGGACGCAGGTCTTCTCTTTGATGCACCGAAGTTTGAGCATAGCTATCCTCACTGCTGGAGATGCGATACACCGCTTATCTACTATGCAAGAGAGTCATGGTACATCAAGATGACTGCAGTTCAGCAGCAGATGATTGACAATAACAACAAGATCAACTGGATTCCGGAATCAATCGGAAAGGGACGTTTCGGAGACTGGCTGGAGAATCTTCAGGACTGGGCTATCAGCCGTAACCGTTACTGGGGTACTCCGCTTAATATCTGGGAGTGCGAATGCGGTTATCAGCACAGTGTAGGTTCAAGAGCAGAGCTTGCAGAGCTTAGCTGCAACCCGGAAAATGCCAAGGTTGAACTTCACAGACCATATATCGATGCAGTAACTTTCCCATGTCCTAAGTGCGGAAAGACAATGCACAGAGTTCCTGAAGTTATCGACTGTTGGTTTGACTCAGGTGCTATGCCATTTGCACAGCATCATTATCCGTTTGAGAATAAGGAAGTATTTGAGCAGCAGTTCCCTGCACAGTTCATTTCAGAGGCAGTTGACCAGACAAGAGGATGGTTCTATTCACTTCTTGCAGAATCAACACTCCTTTTCAACAAGCCTTGCTATGAAAATGTAATCGTTCTCGGACATGTTCAGGATGAGAACGGTCAGAAGATGAGTAAGTCAAAGGGAAATGCAGTAGATCCCTTCGATGCACTGCAGACCTACGGAGCAGATGCAATCAGATGGTATTTCTACATCAACTCGGCTCCATGGCTTCCTAACCGTTTCCACGGCGGGGCAGTTCAGGAAGGACAGCGTAAATTCATGGGTACATTGTGGAATACATATGCATTCTTTGTACTCTATGCAAATATTGATAATTTTGATGCAACCAAGTATACACTTGAGTATGACAAGCTTCCTGTAATGGATAAATGGCTTCTTTCAAAGATGAATTCAATGGTTGCAGAGGTTGACAACAACCTTGAGAACTACAGAATTCCCGAGACAGCACGCGCTCTGCAGGATTTCGTTGATGAAATGAGTAACTGGTATGTAAGACGTGGACGTGAAAGATTCTGGGCAAAGGGAATGGAACAGGATAAGATTAATGCTTACATGACTCTGTATACAGCCCTTGTTACAGTTGCCAAGGCAGCAGCACCCATGATTCCTTTCATGGCAGACGAAATCTACAGAAACCTTGTTTGCTCAATCGATTCGGCAGCTCCTATAAGCGTACATCTTTGTGATTTCCCTGTAGTGGATGACAAGATGATTGACAAGGCTCTTGAGTCGGATATGGATGCGGTAGTTGATATCGTTGTTAAGGGACGTGCCTGCAGAAATGCAAGCAATATCAAGAATCGTCAGCCTATTGCAAATATGTTCGTAAAGACAGAGAACAAGCTTGGTGAGTTCTATGTTGAAATCATTGAGGATGAGCTTAATGTTAAGAAGGTTACATTTACCGATGACGTAAGAGACTTTACCACATACACATTTAAGCCACAGCTTAAGACTGTAGGTCCCAAGTACGGCAAGCATCTTGGATTTATCCAGAAAACACTTGCAGGTCTTGACGGCAACGCAGCTATGGATGAGCTTCGTGAAAAGGGTGCTCTTACATTTGAGGACGGCGGTGATACAATCAGCCTTTCAGAGGAAGATCTTCTTATCACAATGAATCAGAAGGAAGGCTTTGTAACAGAGGCTGACAACAAGACAACAGTAGTACTTGATACAACACTTACACCTGAACTTATTGAGGAAGGTCATGCAAATGAGATCATCTCTAAGATTCAGACCATGCGTAAGGATTCAGACTTCGAGGTTATGGACCACATCAAGGTTTCTGTTCTCGGAAATGATCTTCTTGCAGATGTTGTTAAGAAAAATGAGAAGGCAATTGCCGATAAGGTACTTGCAGAAAGCTTCTCATTTACAGATAAATATGCGGTAGAAAAAGAGTGGAATGTAAACGGGGAAAAGGTTACTATTTGTATCGAAAAACTGTAAGGAGGGTACAGGATGGCAAAGAAAAATCAGATTTCATTACATTTTGACCGAGAGTTATTTAAAAGGAGTGTTCTGTATAACGTAAAGACCTTATACAGAAAGAACATAGAGGAGGCAAGCACCCAGGAAATATTCCAGGCTGTAGGATATTCCATCAAGGACCAGATTGTTGATCACTGGATGGATACACAGAAGGAATATGAGAAAAAGGATCCAAAGATTGTATATTACATGTCAATGGAATTTTTGATGGGTCGTGCTCTCGGCAACAACATGATTAACCTTCAGGCATATAATGACGTTAAGGAATGCCTTGAAGAGCTTGGCGTTGATATCAATGCAATTGAGGACGAGGAGCCGGATGCAGCACTTGGTAACGGCGGTCTTGGACGTCTTGCAGCATGCTTTTTGGATTCGCTGGCAACACTTGGCTACGGTGCATACGGATGCGGTATCAGATATCGCTACGGTATGTTTAAGCAGCAGATCAAAGACGGTTTCCAGGTTGAGGTACCGGATAACTGGCTTGCGGTTAACAACCCATTCGAACTCAGAAGACCCGAATATACAAAGACCGTTAAGTTCGGTGGCTATGTAAGGGTTTCTGTTGATGAGAACGGAAGAAATGTATTTACACAGGAAAACTATCAGGCAGTAAGCGCAGTACCTTACGACCTTCCTATCGTAGGCTACGGTAACGGTATTGTTAACACACTTCGTATTTGGGATGCACAGCCGGTTGAATGCTTCCAGCTTGACTCATTTGACAAGGGTGAGTACCAGAAGGCAGTTGAGCAGGAAAACCTGGCAAGAAATATTGTTGAGGTTCTTTACCCCAATGATAATCATTATGCAGGCAAGGAGCTCAGACTTAAACAGCAGTACTTCTTCATTTCCGCTTCTGTTCAGGAGGCTGTTGCGAAGTACATGCGTACTCATGACGATGTCAGAAAGATGTATGAGAAGGTTGCGTTCCAGCTCAACGACACACATCCGACAGTTGCTGTTGCAGAGCTTATGAGAATCCTTATGGATGATTATTATCTTACATGGGATGAAGCATGGGATGTAACAACAAAGGTATGCGCATATACAAACCATACAATTATGGCTGAAGCTCTTGAAAAATGGCCAATTGAGCTATTCTCAAGACTTCTTCCCCGTGTATATCAGATTGTTGAAGAGATTAACAGAAGATTCATTATCGAAATCGAGAAGAGATATCCTTATGAGACAGGTATCACTCAGGAAAAGATCAAGAAGATGGCCATTGTCTACGACGGACAGGTTAAAATGGCAAACCTTGCAATCGTTGCCGGCTATTCCGTTAACGGTGTTGCAAGACTTCATACAGAGATTTTGAAGAATCAGGAACTCAAGGATTTCTATGAGATGTTCCCTGAGAAATTTAATAACAAGACAAACGGTATTACCCAGAGAAGATTCCTTCTCCACGGCAATCCGCTTCTTGCAGACTGGGTAACGGCTCATATCGGGGACGACTGGATTACAGACCTCAGCAAGATTAAGAAGCTTAAGGTTTATGCAAATGACGAGCAGTGCCGCCAGGAGTTTATGAACATTAAGTATCAGAACAAGGTTCGTCTTGCAAAATATATCAAGGAGCACAACGGTATAGAGGTTGACCCCAGATCAATATTTGATGTTCAGGTTAAGAGACTTCATGAGTATAAGAGACAGCTTCTCAATATCCTTCATGTAATGTATCTTTACAACCAGATAAAGGAGCATCCGGAGATGGATTTCTATCCCAGAACATTTATCTTTGGTGCGAAGGCAGCAGCCGGCTACAAGAATGCAAAGCTTACAATTAAGCTCATTAACTCGGTAGCTGATGTAATTAATAATGACGAGTCAATTGACGGCAAGATCAAGGTCGTATTTATCGAGAACTACCGTGTAAGTAACGCAGAGTGGATATTTGCAGCATCCGATGTATCAGAGCAGATTTCTACAGCCTCTAAGGAAGCTTCCGGAACAGGTAACATGAAGTTTATGCTTAACGGTGCAATTACCCTCGGAACAATGGACGGTGCAAATGTTGAAATCGTAGAGGAAGTAGGCGCTGAAAATGCGGTTATCTTCGGACTCAGCTCAGATGAAGTTATAAACTATGAGAAGAACGGCGGATATAATCCCATGGATATATTCAATAGCGATGAGGAAATAAGAAAAGTCCTTATGCAGCTTGTAAACGGTTTCTACTCACATAATGATACAGAGCTTTTCAGAACATTGTACAATTCGCTTCTTAATACGCAGTCTACGGATAAGGCCGACAGATATTTCATTTTGAAGGATTTCAGGTCTTATGCGGAAGCTCAGCGCAAGATTGAGGAGTTCTATCGTGATGAAGACAGATGGGCAAAGGCAGCTATACTTAATGTAGCCTGCAGCGGAAAGTTCACATCCGACAGAACAATTCAGGAATATGTTGATGAAATATGGCATCTTGACAAGGTTAAGCTTCCAAAGAAGAAGATAGCCGAAGAGAAGTAAAAGGAGAAGATATGATTACATTATCAAAAGGCGGAGCATATTTGCTGAACGGAACCGAAATCATTGAAGACGGCCCCGAGGCAGCAGCAGCCATTAAAGCAAAAACAGGAAAAGATGTATGCAAGGAATGTGCTTCCAAGGAAACCATAGCTTATGGCATTCTTGAAAGCCACAATACATCAGGAAATATGGATAAGCTTAAGATTAAGTTTGATAAGCTTACAAGCCATGACATTACATTTGTAGGCATTATTCAGACAGCGAGAGCATCGGGACTTGAGAAATTCCCGATTCCTTATGTTCTTACAAACTGCCATAACTCACTTTGTGCTGTCGGCGGAACAATCAATGAAGATGACCACATGTTTGGACTTACATGTGCCAAGAAATACGGCGGAGTTTATGTGCCGCCTCACCAGGCAGTTATTCATCAGTTCGCAAGAGAAATGCTTGCAGGCGGTGGAAGAATGATTCTTGGTTCGGATTCCCACACACGTTACGGTGCCCTTGGTACCATGGCAATGGGTGAAGGCGGACCGGAGCTTGTTAAGCAACTTCTTAATCAGACATATGATATTGACAGACCGGGTGTAATAGGAATCTATCTTACAGGAAAGCCCGCCAAGGGAGTTGGCCCTCAGGACGTTGCAATTGCCCTCATAGGCGCTGTTTTCAGTAACGGATATGTAAAGAATAAGGTACTTGAGTTTGTAGGCCCCGGTGTGGCAAATCTGAGCGCAGATTTCCGTATCGGTGTTGATGTAATGACCACAGAGACAACCTGCCTTTCTTCAATCTGGAAGACAGACAGTGAGATTAAGGATTTCTATGACACACATGAGCGTAGCGAGGATTATAAGGAACTTAATCCCGGTGAAGTGGCTTACTACGACGGAATGATTACAATCGACCTTGATAAGGTTAAACCTATGATTGCAATGCCGTTCCATCCTTCAAATGCTTATACAATTGAAGAGGTAAATGCTAATCTTGCTGATATTCTTCACGATGTTGAAGAGAGAGCAAAGGTAAGCTTTGGCGACAGCGTTAACTTCAGTCTTCAGGATAAGATAAGAAACGGTAAATTATATGTAGATCAGGGTGTTATCGCAGGCTGCGCAGGCGGCGGATTTGAAAACATCTGTGCTGCAGCAGATATTCTTAAGGGCTGCTACATCGGTGCCGATGAGTTCACACTGAACGTATATCCTGCTTCTACTCCTATTTATATGGAACTTATGAAGAACGGATGTGCAACCACTCTTCTTGAGACCGGTGCTATTCTTAAGACTGCATTCTGCGGACCATGCTTTGGCGCCGGAGATACACCTGCAAATAACGCATTTTCAATCAGACACAGCACCAGAAACTTCCCCAACAGAGAAGGCTCGAAGGTTCAGAACGGCCAGATTGCTTCTGTTGCACTTATGGATGCAAGATCAATTGCTGCGACAGCTGCAAATAAAGGTTTTCTTACACCTGCAACAGATATGGAAGGCAGAATCGGTGCTTACAAGTATCATTTTGACAGCAATATTTATAAAAACAGAGTATTTGACAGCAAGGGCGTTGCAGATCCAAGCGTAGAAATTAAGTTTGGCCCCAATATTAAGGATTGGCCGAAGATGGAAGCTCTTCCCAACAACCTTGTTCTTAAGGTTGTAAGTGAGATTCATGATCCTGTTACAACAACAGACGAATTGATTCCTTCGGGTGAGACATCATCCTTCAGATCAAATCCTTTGGGACTTGCCGAGTTCACATTGTCACGTAAGGATCCTAACTATGTCGGCCTTGCCAAGGAAATCCGGAAGGCTGAGACAGCACTTGTTAACGGCGGTGATGTATTTGCAGCCGTACCTGAACTCAAGGCCGTTATGGAGACTATTGAAAAGACATATCCCAACGCTGTTGCAGACGGAATCGGATACGGTTCAACAATCTTTGCGGTTAAGCCCGGTGACGGTTCTGCAAGAGAGCAGGCAGCAAGCTGTCAGAAGGTTCTCGGCGGATGGGCAAATATTGCCAATGAATATGCAACAAAGAGATATCGCTCTAATCTGATGAACTGGGGTATGCTTCCGTTCCTTATCAAGGAAGGCGAGCTTCCTTTCAAGAATCTTGATTATATCTATGTGCCTGAAATCAGAAAGGCTCTGGAAGAAAAAACACCTGTTATCAAAGCTTACGTTGTGGGTGACGGTGCGCTTAAGGAATTCGAACTTACACTTGGTGATATGACTGCTGAGGAGAGACAGATTATACTTAAGGGTTGCTTGATAAATTATAACAGGATTTAACTTTGTGGGTTTATGAAGTTTAAACGAAAAGTCGCTTTGACCGTAAGGTTTAAGCGACTTTTTGTGTGGTTATTGGCTTTTGAAAGAAATGAAATGGTTGTGGGTGATGATAATCCGTTGGGGGGTTACAGGCGGATTACAGGAAAAGCAAGTTAAGCGAGAAATCTGTAACCCTAGGAGCCATTATAGTCGTTGTGGGTTACAGGAAAAGCAGGTTAAGCGAGAAATCTGTAACCCTAGGAGCCATTATAGTCGTTGTGGGTTACAGGAAAAGCAGGTTATGCGAGAAATCTGTAACCCTAGGAGCCATTATAGTCGTTGTGGGTTACAGGAAAAGCAAGTTAAGCGAGAAATCTGTAACTTGTCGGAAATGACGAGGAAAAATCGTAGCAGAGCTATGGCTGCCAAGATTGAACGAGGCTTTCGAATAATAAAAGAAATAATAAAAGAAATAATAAATGATAAAATAAGCATATGATTTTTACTTAAAATGTGACTAATGCAAACAGGGAGACAAACCGATATAATATATGAACTCAATAAGACATGACGTGTTTTGCATCAGCCAGGGAAGGTATTCATTAAAAGGATGCCTTTTTTTGTTCCCTTTTTATAATAAGTAACGCGCGTTATGCTTATTCGAGTTACGCAAAAAACTGAATAGGGAAAACAAAAAAGGAAGGAAAAAAGATCAGGGAGGATAAAAGCAGAAGAGAAAGGAGAGATTATTTGAAGATTAATTCCTATGCAATAGGAATGGATTCTGAAAGAACGTACAGTTCCTTATCCACAAGGAGGTTTAACATGAGAATGTTGCGGGCAGGTGAAGAGGAGCCTCAACAGGATTTTTTTAACACCTACACCACTATGTCAGAGGGTGAGCAGAACGGAGACGAATTGGTGAATGATGAAAGCAAGTCGATGAACAGCAATGGCAAATCGGTGAATAACGAGGGTGATTTGCTTAACGGCGAAAACAACACTTTGACCGGAATACTGTGGGACAGATTTTCGGGTGTGGGAGAAATAGCCACAGAAAGAATCGGACAGGCTGATTCCGTTCCTGTAGTAAGAGATTTGCAGAGCGTGAGACAACAGTTTGTTCTCTATCTTTGGAGACTGCTGTTTGGTGACAAAGAAGCAGAAAAGATGTCAAAGGAATACGGAATAAGTAATCAGAACGGTTACAATCAGGGAACTGCAAATCAAAGTTATGGTGTAAATCAAAGCTATGGTGCAAATCACAGTAATTATTTCGGAAATTTTGGCAACACATTTGCGGTAATCAGGTTGTCCGGAATCGAAGAGAACTACTACTTCGAACAGGAGACACTTGATTTCAGTTCCTCGGGCTGCGTTACAACCGAAGATGGAAGAACCATTGAGTTCGATGTTAATCTTCATATGAGTCGAAGCTTTGAACAGTACTACAGAAGAGAGGGATTAGAGATTCCCCAGATGTGTGATCCCCTTGTGTTGAATTTTGATGGTGACGTGTCTTCACTGAGTGATATCAAGTTTGAATTTGATCTGGATTGTGACGGAGAAAAGGAAATGATAAGCAGGCTCTGTGACGGTCAGGGCTGTCTTGCATTGGATAAAAACAATGATGGTATTGTAAATGACGGTTCTGAACTGTTTGGCACAAAATCCGGGGATGGATTTGCCGATTTGGAGAAATATGATGAAGACGGAAATGGCTGGATTGATGAAAATGATTCTGTTTTCGATAAATTAAAAATCTGGGTAATGGACGAAGAAGGTAATGAAACACTTTTAAGCCTTAGAGAAAAGGGCGTTGGTGCCATTTTCCTGGGGAATTCGAAGAATGATTTCTCTCTGCGTTCCGTTGAAACAGGAAATCTGAACGGGATAATCCGATCCATGGGTATGTTTCTGTATGAGGACGGAAATGTTGGAATGATGTCACAACTGGATATTGCGAATTAATAAATAAGGTCCTGTTTGCGAATTAATAAATAAGGTCCTGTTTGTTGATACAAAAGCGCATTAGGGTTATAATACCTATGTATGTCTAAAGACAGACAGTTAGGAGAAAACAAATGAAGGTTTTAGTTTTAGCAGGCGGAACAAGTACAGAGAGAGATGTTTCTTTTGTAACGGGAAGAAATGTGTATACAGCGATTAAGGCCAACGGACATAAAGCAATAATAATCGATCCGTTTATGGGCTATGAAAATGATACAGAGGGAATTTTTGATGCAGATATAGACTGGACAAAGGAGATATGTGCCATTTCTGAGAACAATCCGGATATCGAGGCTGTAAAGGCAATGAGACCGAAGCAGTATAAAGGCTTTTTCGGACCCAACGTAATGAAGCTTTGCAGAGAGGCTGACGTTGTATTTATGGCTCTTCACGGTGAGAACGGTGAGAATGGAAGAATACAGGCGGTATTTGATCTCGAGGGAATCAAATATACAGGAACTGATACACTGAGCTCTGCTGTATGTATGAATAAGGCTCTTGCCAAGGAAATTATGGCATACAATGGCATCCCAACACCTAAGGGAGTGAGAGTTCATAAGGGCGAGGACATTAAGAATACTATGGGTTACCCCTGTGTGGTTAAAGCCTGCAACGGCGGTTCCAGCGTCGGCGTAAGCATTGTAGGGGACGAAGCGGAATTTGCAGCAGCCCTTGAGGACAGCTTCAAATACGATGACGAGATTATTATAGAACAGTACGTTAAGGGAAGAGAATTCTCCATAGGCGTTATCGAAGGCAAAGCACTTCCGATTATTGAGATTGCACCACTGGTTGGTTTCTATGATTATAAAAATAAATATCAGGCCGGATCGGCTGTTGAAACCTGCCCGGCTGTTCTTGATGATAACAAAACAAAGGAAATGCAAAAGTATGCGGAGAGAGCATTTGAAGTACTTCGTCTTCGCGATTACGCAAGAATGGATTTCATGATGAATGAGAACGGTGAAGCTTTCTGCCTGGAGGCCAATACACTTCCGGGAATGACATCCACATCCCTTATTCCTCAGGAAGCTGCCGCAGTGGGTATATCATTTGAACAACTGATTGAAAAGCTTATTGTAATGGCAATGAATCACTAAGTGTCCGTATGGCAATGAATCACTAAGTGCTCGGCACAGGAGATAATAGCAACGTCAAAGATAAGGAAATGCTTAAATGTTAAATCTTGAGTTAATAAATATTATTAAAGCGTGTGGCGCTGAAGTTCATTTTCCCCAGGATTTATGCTGGGAAGAGAAAAAACACATGAAAATCAAAAATGTTGTTTCGGATTCTCGAAAAGTTGAAGAAGGCAGCATTTTTGTGGCAATCAAAGGTGAAAAGACAGACGGACACAATTACATAACAGATGTTTTTAATAATGGCGCCCTGGCTGTAATATGTGAGAAACTTCCGGACAATCCACCCGGAATATGCATCAGGGTTGAAAACAGTATAGAAGCAGTTCAAAAGGCGGCGGAGTTTTATAGAAACAGGCTTGGAGAGGAAGGACTTAAAGTTGTTGGTATAACCGGTTCTGTTGGAAAGACCAGCACAAGAGAGTTTGTTGCCGAAGTTCTTTCTCAGAAATACAGAGTTCACAGAACCCATGGCAATCAGAATAATCTTCTCGGACTTCCCCTTGAGATTCTTTCCATTGAGCCTGACACAGAAATTGCTGTACTTGAGATGGGAATCAGTGAATTTGGGGAGATGCGTATTCTATCTTCAATGGCTAAACCTGATGTAGCGGTTATCACCAATATTGGGGAGTGTCATCTTGAGAATCTTGGCAGCCGAGACGGCGTTCTTAAGGAAAAATCAGACATTTTCACGTGTATGAGTGAGAACGGAGCTGCTGTTCTTAATGGATTGGATGATAAACTTGTAACGGTTTCATCGGTTAATGGCAAAACTCCTTACAGATTTGGCGGAAATACCGATATGGCATATGCAGGTGAAATAAAGAATGCCGGATTTGACGGAAGTGATGCAAAAATCATTGTTAACGCGAATGGAAGTGACAGCATTGATGTTCATGTGCCACTTCCGGGTGAGCATATGGTGAGCAATGCAGTTGCCGCCGCACTTATAGGAACGCTTTTGGGGGTTGATAAAGAAGCTATAAGACAGGGAATAGAGGCTGTTAAACCTACCGGCGGAAGAAGCAATATCATTAAAACTGATAAATACAATCTTATTGATGACTGTTATAATGCCAATCCCAGATCCATGGAGGCTGCAATTAACCTTTTAAAACTTGCAAAAACCAGAAAAGTGGCCATTCTCGGCGATATGTATGAGTTGGGCGAAGACGAGCTGATAATGCACCGGGGAGTTGGAGAAAATGCTGCTTCCGTTGGAATCGACGTGATGGTATTTATCGGCGAAATGTCCGAATACATGATGAAGGGCGCTGAGGCAAAGGCGGATTTGTCGAAGCAGAAACTATATTATTTTAAAACCAAAGAGGAAATGCTTCAAAAGAGCGGAGAAATCCTTGAAGAAGGGGATACGGTTCTTATTAAGGCTTCAAACGGAATGAAGTTTAAAGAGGTTTTGGAGGCTTTGAAAAATTAAGAGAAAGCTGCAGTTTACACTGCAGCTTTGTTTTGCTCGTACATATATAAAATGTTGTCTTTTACCATATCCGGAAGAGCTTTAAGCTCGTCTCTCGAAAGGCCTGTAACCGAAATGGGCTTGCCATATTCAATTATGACGTGGGCCTTTTTAATCTTCGGAAAATGATCTTCAAATATGGCCGAGGTGTTGTTAATTGATACGGGAATAATGTCGCAACCGCTCTTTGTTGCAATCTTGAAACTTCCGCTCTTAAAGGGAAGAAGCGGTTCTTCGGTCTTATTGCGGGTTCCCTCCGGGAATATGAAAATGCTAATCCCCGCTTTGACATACTCGATTGCCGAAAGAATGGTCTGCAGACCCTGCTTAATATCATCCCTGTCCAAAAACAGACATCTGACATTTTTCATCCAAATCCTGAAAGCAGGCACCTTTGAGGTTTCCTTTTTTGCTATAAAGCCGGTAGGGCCCGGCATATATACGTAATTGATGATGATATCAAAGTAACTTCTGTGGTTTCCTATGTAGAGGACACTTCTGTCCGTTGGGAGATTTTCGAGGCCTTTAACGGTTACCTTTGTCCCTGAAAGGAAAATGACAAATCGGAAAATGCCTTTGATTATAGCCAGCGAACTTCTGTCTTTTGCCCCCGGATTTATCTTACCGATTATCCATTCAATCACCAAAAGAGGCAGTGTAACGATAAGAAAAAGAACACATAAAACAGCAATAATAATGAATCTTAACATAAATACTTCCTTTCGCTATGTGCTCATTTATTATAGAACAACAAGCTTCCTGTGGCAAGCAAATTTACAAGCGATAAAAGTGGAATAAAACTACAAATTGTAGTATACTTATTAAGGCATAAATCTAAATATTGTGCTATATATGTGGCAGATTTTTTTAAAACCGGATATTCAATAATCGGAGAAACAGATATGCTTTTATTAAAGAATGGACGTGTGATTGATCCGGGAAGCGGATTGGACGAAATTCGGGATGTCCTGATAGTTGAAAACAGAATAGCATGGATAGAAAAAGAGATACCTGAAGAAGAGATACTCGGGGAATTCGGCGAAAAGCCGGAAATCGTCGACTGCAGCGGATGTATTGTGGGTCCGGGACTTGTTGACGTGCATACTCATTTCAGAGATCCCGGGCTGACATATAAGGAAGACATTCTTACGGGAGCAAAGGCTGCAGCGGCAGGCGGATACACGTCGGTTATACTGATGGCCAACACAAAGCCTTCCGTGGACAATTCCGAAACCCTTAAGTATGTTCTTGATAAGGGAAAACAGACGGATATACATGTTTACAGCTGCGGTGCTGTTACGAAGGGCCTTAAGGGTGAAGAACTAACGGACTTTGCGGAACTTAAAAAAACAGGTGCTATTGGTCTTACGGATGACGGCATACCACTTCTTGATGATACGATTGCGGAAAAGGCAATGGAAGAGGCTGCAAAGCTGGGAATGGTGCTGAGTTTTCATGAGGAAGATCCGAAGTATATTGAGAATAACGGAATTAATCGTGGAGCGGCTTCAGAGTACTATCAGATAGGCGGAAGCAGCAGAGAAGCGGAGATAAGTATGGTGCGCCGAGACCTTGAAATGGCAGGGAAAACGGGGGCAACCATCAATATTCAGCATGTTTCGGCAAAGGAAACAGTTGAACTTATAAGAGAAGCAAAGAAAAAGTATCCGGGAAAGATTTTTGCGGAGGCTACGCCTCATCATCTTGCTCTCAATGAAAATGCGGCCATAAAATACGGAACACTTGCCAAGATGAATCCGCCTCTTCGAACGGAGGAAGACAGGCTTGCAATTATTGATGGGCTGGAGGATGGAACAATCGATTTTATAGCCACAGATCATGCTCCTCACAGTTCGGAAGAAAAAGCGAAGAAGGTTACGGAAGCCCCCAGCGGAATAATCGGTTTGGAAACAGCATTGCCGATTGCACACGAGATTCTGATCAAGCAGAATAATATGTCCTTTTTGAAGGTTTTCTGCAAGATGAGCTTGAATCCTGCAAGTTTATATAAAATTTCTGCAGGAAAACTTGCAAAAAATGAAATTGCAGATGTTGTTATTTTCGACGAAAATCTTGCAAAAAAGTATGAAAAATCCCTTTCAAAATCCCAAAACAGCCCATTTTTGGGGCATAATTTCATTGGAAACGTCGTTATGACCATATGTGAAGGAAGGATAATTTATCGAATCAGATAGTACAAAATAACTTGCAATTTTCACGAAAGTTACACAATATATTGTGGTTTTTAATGCATAACACAAGTTATTTTATCAAATAAAATTATGAAAGGATTATTCCGATAATGAAAAAGAAAGCTGCAGGCTTTGTCATAAGAAATGAAGAGATAGAAAATGACATTTACAGCCTTTGGATTGAAACCGAACTTGCAAGAGATGCAAAACCGGGTAGTTTTGTGGGTGTTTACCCCAATGATAAGTCAACTTTACTGCCACGACCGATTAGTATTTGCGAGGTAGACGAGGAAAAAACGGCTCTTCGTCTTGTATATAGAACAGTTGGTAAAGGAACAAATGAATTTTCACATTTGCAGGCGGGAAGACGTGTATTTCTGCTGGGAATTCTCGGTAATGGATTTCCTCTTGATAAAGCAGAGAACAAACATGCCGTTCTGATGGGCGGTGGAATCGGTGTTCCGCCTATTGTTCAGCTTGCAAAGGAACTTAGTGGATTTGGCGGAGAGCAGAAACCGATTGCTTCCAAGGTAACCAGTATAATTGGATATCGTGATGCCAATACATTTTTATTGGAAGAACTGCAGCAGTATTCGGAGGTGCTGATAGCAACCGATGACGGAAGTCTGGGAACCCACGGAACTGTAATAGATGCTCTTAATGCATCAGGAATCGAACCGGGAGTTATTTATGCCTGCGGTCCAATGCCAATGCTTAGGGCAATTAAGAACTGGGCAGAGCCTAAGAATATAGAGGCGTATATTTCACTGGAAGAAAGAATGGCATGCGGTGTCGGAGCCTGCCTTGGATGTGTATGTAAAACAAAGAATGTGGACAGCCACAGTCATGTGAATAATGCAAGAATCTGTACCGACGGACCGGTATTTGACAGCAGGGAGGTGGAAATCTGATGATATCAACCAAAGTTTGTATTGCGGGAGTGGAATTCAAGAATCCTGTTGTTACTGCATCCGGAACCTTCGGATCCGGAATGGAATACGGTGAATTTGTGGACCTTAATAAACTGGGAGGAGTTGTAACCAAGGGTGTTGCCAATGTTCCCTGGCCGGGAAACCCTACGCCGAGAGTGGCAGAGGTTTACGGCGGCATGCTTAATGCAATCGGTCTTCAGAATCCGGGCATTGATGTGTTTATAGAAAGAGATCTGGCATTTCTTAAGGATTACGATACCAATGTAATTGTAAATGTCTGTGGAAAATCTGTTTCCGATTACCTTGAAGTTGTTGAACGACTCAATGACACGGATATAGATATGATGGAAATCAATATTTCCTGCCCGAATGTCAAAGAGGGAGCCATAGCATTTGGCCAGAAGGCGGAGAGCGTATATGACATTACAAAACAGATAAAGTATTTGGCGAAAAAGCCGGTAATCATGAAACTGAGTCCCAATGTTACCGACATCGCAGAGATGGCGAGGGCTGCAGAGGCTGCGGGAGCGGATGCCATATCCCTTATCAATACCATAACAGGAATGAAAATAGATATTAACAGAAGAAAATTTGTGCTTGCCAATAAAACCGGCGGCATGTCCGGCCCGGCCATAAAGCCTGTTGCGGTAAGAATGGTTTATCAGTGTGCTCAGGCTGTAAAGATTCCTATTATAGGTATGGGGGGAATTGCAAATGCAGAGGATGCCATAGAATTTATGATGGCGGGAGCAACAGCTGTGGCTGCCGGAGCAATGAATTTTGTTAATCCGTATCTTACGGAGGAAATGGTTTCCGGAATAGAAGATTTTATGGTTAAGAATAATATAGAAGATATTAATGAAATAATCGGCTGTGTAAAATAATCGGCTGCGTTAAATAATCGGCTGTGTTAAATGATCAGATATATTAATTTGAAAAAATATGAGATATAGTATTTCACAAAAGATTTCACAAAAAAGCTCAGGCATAGGCCTGAGCTTTAATTACATGCGGATTATTCAATTTCGGCAGCTTCCTTTGCCCACTGATCGAATTTTTCCATTGTGGCATCGTAGGTCTGCTGGGAAATATCCGGAAGCTTTCCGCCCCAGGTCTTTGTGGCCATATCGAAGCCCTTCTTAAATGCATCTCTCATCTCTTCAATCTTGCTTGGATCTCCTCCGCAGAGAGCCTTGGCAAAATCAAGAATTCTGTCGGATGTCTGTTTTACACCCCAATAACCGTCTTCGGCAATATCAGCCTGAGCCTGAGCCTTGGTGGCAGGATCAACCGTGAAGTTCCCTGTTCTTAAGTAACTCCAGATATCATCACTTTGGCCGATGGCATTGCCCTGACCTGTAATAAGCTTTTCAACAAGACTGCGCAGCTGAGAGGTTCTTGCCTCCGCGTCAGCCTTTAACTTATTAACAAGCTCGGTGTTGGGAGTATATTTTTTTGTTTCCTTAACAGGAGTTGCACTTCCTTCCTGACCGGGTTCGTAGATTACGCCGGTTTCGGAAGCGGAGCTGCTTTCCTGAGCATTTTTGACGTTATCACCTGATGATTTTGCTTTGTAAGTAGAAGAATCATATGCAGATACGCCTGTAACTCCATTTACATTCATATTATCCCTCCTTGTAATTGTACCAAAATACTTATCCGATAATGGAACCTGATAATTTTGGTATAACCGATAGCGTGTCATATAGGATATCGGTAAGTATTAAGAATAACTTAACAGTATTGACAAATTTTTTTGCTTTAGTAGAATTTTTTGTATACAGAATACAATATACATTATACAGAATACATTATACAGAATACATTATACAAAATACATTATACAAAATACAATTCAGAAGGACAGATGAGGATGAAAATACAGGCAATGTCAAAGGTGAACCTCGCCTTGGATGTACTTAGAAGAAGAGAGGATGGATATCATGAGGTTCGAATGGTTATGCAGACACTGCAGCTTCATGATGAACTTACCGTTACAAAGCGTGAGGATGACAGAATTGTAATACAATGCAGTGATTCCTCCATTGAATGTGACGAAAACAACCTTATATATAAAGCAGCCAAGCTTATAATGGAAACTTCAAAGGTGTGGAGCGGACTTGATATTTTCCTTATTAAGAATATACCGGTGGCTGCGGGTATGGCAGGAGGAAGTACGGATGCCGCAGCAACGCTGATTGCTGTTAATGAGCTTCTGGGATTGGGAAAGACCTTGGAGGAACTCAAAGAGCTTGGAGTGAAGATAGGTGCCGACGTCCCTTATTGCATTGAAGGCGGAACACAGCTGTCGGAGGGAATCGGAGAAAAACTCACAAAGCTTCCTTCCGTTACGGATTGTTTTGTTGTGGTTCTCAAGCCTCATATCGGAGTATCGACAAAGTATGTATATGAAAATCTTCACGTGGATACAATAGAGCATCATCCGGATGTGGACAGAATGCTTGACGCGATTGATGAGGGAAGTATCGAAAAAATTGCATTTTCCATGGAAAATATTCTTGAAAATGTTACCGAGAAGAAATATCCGGTTATTGCCGCACTTAAAAACCTTTTAAAGGAAAATGGCGCAGAAAATGCAATAATGAGCGGAAGCGGTCCCACTGTTTTCGGACTGTTTTTGGATGGAAAGATTGCACAGAAAGCGTTGGAACAGGCAATGGCAACAGGAGAGGTGAGCAAAGGATTTGTAACAACCTTTGCAAAGGGCTCGGGAATAATAGTTTAGAAACCGAAATGCCGGTTGTTCAAAAAGGAGATAAACTATGGAAAATTATATGCAGGATGCATTTTTACCGTTACGAGATGTAGTTTTTAAGACACTTCGACAGGCAATACTTACGGGAGAACTGAAGCCCGGTGAAAGACTTATGGAGATTCATCTGGCCAATAAGCTCGGGGTGTCAAGAACACCCATAAGAGAAGCCATAAGACAGCTGGAACTGGAAGGCCTTGTAATAATGGTGCCCAGAAAAGGAGCCATGGTTGCAAGTATAACCCAGAAAAGTATGCGGGATGTTCTTGAAGTCAGACTTGCCCTTGAGAAGCTTGCAGTTGAACTGGCTTCTGAGAGAATAACCGATGAACAGAAGGAAGAACTTAAAAATGCACTTCTTAATTTTGAGGAAGTGGTAAAGAGCGGGGATGCAAGTCTGATTGCAAAGGCCGACGTGGCTTTTCATGATGTAATATTTGAAGCAACCGGAAACATGCGTCTCGGACAATTGGCCAATAACCTTTCTGAGCAGATGTACAGATACAGATTTGAGTACATTAAAGATGAAAGCGGACACAATAGACTTGTGGATGAACACAGACGAATTTATGATGCAATTGCGGCTGCCGATGCAAAGAAGGCTACCGATGAGATATCAAATCATATCAAGCATCAGGAAGAATCCATTATCAGACAGATAGGTTTGGAAAAGGATTAACTATGAATAAGGAAGTAACTGTAAAAGTAGTAGGAGTAACAAAAGACTCCGAGGGCATGGAAAATACCATAGAACAGATAAATGACGGTATCTTTTCCGAGCTTTCCGGGAAGAAATATCTGATGTATTACGAGAAGCAGCAGGAGTCAGAGGATGAGGTGAAGAGCCTTGTTACCCTTGATGGCAATCAGGTAACCGTTTCAAAAACCGGTTCGGTAAATACCAAAATGGTATTTTCTGCAGGGAAGAGAAACAGTATCGATTATCGGACGCCGTACGGCAAAATACAGATGGATGTCTATACGAAGAATCTCATGGTTATATGTAAGGAAGACTTTCTTCATATTACAATTGACTATAATCTGGAAATGGAAAATGATGTGATATCGGAGTGTAAAATTGATATTATTGCAACAAACAAGTAATGGCAGTCTGATAAAGATAAAATAAAAAACCATCCGCAAGGATGGTTTTTGTTTTAATTTAAGCAACGTTATATCTGATTTACTTAAGCGGTTTTGCACCTGCTTTTTCCTGAGCCTCTTCCAAAAGCTTTTTGAAACGGCTCTTTTTCTTCTTTTCGGTAACAACTGCCTTTCCGTGAAGGCCCTTAACCTCTGTGATATACATACCACTGACAGAAGCTTTAACCTCTTTCTTTACCGGCACATCATCAAATATTTTGTCATCGCAAATGAGAGACATAATCTGTGGACCAATCTTGGCCTTAACAACACAAACCTTTGCGCTTCTCATAAGCTTTGGTGCCTGATCAACCACCGCCTGGGGGAATCCGGCATCCTTAAGTTTCATACGTTTTTTATCGATTATAAGCATTGTAACCGACTGCTTTGCAGCCTCGATTGCTTCCTTCTGACCTTCCTGTTTTTTCTGGGCTTTTTTACCGAGAAAATACAAAACGGCGATTATTGCAATCAGTACTGCTATTACAACCAAAGCAATTATTGTACCTGTTTTCACTTAATAGTCCTCCTTGTGAAATAAACACAAGACACATTCTAACATTTTTCTTATGGAGACGCAAGGTATGAAAAGAGTGTGAAATAGCAAGAAACTCTTTAATTAACATCTAAAATATGATATAAATAGAAAATGCATTGCTTAAAGATAAGAAGAGATTAGTCGAAAATTGGCAAATGACATAGCCATATTTCGCATTTATAGAAAGGGAGACAGACTATTATGAAAAAGAGATTACTGGGTTTTTTGGTTGCTTTGTCGGCACTGGCATTGCTCACGGGATGTACAGATGATACTTCAAAGGATATATCAAAGCTTGACGTTGATAAGTATCTTCTGAGTGTTGGTGATTATAAGAATTTGACAATTGAGGTTGCAAATCAGACAGTTTCTGATGAAGATGTTGAGATGACTATTCAGTATATGCTTGCAAGTGCTCCGGAGACTAAACCGGTTACAGGACGTGCACTTCAAAGCGGTGACGTATCCAATATCGATTTTGTCGGAAAATTGAATGGAGTAGCATTTGACGGAGGAACAGGAACCAATCAGGAACTTGAGATCGGTTCGGGACAGTTCATTCCCGGTTTTGAAGATGCGATTATAGGAATGGAAATCGGTGAGACAAGAGATATCGATGTTACCTTCCCGGAGGAATATCCTTCAGAAGAACTTGCAGGACAGCCGGCAGTATTTACGGTAACATTGAATTCAATAAGTGAGAAATATATTCCCGAACTGACAGATGATTATATCGTCGGACTTGGTATGGATGGAATTACAACTGTAGATCAGTTCAAAGCTTCAGTCAGAGAACAGCTTGAGGAAAAGGCACAGAGTAATTACGATACACAGGTTGAAACCGAATTGATGAATAAGCTCCTTGATATTTGTGAGTTTTCTGATGAGGTTCCGCCGGAGAGATACAATTATTATTATGATGCCATGATTGCTCAGGAAGAGAAAACTGCAGAAGGTGTCGGAACTACACTTGAGCAGCTTGCTACCGGTCTTTATGGCTATGATACAATTGATGATTACTACAAGGATATCGAGACAAATGCAATCAAATCCGTTCATCTTGATTTGATTACTTCAAAGGTTCTTGAGCTTGAAGGAAAGAAATTCAATAAGAAGCAGCTCCAGGATGAATTAAATAACATGTATGCAGATTTTGGATTTTCGTCTGCAGAGGAATTTTCACAGAGTGTTGATATGGATGACTTTAAGTCATATCTTATCAATAAGAGAGCTGTAGAAATACTTAAGGAATATGTAACAATAGTTGAACCTGCAGAGGAACCTGCAGAAGAAGCTGCAGAGGAAACAGCAGAATAAAGGCTGAAAACCGGCAGAGTATGTATGCGGAGGCAAACATGAGAACAAAGATTAAACAGCTGTTTAGAAGTACAGCGGAATATACGGATAAAGAGGTTACGGTATGTGCATGGGTAAGAACAAACAGAGCACAGGCTCAGTTTGGTTTCCTTACTGTTAACGACGGATCATTTTTTGACTGTCTTCAGGTAGTATATGACCAGAGCCTCGAGAATTTTGAAGACATTTCAAAAATCAGAGTGGGAGCATCGGTTCAGGTTGTAGGTAAAGTTGTAGCAACACCGGAGATGAAGCAGCCCTTTGAAATTCACGCAACAAGCGTTGTTATGCTTGGGGATTCACCGGAGAATTATCCGATTCAGCCCAAGAGACATACAAGAGAGTATTTGAGATCCGTTGCACACCTTCGTCCAAGAACAAACCTTTTCAGCGCGGTATTCAGAGTAAGAAGTGTGGCTGCAATGGCTATTCATACATATTTCCAGGACAGAGGATATCTGTATGTTCATACACCACTTATTACGGGAGCTGACTGTGAAGGCTCAGACCAGATGTTTAAGATTACAACACTCAGCATGAATGACCTTCCTTATGATGAAGAGGGTAAGGTTGATTTTTCAAAGGACCTTTTCGGAAAGCAGTCATTTATCACAGGTTCAGGTCAGCTTCAGGGTGAAACATTTGCCATGGCATTTGGTGATATCTATACCTTTGGCCCCACCTTCAGAACTGAGAACTCTAACACCCAGACTCATGCAAATGAATTTTGGATGATTGAGCCTGAGATGGCATTTTGCGACCTTAACGGGCTTATGGATGTTGAAGAGGAAATGCTTAAGTATGTTGTTTCTTACGTACTTGAGAAATGTCCGGAGGAGATTGATTTCTGTGACCAGTTCGTTTCAAAGGGACTTAAGCAGAAACTGACTGATATTGTTAATTCAAAATTCACAAGAATTAAGCATCATGACGTTATCGATATCCTTAAGAAGGCTGACGTGAAGTGGGAGTTCGAGCCTGATTACGGTGAGGATATTGCAAAAGAGCATGAGAAATATATAGTTGAATATTTTAACGGACCCGTATTTGTAACTGACTGGCCAAAGGATATTAAGGCATATTACATGAAGGTTAATCCCGATGATGCTACCGTAGCTGCAGTCGATCTTCTTGTTCCACAGGCAGGAGAGCTTATGGGAGGAAGCCAGAGAGAAGAGAACCTTGATAAGCTTCTTGAAAGAATGGACCAGATGGGCGTCGATAAGGACGGCATTGACTGGTATCTTGATACAAGAAGATACGGAGGCTGTATTCACAGTGGTTTCGGTATGGGCTTCGAGCGTCTTATTATGTACCTTACAGGTGTAGAAAACATCCGTGACGTCATTCCATTCCCTCGTACACCAAAATCTTGTGATTTTTAAGATTTTTATTGTTAATTGGTGTACACTTTTGGGACAAACCTTCCGATATACATTTATATGAAATACAAAATGGTTTGTCTTAATATGTGGGGGAAAAGATATGAAGACATTTTTGGCAAGAGTTTTGGAAGGTGCGGCAATAGCCGGTAGTGTTACCTGGTTAATATTTGCATCTACCTTTATTTCAAGTTTGTGGGATACGGAGTCGGTTACCGATGGATGGTCGGTTAAACTTCCGTACATACCGATAGGATTTGTAATGCTGGCTGTCTGGATTGTCGGATTTATTATTCTGATAGTTAAGACAAAGCCAAAGGAGTGATTGTTTTGGTGCGGGTACAGAATTGTGAGAGCAGTTCCTGTAGTCGCACTTTTTATGCATGGTTTAAGTAATGGGGAACAGGTATTGCCAGGAACAGGCATTACTTTTTGAGGAGAAAAAATTGGAAAAAGCTTTGCTGGTGGGCCTAAACACAGGCGATGATAAATTTGATGACAGTATGAGCGAGCTTAAGAGTCTGGCTGAGGCAGCAGATTACGAGGTCGTGGGAATAATGGTTCAAAACCTTGCTCATCCCGTAGCAGCTACATATATCGGAAGCGGAAAAGTGGAGGAGATATGCGGTGCGAAGGATTATCAGGGTTTCGAAGTGTGCATTTTTGAGGATACCCTTTCGCCTGTTCAGCAGAAAAATGTGCAGGCGGCTGTGGGAATCAGGGTTATGGACAGAACGGGCCTGATTCTTGAGATATTTGCAAAAAGAGCCAGGACGAGAGAGGCTAAATTACAGGTTGAGTCTGCACAGTTGCAATACATGAGACCTCGACTCATAGGAATGTGGGAAGCCATCGGAAGACAGGGTGGTGGAAGCGGAAGCACAAGTAACAAGGGTGTCGGAGAAACTCAGCTGGAGCTGGACAGACGATGGATACAGCGCCGTATAACGGAGCTTAAACATGAACTTGAGGCAATAGAGCATGACCGTGATATACAGAGAAGAAGGCGCGAGAAGGGAAAACTTCCCTTGGTGGCACTTGTGGGTTATACCAATGCCGGCAAATCTACAATAATGAACAAACTGATAGGAATCGGAAAGTCTACCGATGAAGAGAAGCTTGTTTTTGAGAAGGACATGCTGTTTGCCACTCTTGATACATCAGTCAGAAGGATCGAGACGGAAAACGGCAAGGACTTTCTCTTAAGCGATACGGTAGGATTTATTAATAAACTGCCACATACACTTATCAAGGCATTTCGTTCGACGCTGGATGAAATCAGATACGCCGATTTGCTGGTAGAGGTAGTGGATGTTTCTGACGAACAGTATAAGGAGCAGATGAAGGTAACCGGCGATACCCTGCAGGAGCTGGAGGTTGACAGCATTCCGATTATTCATGTTATGAATAAGGCGGATAAATGTATGGAGACCGGCGCTTATCCCAGAATACTTGGGGATAATATTTATATAAGCGCCGGCACAGGAAATGGTATTGAGGAGCTGGTTGAATTTATTCAGAGTAAGATATATTCTGACAACAAGATTGTGGAAATGCTGATTCCCTATAGCATTGGCGGAGTGGAAAATGAGATAAGTGAGAACGCAGTGGTCCTTATAAGGGAGTATAGGGATAACGGCGTGTATATCAAAGCGGATTTACCAAAGTATCTTGTGGGAAAATATTCGGATAAGGGCATTTTCCTGGAATAGACCCGGTAGAAATGCAGAAGAGAGAAAAGGGAAAAATGAAAGCTTTTTTGGAAAAAATTAAGTCCCACGATGCGCGACTTACGGAATACATGAGCAACGGACGGAAAGGAATGATGGTCATTTCTTTCCTTTTAACTGTTGCTTTGGTTACAAAGATTGGGTGTTCATATGTGGACCATCTGCCTTTGATAGCGGTTATCGGAATGGCTGCTGTTGCAACGATTTTGGAGGCAGGTGTTCTTTTTTTGGTCGTTAGGGTGATTTTTCACAGCAAAGCATTTGGAAGCATATTCGAAATCAACATGGCTTTGTGTATCATAATTACCGCTTCTCTGCAGGGGGTTAAGAACAAACCCGCTGCGATTATACTTGCGGCAGTAACCTTTATTGCGGTTGATATTTTCGGAAGATGTATTTGGAATGTGATAAAGCGAAAAAAGTATATTCCGGGGTATGTTTTACTTGCTCTGTCTGCAGTCTGGGTGGGAATGGCTGTGTATGTTCTGGCAGTTCCCGGATTGGGAGACAATCTTGTTGGCAGATACGGAAGTGCCCAGAAGGAAGCCGGATATGAAACGTCAGTGAAGCCTGAGGGTTTTGAGGAATATATTGCCCGGGGACCTTATGAAAGCGCATCTTTGACCTATGGAACAGACTTGGACTGTGATATCAAATCGGATGTTTTTGACCTTACTTATTATGAAAAGCCGGGGAAAGTATGGACTTGGCTTTATAAGGGCGCATTCGGAACAGACTTTTATGCTGTTCCCATAGCAGGAAAGATATGGTATCCCCTGGGAGCCTCTGACTGTCCGGTTTTATTCATTGTTCACGGAGCCCATGACTACACGGTTCAGTCTCATCTTGGGTACGATTATCTGGGAGAATACCTTTCTTCTCACGGTTACGTGGTTGTATCGGTGGATGAAAATATCATAAATCTCCATGGAGCCAACAGTTCCAGAGCAATTCTTTTCCTTGAAAATATCAAGCAGGTATTTGCGTGGAACGATGATGAAACATCAATAATTCATGGACTGATTGATGAGGCAAATGTGGTTATTGCAGGTCATTCCCGTGGCGGAGAAACTGTTGCAACAGCTTATCTTTTGAACGAATACAGATGTTTCCCGGAAAATGCGGAGGTCGAACTTGATTATCATTTCCTGATAAAGGGAATTATTGCCATTGCTCCCACGGTAGATCAGTATCTTCCCGCAGACAGGAGCGTAGCAATTTCCAATGTTAACTATCTGCTGCTTCATGGGTCCCATGACCAGGATGTAACCCGAGTAATGGGTGAAAAGCAGTACAACAACGTGTCCTATAACGGACTGAGAGACTGCTTCAAATCCGGGGTATACATATATGGAGCAAATCACGGACAGTTTAATGATGAATGGGGACTTCATGATTCCGGAATGCCATTTTCATTGTTCAATAATGAAAATAACTTCATAGGTATGGAGGACCAGAAGCAGATCCTTAAAGTACTTACGAAGACATTTTTGGATGTGACACTTAAGGACGATGATACATACCGTTCCCTGTTTTATGATATAGACAGTTATTCCGAGTATCTCCCCGAAACGGCTTATTCTCAGCGTTACGAGAGTTCGGATTTACAAAGTCTCAATAACTTTGAGGATAATACGGATACAAAGACATCTGATGATTCAACAGCTGTAATCGAGGTAAACGGAGCAACCCGCTGGCAGGAGAGGGCAAGAAGTACAGGGCTGGACGGAGACAGGGAAAATCATGTGCTTGAGATAGAAACAAAGGAAGACAGTGACTGCAGTATAGTGATTGATATTCCTGTTACAAATCTTGAAACGGGAAGCTTTTCATTTTCCATCGCAGACATGACTGAAAAAACTGCAAGTGAAGATGACTTTATGGAATATTCTGTAGAAATGACAGATATTAACGGAAACAGGGTAGTGTCTAAAACACCCAAGAAGATTTTCTCTTCATGGAAGACAGAACTGTATAAAACTGATTCAATAATGAATGAGTATATTTATAAGCATCCATTTTCCACGGTCATTATTGACAGCAGCGAGTTTTCTTATAACGGTAATTTCGACATGACAAGTGTTAAGTGCATTAATCTTATTATCAAGGATCGGGGAAGAACAATACAGATTGATGACATCGGACTGTATCTTACGGAAGATGAGATTCTTTGATTAGTTTACGAAAATATGGTAAAGTATAGGTTATGAAATTTATTGACCGAAACACACAAAAGAAGATTGTAAGAGGTCTGGTACGGATTTGGATGAGACAGAAGCCTCTTGTTATTGCGGCCGCTTTGGCGTTGGCTGCTGATATAACGGGAGTATGTTTTGTGGCAAATGCAGCCACAATGGATTCTGATGAAATTCCTGTAGTTTCCTATGAGGAGGCACCGGCACCGGTGGCGAATGTTGCCGACTATGCCGATATTTTTGGCGGTGAAACAAAAAAAGCAACCGCTGAAAAAAAGGTAGCCAATACATCAGGAGCTGAGAATGACAATTCTGCGGATGAGGATGAAGGTTCACCGACTGTTTTGGGACTTAACAGTGCTACAAAGCCGGGATATATGAACAATTGCTATTTCCTGGGTGACTCCAGACTGGTTGCCATGGTAAGTTATGGATTTGTATCAGATTCCAATGTTCTTGCCAAGATAGGTGTAAGTCATACTGCGGTTGAGAATACCACATTTATGCAGAACAGTGGTAAGCAGTATACGGTAAAGCAGTACCTTGCAGAGAAGAAGCCGCCGGTTGTATACGTATGCTACGGTGTTAACGGCATGAACGGCATATCGGAAGAAAAGTACGAGAAAACCTACAAGGAACTTGTTGAGCATATTATGGAATGGGCTCCGGACAGCAAGATTGTTTTGATGTCCATTTGGCCTGTTGACGATTATGGTCCGTATAAGGGTTCCGTTAAGAATGAATGGATTGAAAAGTATAACAATTTTCTTCTCGCTCTGGCAGAGTATGAAGGAATCCATTATCTTGACGTAGCTTCAGTTCTTAAGGGTTCTGACGGACAGATAAAGCCTGAATTTGACGGTGGAGACGGTCTTCATTACAAGGCATCCGCATATAATACGATTATTGATTATATATATCATCACCCTGTAAAGGGTATTTCTGATGAGGGTGAGTTTAAGGTT
Organism: Lachnospiraceae bacterium; assembly: GCA_045639685.1. Lineage (GTDB taxonomy): Bacteria > Bacillota > Clostridia > Lachnospirales > Lachnospiraceae > Colinaster. The sequence goes on from JAZUDO010000012.1 coordinate 63,004, forward strand.
AAATATGTTAAACCCACAGGTGAATTTAAGAAGATGATAAAGGGAGATGAGAAGCTGCCGGCTAACGTTGTGCCGGTTGACCCGGAACCCACTCCTACTCCTTCGCCGGAGGTGACACCTACTGTGACTCCGTCGCCACTTGTTACACCTTCACCGAAGGCGGTTCCTACGAACATACCTACGTTGTCACCTTCACCGACACCGACGCCGACACCGACGCCGATACCAGGTCCGACAGAGGAACCAACACCGGAGCCAACATTGGAACCGACACCGACACCAATACCAAGTCCGACAGAGGAACCAACACCGGAGCCGACGGAGGAACCGACGCCGACACCTGAGGAATCACCAACGCCGACACCGACACCTGATCCGGGTGGAGGAACTTCACCGGAATCGATACCGGAGACTTAACTTAATCCGCCGTGAGGCACAGAATAAGCATAGTTTTTTAGGATAGTTCCAAATGACTTATTAAAAAATGTGTTAAAGAGAAGTATGAGCGGATAAAAAAGAAGGAAATGAATTTGTATCCGCCCAGATGAAGAAGAACCAACGGATAAAAAGGGAAAAAGAGAAGACTTATCTGCCCAAACGACGAAAAAAGAGCAGATAAAAAAGAAAGAATCAAATTCTTATCCGCCCAGATGAAGAAGAACCAACGGATAGAAAGGGAAAAAGAGGAGTCTTATCTGTCCAAACGACGAAAAAAGAGCAGATAAAAAAGAAAGAATCAAATTCTTATCCGCCCAAACGACGAAAATCCAACGGATAAAAAGGCAAAAAAAGAAGTCTTATCCGCCCCAAAGAAGAAAAAACTTGTGTTAAGTTTTGGTGAAAAGTGAAAAACTTGACACGTAGCGTTGGCGCCTTCCGTAAGGAAAATTTTCATGCGCCGATGTTTGATATTGAGAAATGAAGTTATTTAAGAAAGAACCACAGTTTTACAAAAAAGTATTTACTCTTGCGCTGCCCATAGCAGCCCAGAGTTTGATAACCATAGGCGTAAATATGCTTGATACGATGATGGTAGGATCATTGGGAGATGACGCATTGTCAGCCACATCCCTGGCCAATTCATTTATCAGCGTATACCAGATATTCTGTATGGGTCTGGGAATGGGAGCATCCGTTCTGGTTTCCAGATACTGGGGAATGAAAAATGCGGCAGAGAGGCCTGATGAGCAAAATGCAGCCATTCATGCCCTTAAACAGACAATATGCCTGATGCTTCGAATTACGCTTGCACTGGCGACATTGTTTGCATTGGTAACCTTGATTATGCCTGACAAGCTGATGCTGATGTATACCAAGAGCCCTGAAATCGGTGCTTACGGTGAGAGGTATTTTATGTACTCAATCCCTACCTATTTCTTCCTTGGAGCATCTCTTGTTACAACCATAGTGCTTCGAAGTGTTGGACAGGTAAAGCTGCCGCTGTTTGTATCAATCGGAGCATTTTTCGTGAATCTTGGAGCGAACTATACATTTATATTCGGACATTTCGGAGCGCCTCAGATGGGCGTTGCGGGTGCGGCACTGGGAACTCTTATTGCCCGTGTATTTGAAGCAGCGATGATATGCGGATATCTGTTTGTAAAGGATAAACAGATTAACTTTAAGCCCAAGGATATGTTTATGAAGACCCAGTCTCTTGTGGGCGAATATATGAGAATATGTATTCCTGTCCTTATCAGTGACGGAATACTTGCAATAGGTAATAATTCCGTAGCAATGGTAATTGGTCATCTTGGAGCAGCATTTACGGCGGCCAATGCGATTACCAGTGTTACGCAGCAGCTTAGTACTGTAGTAATTTCCGGAGTCAGCCAGGCGGGTGCCATAGTAACCGGTATGACACTTGGCGAGGGCGACAAGGAAAAGACTATGAGCCAGGGATATCTGTTCTTTGGACTTGGTCTTGCGCTGGGAATAGTATCGGCCGGATTTATTGTTCTTGGAAGCGATGCGATAATCGGATATTATAAGAATGTAAGTGATGATGCTGTGGCAACCGCAAAGGAACTGATGAATGCCATAAGTCTCATTATAGTTTTCCAGGGTACCAACAGTATTATGACAAAGGGTGTCCTTCGTGGAGGAGGAGATACAAAGCTTCTGATGCTCATGGATAACCTGTTTTTGTGGGTGCTGGCAATTCCTCTGGGTATTGCGGCAGGATTTGTATTCCACTGGTCGCCGTTCTGGATATATGTATGTCTTAAATCCGACCAGATTGTGAAGACGTTCTATTCATATTGGAGATTATGTTCCGGAAAATGGATTAAAAAAATAAGCACCGGTAAACAGCAGATACTGGTGGATGAATAATAGTAAACGTAAAAGGGAGAAATTATATGAAGGATTACAGCAAACGTGTGCCTAAAGAGTATTATGATGCTATTATTGACAAAGGCGGAATGATAGAAAAGGTCAGTTATATTTCCAAAAGGTATGCTACGGATAACAGCGACATAGAGAAAAGGGCGCTTGTTTATCTTCCCAGGGGAATTGATAAAAACGGTGACAAGAGATACAAAACTTTGTATCTCATGCACGGCGGCGGTGGAAATGAAGAGGAATTTTTGTTTGGACAGGATTCCAAGAGATCTCTTCTGTATATAATCGACCACATGATTGCAAACGGTGAACTGGAGCCGATGATTATTGTTACACCTAGCTTCTATTATGAGGCTTGCCAGAGTGTCGGTCATGATATTACCGAGGCCGCAACACTTACAAAGGCATTTCCCAATGAATTCAGAAATGAGCTTCTTCCCTATATTGAGGCCAATTATCCGGTTCTCCGCGGTCGTGAGAACAGAGCTTTCGGCGGATTTTCAATGGGTGGAGAAACAACCTGGGAGATTATGCTGAACTGCCTCGATCTTGTTTCCAACTTTATGCCTCTTTCCGGCGACTGCTGGATAGTTGAGGAGAAGGGTGGAGCATCCAAGACAGAGGAAACTGTTGAGATGATGGAGCAGAAGCTTCGCGATAACAGATTTGATAAGCTTGATATTAATATTTTTGCATTTACAGGAGAGAAGGATATAGCATTTCCGGCACTTGATGCACAGATAAAATGTATGCTTGAAAGAGGCTGGAACAAGTTCCCCGTAAAGGTAAGATACGGTACCTGGGCTGACGGTATTCACTGGTATCCATGGATTTATGAGTATATCTATAACATACTTCCGGATTTGTTCTAAGCATTTGTTTTAGCGATTTGTTCTAAAGAGAAGTGGTAAGATACAAACCTGTTTTTTGCAGATTTGACAAATAATGAAAAAATAAAAGGGCGTGCTACAGCATGCCCTTTACAAATATTTCGATTCCAATTGCTATCAGGATTATGCCGCCGAGGATTGTCGCTTTTCCGGCAAGCTTTGTACCGAACTTTTTCCCAAGCTTGATTCCTGCTATGCAGATAATATATGTGACGATTCCGATTATTAAGCATTCAACTATTGCGGCAGCAGTGTTGTAATCGGCCATGGTGAAGCCTACCGAAAGTGCATCGATGGAGGTTGCTATTCCCTGAACAATCAGCGCGCCGAAGCCGAGCCTTGACGCCTCCTGCTGCTCTTCATCGGAACCCTTTATTATTCCCTCGAAAAGCATTTTTCCTCCGATATAAAGAAGGAGAAGCAGGGCAATCCAGGGAATGAATTTTGTAAATGCTTCAAAGGCACTTGCAATGAGGTGAACACATATCCATCCAATCAGTGGCATAATAATCTGAAATCCGGCAAATACACCTGCTATCAGATTCGAACGCCCACGTTTCATATCCGGTTCATTGAGGCCGTTGGCAAGTGATACGGAAAATGCATCCATGGCAAGGCCGATGCCGAAGCCTATTGAGTTGATAAAAAACATTAAGTCCATAGTCATAAAAGGAATACTAACAAAAATCGCGCCCTAAGTCAACGCGTTGAAGACGAGCAGGGTATAGGTGTGCATAAACAGAGTGAAGGCTTAAGCAGGAGACGAGCAGGGAATTGAGTAATATATCAGCTTGTGATAGAATAAGCGTTATGAAATAAATTGGATTTTGGTACATTAAGGAAGAAAATGGACAGACTGATAATTGATAAAAACTGCGTGGAAACGCTCAAGGAAACTAAGTTTTTAAATATGTTCGACCTTAAGTATGCAGAGGGAAAGCACTATTTCGAAGCAACAAGAAGGAAGAAAGAAGATATAATTGCCGTAAAAGACGATGAAGAGTTCAAATCTCTCATTCCGGATGCGGTTACCATAGCTGTGGTTGTGTATCAAAAGGGTGAGGAGCCTCGTCTTTTGCTTCAGTATGAGTACAGATATCCCATAGGCAGGTTTGTAATCAGCCCTGTTGCGGGATTGATTGATGAGGAAGACAAGGAACTTGAGAATCCTTTTGTTGTTGCAGCCATAAGGGAGATTAAGGAAGAAACCGGACTTACGGTAAAGGAAAGCGATGAAGTATTTGTCATTAACCCATGTGCATTTGCATCACCGGGTATGACGGATGAATCCAACGCATTTTTATGTGCAAAGGTATATGTGGACAATTTGGATGAATTGAATCAGAACGGAGCTGTGGGCTCTGAATTATTTAACGGATTTGAACTTGTAAACAGGCAGCAGGCAAAGGAACTGTTTGAAACCGGCAGAGATAAGTACGGCAATTTCTTTTCTCTTTCAACCTGGGCTGTTATAGGTTATTTTCTGATGATGGAGTAGAGATGGAAAAGGTAAAAAGTTTTTTTAAAGAAATAGGTATATATATTGCCGTAATTTTGATTACCATTGTGGTAAACAAGTTTTTTATTCTTGTTTCAACGGTTATGAGCAGCTCAATGGAACCTACAATCATGACAGGTGATACGGCCTTTTGTAACAGGCTGGCATATACAAAGGAAATGCCCGAGAGAGGTGATATGATAATATTTCTGTTTGATGAAACCGGAGAGTATCTGTTTAAGCGTGTAATAGGCCTTCCCGGAGATAAGATTACTTTTGAAAATGACAAAGTATTAATAAACGGTGAAGTATTACAGGAGGATTACCTTCATGAACTTATAATCACCCGCTGCGATAAATCTTTTGAGGTTCCGGAGGGCTGTGTGTTTGTAATGGGAGACAACAGAACCAATTCCTATGATTCGAGATATTGGAAGGATCCATATGTAAAGACTGAAAAGATTATGGGAAGATGCTTCGGAAATATTCATTTCAGCTTTGAGTTTAATATAAAACGTCCGATACAGGAATTTTTGAGTAGATAATACTTATGGATTTGGGATAATAAACGGATGTGTACGGAGGAGATAATGAAAAAAGCAACGGTTATCCTCAAAAAAGGTGAGGGCCGATATCTTAAGGCAGGCGGTGCCTGGATATATGACAATGAAATAGATAAAATACAATGGAAAGGCGAACCGGATAACGGTTCGCTTGTTGATGTCCTGGATTTTGATGGTTATTACATGGGTGTAGGCTTTATCAATACCAATTCCAAAATAACCGTCAGAATGATGAGCCGAAAGAATGAAGAAATAGACGGAGCATTTCTGTATAACAGGGTTAAAGCTGCATGGGAATACAGAAAAACCGTAATGATGCCACAGGATCTTAACTGTTGCAGAGTTATCTTCGGAGAGGCTGATTTTCTTCCGGGACTTGTAATAGACAAATATGATGATGTGTTGGTGGTGGAATCCCTTGCCATGGGAATTGACAGGCTGAAATTACAGATAATAGAGGCCTTGAAGCAGATACTTGCAGAGGATGGCTATAAGGTTCGTGGAGTTTACGAAAGATCCGATGCCACGGTACGAAAGAAGGAAGGCTTACCTCTTCACAAGGGATTTATCGGTGAAGAGTTTGATACCAATGTTGAGATAGTCGAGAACGGTGTCCATTATATGGTTGACGTGGTAAATGGGCAGAAGACTGGCTTTTTCCTTGACCAGAAATATAACCGTCTTGCCATGCAGAAAATCTGCAGAGGAAAGAGGGTGCTGGACTGCTTTACACATATGGGTACATTTGCGCTTAATGCAGGTCTCGCAGGTGCCAAAGAAGTTGTGGGCCTTGATATTTCAGAATATGCAGTCTCTCAGGCAACGGCAAATGCGAAGCGAAACAATCTGTCGGATACGGTTTCCTTCAGATGTGCCAATGTGCTTGATGAACTTCCGAAACTGTCGGAGGCAGGTGAGCAGTATGATGTGGTAATACTGGATCCGCCTGCATTTACAAAGTCCAGAGAAGCTACGAAGAATGCTATCAAGGGCTACCGCGAGATAAATATGAAGGGACTGAAACTGGTCAAAAACGGAGGCTATCTTGCAACCTGCTCCTGCTCTCATTTTATGACACAGGAACTGTTCTGTAAGACAGTGGCTCAGGCTGCGGCAAGCGCTCATAAGCGCCTTCGCCAGGTTGAATTCAGAACCCAGGCTCCGGATCATCCGATTTTGTGGGCAGCAGATGAAAGCTACTACTTGAAGTTCCTGATCTTTCAGGTGGTTGACGAGAAGTGAACCATGGGGGCGGGGTTGATGGTTTATATTTCAATAAAAAAGTCTGACGTGAGTCAGACTTTTTTGTTTATTATATATCTCGGACGAGCCTTGATTTCATCATAAATCTGTGCGATATACAGACCGATGATTCCAAGACTTATCATTATGATTCCGCTTGAAAGAAGAATCAGTGTGATTACCGTTGTGAAGCCACCGAGAGCTGTTCCGGTAAAGTATCTGAATAGTGCTTCGCCACCGATAAACAGGGAGGCGATTATAAAAATGATACCCATTGCCGTTACAATCTGTAACGGACCGGAAGAGAAAATGGTTATGTTGTGAACCGCATATTTTATCAGTTTTGAAAGAGACCATTTACTTGTGCCGATGGTTCTGTCGGCAACCTCAAAGGGCACCTTTACTGATTTGAAACCAATCCATCTTGAAAGACCACGGAAGAAGGGAGCCCGCTCCGGCATTGCAAGCAGGGAATCAACGGCAACCCGGTCAAGGAGTATAAAGTCCGAAGCATCCTCCATGTCTATTTTTGAAAAATGACCTATGAGCTTGTAGAAGAATTTGGCAAGGCCGTGATGCAGCAGACTTTCGTGTCCACGTGAGGACTTGACACCCTCAACTATTTGGAAGCCTTCCTTCCACAGACGAACCATCTCGGGAATCGTTGCCGGCGGATGCTGCAGGTCGCAGTCCATTACCAGAACACAGTCACCTTTGGCTTCCGAGAGCCCTGCAAATACGGCAGATTCCTTTCCGAAATTTCTGGAAAATGAGATTCCCCTGACATCTGTATTCCCTTCCTTAACCAGTTTCTCAACTTCATCGAAGGTAGAATCCTTGGAACCGTCATCAACAAAGATGAATTCATGTTCCATATCAATATCTGTCAGATGTTCTTTTATGGTATCATATGCCATTTTTATAAGATCCTGCTCATTAAAGGCAGGAATTACAATTGATATTTTCTTCATGACTATCAGTTTAAGTCAAAAAAAGTGAATTATCAACGGCTTTTTAGGCCTTTTGTACCATTTTTTTGGCAAAATGCTCGTAGAAAAAGAGATGATGGGGTGTTATATTTACAGTGAAGGATATTTAGGGAGCGGGAATCCGCAGGGGACAGTATGAAAAACAGTATTCGTTTAAAGCAGGGAAATAAATATTTCCTAAGCTTTGTCAGTGCATTTATTACGGCAGTTATGTTTGTAATGTTTCTTGCCGTTAACAGAATAGCGCCATTTGGTAACAAATTCTGGTTTGTTTATGATATGAATAAGCAATACCTGGATTTTTATTCATATTATAAAACAGTCTTTGAGGGAAACAGTAATCTGTTTTATTCCTCATCCATTTCACTGGGGTCGGCTGCAATAGGTTTCTTTACTTACTATTTGTCAAGCCCTTGGCTTTTGCTGACACTTTTTTTCAAAAAATCGCAAATGCATATTGCCGTAACACTGATGATAGGAATCAAGCTTGTCCTTGCATCATTTTTCTGTGATCTTTTTCTCGGTCATTACATCGAGACTTCCGACAATGAAAAGCCATCCTGTATGAAAAGACTAATCTTTTCTGTGGGGTATTCCTTCTGTACGTTTATAATTTCCAATTCACTTAATCCAATGTGGCTGGATGTGCTTTATCTCTTCCCTGTTCTGATTTTTATGCTGGACAGACTCATGTATACGGGCAGGAGAAGGGGATATATTCTTACCCTTGCGCTGATGGGTTTGAATAATTATTACATGGCCTTTATGGTATGTATCTTTGTTGTAATGTGGACATTTTTCAGAATGTTTGCTTCGCCCTGTGATTATAGGACGGAGGATTCTCGAGAAAGAAGCAGGCTGAAGATGTTTACTGCTGTTGCAGTCAGTTCGGTGTGGGGAATTATGCTTGATGCTGTTTTCCTTATTCCTACGGTGTATGAGCTTGGAAACAGCCCCAAGGACATATTCAAACTGGGCCTTGAAACAAACAAAGGAAATCTGGGAATTGGGGAAATTCTGTCAAAGATATTCTGCCTGTCCTATGATTCATTTCAGACAATAACGGGAACACCGTTGCTTTACGCAGGAACTGCAGTAATTCTTCTTACAATCCTTTATTATCTGAATCGCAGAGTTTCGGTTCGGGAGAAAATCGGCATGGGAATAATGATGCTTGTGTTCATGGTGTCATTTGCCATAGATAAAATCAATCTTTACTGGCATGCGGGAATGGAGCCCTCCGGATATCCCTACAGAGAGGCATTTCTTTTTGTATTCCTCTGCCTGGTTTGCGGAACACGCTGTGTATGCAATTTTGATGGGGGAATAAGCAAAATCAGCATACTTATTAGTGGCCTTATCACAATGGGAATTCTGGGATATCTGTTCATTATAAGAAACAGATTGTTCTATGTGACAGATAAAATGCTATTGGTAAATGCGACATTGGTGCTGTTGATTACCGCACTTTTATTGGCATTCAAAGCCGGAAACATGAAGGAACAAGTAGCTGTACTGCTGACTGTGCTTTTGTGTGTTGTGTCATTTACCGAGCTGTTGGGAAACGGTATATTTGTTTTCAGAACCCAGACCGGCATAAATGATGAAAATGCTGATCGGTATATTAGTATTGTTTCAGATGTGGAAGCAGCTGTAAAACATGTTAAGAAAACAGACGATTCCATGTACAGAATGGAGAATCTTTCACCCAGGGATCGTAATGATGCCATGATGTTCGGCTATAACGGAATAACACATTACAGTTCATCAGGGTCCCTTTATGCAAGGGATTTGCTGAAGAAAATGGGCTACAATGACGACGGGCTGTACGCTGACTACGGTTATAACAATACAGCAACAGCAGATACAATTCTGGGTGTTAAATATCTTCTCGGTGCAGATGAACAGTCTCAGATTCACCCACAGTACAGAGAACTGTCTCATGAGGGAGACTATGTTATAAAGGAAAATCCGGAGGTGTTTGGCCCTGCAGTATTTATGACCACACCGCATCCGGACAGCAGCAATCCATTTGCAATGCAGGAAGCACTCCTTGCGGCGGCAACCGGTACCGACGGAAAGGTATTTGTTCCTGTTTCCGTAGAGGAGCATGAAGATATGGCGGATTCACATGAATATCGTCAATGCATTTGCACTACACAGAAATCCGGCGAAGTATTTTTCTATCTTCAGGGAATTGAAGACAAAATCCAGAATATGCTTGTATATGCAGACGGTAAGATGATTTCCGGATATGGAAATTACGGAAGCATGAAGATACTGAATCTGGGATATTATGAAGCGGGAGCTTCTATCGACGTAAGAATTGAATGTGATTCGGAAAATGCTGATTTCGGTAAGACACTTATATATACGGAGGATGCGGACAAACTCAAGACCTGCTTTGATGAGGCCGGTAAGATAGAGGTTGTCAGAAATTCTTCTTCAAGGTATGAGCTTTTGCTGCCCGAGAATTACGAAAGTCTGGGCGCTGAAGGAATAATGGTAACCTTCCCTTACGAAAAGGGATGGAAGGCCGTCTCCGGCGGGAAGAGCATCCCAATGGAAATATGTGCCGATACAATGTTATATATCCCAATGAGCGAACTTTCGGGAAATGTTATCGAACTGAACTTTATTCCCGAAGGCTTCAATCTCGGACTTGTAATCAGCCTTTTGGCATTACTTCTGCTTATTGGGGACTGCGTTCTGCGAGCATATCGTACTCGACGTCACGATTCTTCGAAGTGATAAATGATAAATCCTTGGGACCGTATTCGGGACGGATTTCTGAATCCGTTACGATTCCCGGATGACACAATATTTCAATATAGCTGTCTTTCTTTGATGCTTCATGAAGCACGGAGTCAGACAGCTTTTTTACTCTTTCTCCGTCCATATTTCCGCTCATTATAAGTCCCCAGAGCATAGCTTTGGGAAGGCCCGCAGCCTTGAGCTTTTTGCTGACGCGTAATGAAAGAATATTGAGAATCACATTTTTTACTATATTAACAATGGGAAATGTTTTGCGGTATTCTTTGCTCTTTAAGAAAACCCAAAGCGGTTCCTTTGAATTTCTTACAAATGCAAGTTTGTCTGTTAATCCAAGTTCTGCTACCGCCTCCATCATTGCATCAAATACAAGTGGAATCATATGAGTATGCACATGACTGTCGAGGCGCAAAGGTAAATCTTCCGGGAGCTCATCCAAAACAGCGAGAATCTGGGATTTGATTTCTTCTCTGATTTCGGCCTTCAATTCATTTCTCTTTTTTCCGGGAATCAGGGAATGGAGAAAATAATATCCCCAGCTGTTATTAAAAATGACATCAGACGTAGTTTGCTTCGAAAGCTTCAAGCCGTCAATCAGATTGATATGAACGGAAACAAGAGGCTTTGTCTCAAGACTGCCCCATCTATCCCGCAGCAGGGACATACATTCACTGAAGCATCCCATATTGGAAATGATGCTTATGCTGTCCATTTTCCCTGCCTCTATGAGCTCCAGCATCCGCTGTGAATTGTTTTTTGAAAGGGCGAAATCGTCGCCGTGATAATCTGCTGTGTACATTGGAAAACCTGATTTCTTATGATTTATTATATTTTACCAAAATGACTACGGGCAAACAAGATATTGTGGTAAACTGTCAACAGGGGTACAGGCTTTACCGTAGATGTAATTAATTATGGGAGTGTGTTATGGAAGAAAAAAGAAAATGGACATATGATGCGTTTATAAGCTACAGGCATACAGAACCGGATGCTTTTGTGGCAGGTGCACTTCACAAGTATCTTGAATCATATAAGTTACCTTCGAATCTGAAGAAAGAAAAAGAACATAAAGGTGAGCCGTTAAAACGGGAAAAAATCAACAAAATATTCAGGGATGCCGAAGAGCTTCCTTTAACCAATAATCTCAATGATACGATTATGGAAGCTATTAACGATTCGGAATATCTGATAGTCATTTGTTCACCAAGACTGCAGGAATCCTTGTGGTGCCGTAAGGAAATTGAGACATTTATTGAAAAGCGCGGTGTGGAAAATGTATTTGCGGTTCTTGTCGAAGGCGAGCCCTCGGAATCATTTCCCAAAGAATTGTTGTTCAGGAACAGGATTGTTGTTGGTCCCGATGGGACAGTGCAGACCATAACGGAGCCTGTTGAACCGTTGGCTGCAAATGTCAGGGGAAACAGCGATCGAGAAAGAATGAAATTGCTGAAGACCGAGGCACTGAGGCTTATGGCTCCTATTTTCGGATGTGGATTTGATGATCTGAAGCAGCGTCATCGTGAGCAGAAGATGAAGAGGACAATAAGGCTCGTATCTGTTATTGCAATTGTTTGTTTTGCATTTGCAACCGTAAGTACCGGACTTGCTCTCAGAATCAGAAATCAGAATTCTTTGATTTCCAAACAAAATGAACAAATTACTAATCAGGCTGAGCAGATAGAGCAGCAATATCGTGAGGCATTGGTAAGCAATGCCATATCTAGCGGAGAAGTAGCTGAAGCCATGCTTGATAAAGGTGACAGATTCGGCGCAATATCAAAAATCATGGAAGTATATCCCGGTGCTGAAAATGAGTATCCTTATATCGGAAAAAACGAGAAGGTTTTGACTGATGCATTATGGCTTTATGAGGTTGGGAGTCGGTACAGGCCGGCGGCCAAAGTGTCGGCAAAAGCTGTTATAGATTATTGTATTTTGTCACCGGAAGGAACATATGTCGCAGGTCTTGATAAGGCCAATAATCTGTACGTATGGGAAACTAAAAACGGGGAGCAGATTTTTTCTCTTCGAACCGATGAACCGGCTATGGATATGGGATGTCCGTTCTTTATGCCCAATGAAGATATTGTTGTAGCAATTATGGAGAACGGTATCAAGGGCTATGATATTCATTCGGGAGAGGAGATATATTCCGTTGAACTTAGCAGGGTATCGCAGTTAAGCGGAAGAAGTGACATATTTTTGGCAATCGGCTCACAGAAGGTTGTTGTTTGCAATTCTTCTGATGGGGCAATTATTAAGGAATACGAATATACAGACGAGACATTTTCCGGCTTTAATGGGGAAAGCAACGGAGGAATTATAAATGGCAAAGTTGCGGTGGGACTTTCTGATAACAGTTCTGATTATGCAGCATTTGCCATGACGATGGTTAATAATCCCAATTGTCACGTATATGTTATCGATACGAAGACAGGAGATATGATTCGCGAATATATAGTACCATACGGTGTTACAGATGCAGGAACTGCGTATGGGAATAAAGTGTACGTCGTAGTCGATGACAAAGCAGAGGATAATGGGCTAAAGCGAGTTCTTTACACTTATGATCTGCTTAGTGACAGAAGTGAACCAATCTGGGTTTACGAAGAAGAAAGTGGTTATATAACAAGTGTCGTTAAGACATTGAATGGCAAGTCGGATACTGTTGCGGTAGGATGTTATTCCGATGTTGTCCTGTTGGATGACAATGCAGGAACCTGTATTAATACATATCATACCGATGATAAAATCATATCCATGTACGGATATGAAAATGTTGATAATTATATGGCAGTAACTGAGAGAGGAACATGGGGAATACTGTTGACGTCTGTCGATAAAATGTATTCCGGCAGTACATTTGAAAGTGTTACATCTGATGTAAGTAAATATGATTTGACCAATGGAATAGCCGTGGCATCGGAATCAAACAGCAATGATATTGTTATTTACAGGATTGCAGAATGTGAAGATTCCGAATGTATTACCGCCTCCGAGGATGCGTTGACTGACATAGAATATGGTGAAGACCGTTCCTGCATATATGCTTATTCCAGTGGAAACAGATATGTTATTGATACAGATTCCAATACGCTTTCGGAACCTGAAGAATTGTCGAAAGAGATGAAGGATGATATGTATGCATTCTATTACAGCGATGAAGAGGTTATGGCAGGCCTGGAGTGTCTGGGAATAGACCGTGATTATATCAATACTGCGGCATGGGATGATAAACACAGTTACTTTGCAGTTCAATACGGAGACCGGTCTTTGGAATTCTATAAAGCGGATGAAAATGGAAATATTGATTCGGTTGATTGTTCCGAACTGGTTTTGAATGAGACATGTGTGCTTGATAGTTTCTATGTTAATGATGAAGGTAACATGATGGTTATTAAGTCGTCAGATGGAATATACATATTGGATTTGAGGGATAAAAACGGTAACGTATGTATGCCTTCCGCAGATTCGGTAATGGCATATATATTCAAAGGAAAATTTGTTGATTTTGAGAACAATAAAGTATACATATTGAATCAGGGGGATATTCGAATTGTCCCCTTCTCTAGCAGAGAAGAACTTGCGGTAAAGGCAATCGGGTATCTGAATTAGCACGGAAGAAAAACAAAAAATGCTGTGTGTTGATACTTTACAAAGCAACGCCCCTCATATATAATTTATTTGGCTTGTATACAAGTGGTGGTTGTATACAAGTAAGATTGGAATTGCGGAGGCGGTAATGAGAGCAATAGATAAACTTGCTACAGAGACTGCAAGAGAGTATGCATTAAGAGCAATTAAGGAGAATATCATTTCCCTTGATCTGGCACCCGGTACCGGAATCAGTGAAAATGAAATAGCAGGATTTCTGGGGGTGAGCAGAACACCCGTAAGAGAATCGATACAGGAGCTTAACAAAGCTTCCATTATAGAGATATATCCACAGCGAGGAAGCTATGTGTCGCTGATTGATTCAAAGTATGTTGACGAAGCGGTATTTTTAAGAAGAGTGCTTGATACGGCAGTTATTGAAGAGGCCTGTGACATGGCAACTGAAGCCGACATAGCAAAGCTGGAAGAGAATGTTGCTCTTCAGGAGTTCTATCTCCAGAATCTTTCAGCAGACAAGATATATGTACTCGACAATGAGTTTCATAAGATGATATATACGGCAGCCCAGAAGGAAACCGTGCATGCCATGAGATCCGCAGTCATGATTCATTTTGACAGGGTAAGATCCCTTTCCATGATGACTGTAAAGGACACCAAGATTGTAAATGACCATCGACAGATGCTTGAGGCCATTAAGAGCAAGGACAAAGAACTTGCAAAGCAGCTTGTTGAGAAGCACCTCAACAGGTACAGAATTGATGAGGAAGAGATAAGGGCTCTTCACCCGGAGTATTTTAAGGTAGAAGAATAGAATATTGAATTTGTTTGTAAAAAAGTGCCAAATTCGAAATGTGAATTTGGTACTTTTTTACGTTTAGACAAAAGAATACTTTTGTGCTAATATACTTGTATACTAGTAAATTACAAACACGTTTTTCATAAAAAAGAGGTGTCAGATGAGTTCAAGAACTAAGTTGCCAAAGGATCTTATTCCTAAGCAGAAAATTGATTGGAAAGTTTATATGAAGAGGTACTGGCAGTTATATGCACTGCTGCTTCTTCCAATGATTTATCTGCTGATATTTAAGTATGTTCCAATGAAATACATACTTATCGCATTTAAGAAATACAGTATCGTCCAAAAAGTCAGCGAAATGCCCTGGGCCAATAACCACGGTATGCAGTATTTTATCCAGGCCTTCCATACGCAGGATTTTTTAAACGCGTTAAGAAATACGGTCTTACTGAACCTTCTTGATTTGGTTATCGGTTTTCCGATTCCGATTATTTTTGCTTTAATCCTCAATGAGCTTCCCTTTAAAGGCTTCAAGAAGGCAGTACAGACCATAGCGTATATGCCCCATTTCCTTTCATGGGTTATCATCTATGGCCTGGCTATTCAGATTTTTGCTCCGACCGGCGGTTTGCTCAATATGGTTCGTAATAATATCGGACTTGAGTCAATACCTTATCTGAATGATCCGCTAAGGTGGGTTGCAACCTATATACTGTTGGGTGTATGGCAAAGCTTCGGATGGAATTCAATTGTATATCTTGCAGCAATTGCCGGAATATCGCCAGAGCTGTATGAAGCGGCTTCGGTTGACGGCGCGAGCAGATTCAGAAAGATATGGCACATTACACTTCCGGGAATCAGAGGAACAATCGTTACACTGCTTGTCATGGCACTCGGTAACATTATCGGTTCCGGCTTCGACAGACCGTTTGCAATGCAGAACAACCTGGTAATGAAGTATGCGGAAGTAATTTCAACATTTGTTTATAAGAACGGTATTAAGGGACTGCAGTTCTCACTGACAACAGCTGTTGGCTTGTTCCAGTCAGTTGTCGGAGTATTCTTCTTACTGTTGGCAAACTGGATCGCACGAAAACTCGGCGAGCGAGGAATTTGGTAGGAGGTGCATAAAGGTGAGTGATGAAATAAGAATTGATAAAAGAAGAGTCAGACCCACAGAAACCAATGACGCTTCCAGAATTATCAAATCCAGAGGAACAATGGTAGGCGATTATGCATTTGCTACCGTTTGTATATTGATAAGTTTGATATGCCTAATTCCGATGATTAACCTTCTTTCAAGATCAATCTCCGGAACGGATTACTTGATAAGGCATGAGATATATCTCCTGCCAAAGGGACTTAATTTTGAAGCATATACAACCGTACTTGGAGATCCCAAATACATTCGTGCATTTGTATGGACCGCAATACTGACTGTTATTTGTACGATTGTTTCATTGACGATGACAACGTTGTGCGCTTTCCCTCTTATTTTTGAAAAATTAAAGGGAAGAGGCGTCATCAACGTAATAATAACAATAACCATGTTCTTTAACGCAGGAACAATCCCGAACTACTTACTTATGAAGGATTTGAACCTTTTGGATAATCCGCTGGTTTTGATTATTCCAAGCTGTTTAAGCGTTTACAACATGATTATTATGAGAAGCTTTTTCTACGGAATACCCGATTCACTCAGGGAATCCGCTGAAATAGACGGAGCATCGTTCTTTAAAATTCTTACAAAGATTTATCTGCCGCTTTCAAAGCCGGTATTTGCAACATTGGCTCTCTTCTATGCGGTAGGTCGTTGGAACGGTTATTCGGATGCTTTGATGTACATGAAGGATAAGGATTATTACCCGTTGCAGCTTTTACTTTATAACATTCTCAACAACATCAACCAGGTTGAGGTTGCTACACAGGAAGGTTTCTCTACACCGGGATTAAGTGATTCACTTAAGGCGGCAATTGTAATGTTTTCTACGATTCCGATTTTGTGTATCTATCCGTTCCTTCAGAAGTATTTCATTCATGGCGTAACCCTTGGTGCGGTCAAGGAGTAATAAAAACCGCGTTTGTCACGGAATATTCGGCATACGCCGATATTCATACATCATTATCCAAAATATATGGGAGGTAAACAATGAAAAAGAAAGTTTTATCAGTAGTTCTCGCATGTGCAATGGTAGTTTCACTTGCAGCTTGCGGAAACAAACCTGCAGTTGAAACCGAACCTGTGGAAACACAGCCAACTGAAAAAGTTGATACAGAAGCTTTGGTTGAAGCTGCTGCAGAAGAAGATGCTGCAATTCCTGAACTTGTTGATGGAAAGTTTGCAGAGACAAGACACATCACAGTTGAGGTTTATGACCGTGGTAATGACGGCGGTTCAGATCCTACAAACAACATGTACACAGATTACATCAAGAAGGGTATGCTTGAAGATTACAACGTAGAAGTTGAATTCGTAGCAGTTCCTCGTTGGACAGAAACAGATGAAATCAACAACCTTCTTGCTGCAGGTACAGCACCTGACATTTGCTTGACATATTCTTATCCTACAATTCAGACATATGCAGGCATGGGCGGTGTACAGGACCTTGCTCCACTTCTTGTACAGTACAGACCGGCACTTGATAACCTTTACAACTGGCTTGGAAGCACAAACATTTACTGGAACCTTGATGATACAACAGGTACTATTTGGGCAATTGAAGGTAAGCGTGCAAACTCAAGACGTATCCTTACATTCATGCGTCAGGACTGGTTAGATGCACTTAACCTTAAGGCTCCTACAACAAAGGAAGAGTTCTACAACTGCATTTGCGCATTCAGAGATAACGCTGATACACTTCTTGGCGCAGACGCAAGCAAGATGATTCCTTTCTCAGTATCTTACGATGTAGGTTGGAGAGCAGCTCTTCTTATCGAGTCTTGCATCGATCCTAAGATTACAGACAAAGAGTTCTATGTAAATGGTTTTGATGATAGAAAGCTTACACAGAACGGAACAAAGGAAGCTATCCGTACATTGAATGCTTGGTACAACGAAGGCTTACTTTGGAAAGATTTCGCTCTTTATTCTTCAGGCGATACAAATGAAGATGATATGATTAAAGCCGGCTACGTTGGAGCATTCCAGCACAACTGGGATTATCCTTTCAGAAACGGTGAAGATTCTATTCAGGCTAACCTTCAGAGAATGGTTGGACCGGATGCAAAATTCGTTGCAGTTGACTGTTTCGAGAACGCAGATGGCGTAACACTTAAGTATGTTGACTCTACAGCAGGCGACAGAAAGATCTTCTTCCCTACAACAAATGATGAGCCACTTGCTTCATTACTTTACCTTGACTGGATTTCAGATCCTGAACATATTCAGTATCTCCAGATCGGTGACGAAGGTGTTACACATAATGTACTTCCTGATGGTGCAATTGAAACAATCGCAGCTGAAGGTGATGCTATTATGAACTCAGGCCAGAACATTGATATTACTATTACATGTAACGGTCTTCATCTTATGGATGACAACTTAACACTCCTTTCTTCAGCACACAACTATTCTAATGTTGATCCTGAAGATGTTTCATTGGCAATCACATTGTCAGAAGCAAACATGAAGCATGCAATCAACGTTAAGACTCCTCCGATTGCAGCAGAAGACGGTATGGGCGAAGCATTGGCAGCTAAGAGAGATATCGTTTACGATACAGCAGTAGTTGCAGATCCTGCAAACTTCGATCAGGTTTGGGATGATGCTATAGCTGATTACCTTGCTTCAGGCGGACAGGCAATTATTGACGAACGTACTACAGCTTGGGAAGGTGTATACGGAGACGCAACAGCTGTTCCTGTAACAGAAGAATAATTTCTTCAAAGTTTTAATAATTTGAGTTTGAAGTAACTTTTAAGGAGCGCTCCATCGCCCGGTGGAGCGCTCTTATTAAGAAAAAATAAAGCATTTTTTGAGCCAAGAATAGCACTTTTCGAAATGAAGGTGAAAAGTGGGGTGTGGTATAATACCTATTTATGATGAAAAGAAAAAGGGAGATACAAAAAAATGGAAATGACATTCAGATGGTTCGGAAGTGAATTTGACACAGTTAAGTTGTGGCAGATTCGCCAGATACCGGGAGTAACCGGTGTTATTACCACGCTTTATGATACTGTACCCGGTGAGGTATGGACAAGAGAAAAGATTCATGCATTAAAGGCAGAAGTTGAAGACGCAGGTCTTCACATAGCCGGTATTGAATCAGTTAATATTCACGACGCAATTAAGGTGGGAACACCTGACAGAGACAAGTATATCGATAACTATATTGAAACATTAAGAAACCTCGGCGAAGAAGATATTCATCTTGTATGCTACAATTTCATGCCGATATTTGACTGGACAAGAACTGAGCTGGCAAGAGTGAGAGCCGACGGATCTACGGTTCTTGCGTACTCGCAGAAAGCAATAGACGGACTTAAGCCCGAGGATATGTTTGATTCCATTAATAAGGATTCCAACGGTGCGGTTTTACCGGGTTGGGAACCTGAAAGAATGGAGAAGATTAAAGAATTATTTGAAATGTACAAGGATGTGGATGATGAGAAGCTTTTTGATAATCTGAAATATTTCCTTGAAAGAATAATGCCTGTTTGTGATGAGTATGACATCAATATGGCAATACATCCGGATGATCCGGCCTGGTCGGTATTCGGACTTCCGAGAATTATTATCAATCTTCCAAATATTCAGAGAATGATGAAGATGGTTGATAACCCTCATAACGGCGTAACCTTCTGTGCCGGTTCCTACGGAACAAACAGAGAGAATGATCTTCCCGGTATGATTCGTGCTCTTAAGGGAAGAATCCATTTTGCCCATGTAAGAAACCTTAAGTTTAATTCAGACGGTGACTTTGAAGAGGCAGCACATCTTTCAAGTGACGGAAGCTTCGATCTCTACGAGATAATGAAGGCTTTGTATGATATAGGTTTTGAAGGCCCCATTCGTCCGGACCACGGTCGAATGATCTGGGGAGAGGTTGCAATGCCCGGCTACGGACTGTATGACAGGGCACTTGGCGCAACATACCTTAACGGCCTTTGGGAAGCAATAGATAAAAACGAAAAGAGAAAATAATAAAGCATATCGCTTTGGAGCAGAATATGATACTTACAGATAAAGGGTTAGAGGACAGAGAAGCCTGGTTGTCAAAGGGCTACAGTTTGCCGGAATTTGACAGAGAGGCAGTCAGAAAAAATACAGTTGAAAATCCACGCTGGATTCATTTCGGTGCAGGTAATATTTTCAGGGCATTTCAGGCAAATGTATGTCAGAAGCTTCTGAATGACAAGGTTATTGATACAGGCCTTATTGTTGCCGAAGGTTATGATTATGAGATAGTGGAGAAATATAACAGACCTCATGATGACTTGAGTATCCTGGTAACTCTTAAAGCTGACGGAACGGTTGAAAAGACTGTTGTAGGTTCAATTGTTGAATCCTGCATACTTGACGAAGACAATGAAAAGGAAATAGGAAGACTTCGTGAGATATTCAGAGCACCGTCATTACAGATGGTAAGCTTTACCATTACCGAAAAGGGATATAAGACACCTGCTTATATGAGCAAGGTAACAAGACTTTTGTATGAAAGATTTCTTGCAGGTGAGCTGCCTGTGGCAATGGTAAGTATGGATAACTGCTCTCATAACGGTGATAAGCTTTTTGAAGCTGTTATTTCATTTGCAAAACAGTGGGAAAGTGAAGGAGTATGCAGTAAGGGATTTGTTGATTATGTAAGCAATCCTTCAAAGGTATCATTTCCACTTTCCATGATAGATAAGATTACTCCAAGACCGGATGCGGCTATAGAAAAACTTCTTGCCCAAGACGGTGTGGAGGACCTGGAACAGGTAACTACATCAAAAAATACATATATTGCTCCTTTTGTTAATGCAGAGGAAACAGAATACCTTGTTATAGAAGATATTTTCCCGGCAGGAAGAGACGAACTGGAAAAGGGAGGACTAATATTTACCGACAGAGAAACTGTCGACAAGACAGAAAAGATGAAGGTATGTACCTGCCTTAACCCGCTGCATACGGCGCTTGCTGTATTCGGATGCCTGCTTGGATATACATCAATTCACGAGGAAATGGACGACAGAGTGCTCAATAAACTGGTACACAGGCTGGGACTTGAGGAAGGAATGCCCGTTGTGGTTGATCCAAAGGTTCTTTCGCCCATGGATTTCATTGATGCTGTATTGCATAAGAGACTTCCGAATCCGTTTATGCCTGATACACCCCAGAGAATTGCCTGTGATACATCACAGAAGCTTCCTATTCGTTTTGGGGAAACAATAAAGGCTTACAGAAAAAGCGATGCTCTTTCAACAGAGAGCTTAAATCTTGTATCTCTTGTCCTTGCAGGCTGGTGCAGATATCTGCAGGGAGTTGATGATAACGGCAATAAGTTTGAACTGAGTCCGGATCCTCTTTTAGAGGAACTGGTTTGTATGGAACCCAAGGACATATTGAAGCGGGAAGATATTTTCGCAGTCAATTTGTACGAAGATGCGATGGCAACGAAGATTCTGGGAATGTATGATGAGATGAATCAGGGTCCCGGAAGCGTCAGAAAGGTGTTGGAAAAATATGTGGACACAGTGTTGGCTTAATTATAACGATTGTATGGAAAATAGTCTGTCTCTTGCGGACTATTTTTCTTGTATGTACGTGGAAGGCTTCGATAAAAATAAGGTAATTGCAGCAGCCATGTATGAATTGAGACTTGCGGCAAAGAAGCTTTTTTCAAAGGATATTATTGTTGCCCTGTCAAGACCGGAGGAGGGAATCATTCTGTCAAGAAGCAGTGATTTTTCTCTGGGAGGAGAAGGCTACAGAATAAGTGTTAATGGTAAAGGCGTTACCATAGAAGGCTTGTCCGATAAGGCAATTGTGTACGGAACCTTCAGATTTCTGGCTCTTGTAAGAACCGGTAAGCTTACGGACGGTGCACAGATTGTTGAGGTTCCGAGCAATCCCATAAGAATGCTGGATCACTGGGATAATATGGATGGTTCAATTGAAAGAGGCTATTCGGGAAATTCATTTTTCTTTGAGGACAATGATATTGTAATAAATGAGCGTACAAAGGATTATGCCAGACTTCTGGCTTCCCTTGGAATCAATGCGGTTGCAATTAACAATGTTAATGTTAAGGATGTGGCAACAGAACTTGTTAATGCCAGATTTGTGGGGAAGGTAGCTAAGCTTGCGGATATATTTGAATGCTACGGCGTCAAACTCTATCTGAGTCTTAATTATGCCATGCCCATAGAATATGAACCTGAAAGCGCAGACCCTCTTGATGACTATGTTCGCGCCTGGTGGAAAGCAAAGATGGCGGAGATATTCTGCTCTATACCTAATCTTGGCGGTTTCCTTGTTAAGGCTGATTCGGAAGGCAGACCGGGACCATTTACCTACGGCAGAACACAGGCTGACGGTGCCAATATGCTTGCCGAGGCAGTAAAACCCTTCGGAGGAATAATTATCTGGAGATGCTTTGTATATAACTGCCAGCAGGACTGGAGAGATCTGAAGACAGACAGAGCAAGAGCGGGATATGATTATTTCAGTTCCCTTGACGGACAGTTTGCGGATAATGTTATTCTGCAGATTAAAAACGGACCTATGGATTTCCAGCCAAGAGAACCCATTTCACCGCTTTTCGGCGGACTTCGTCAGACCAATCAGATGCTTGAGGTTCAGATTGCTCAGGAATATACAGGACATCAGATTGATGTATGTTATCTGATTCCATGGTTTAAGCAGATTCTTCAGTTTGAAACATATATGAACGGACCTGATACAAAGGACACAACTGTTGCCGACATAATAAGCGGAAGAGCGAGAAAAGGTTCCATTGGAGGAATGGTGGCGGTAACCAATACCGGAAATGACGAAAACTGGACAGGAAATGATCTTGCGGCAGCCAACCTTTATGGCTTCGGAAGACTTGCATGGAATACGGAGCTTGATGCGGAAGAAATAGCAAGAGAGTGGATTGAACTCACCTTTACCGATGCACCTGCAGAGGGAGAAAAGTATGGAATTGACGGCACAACCGAAGATGCCATAGCAGACATTCTTATGAGTTCATGGCCCGCATATGAGAACTATTCGGCACCACTTGGAATAGGCTGGATGGTTAAACCCCAGGGACATTACGGTCCCAGTGTTGAAGGCTATGAGTATGACAGATGGGGAACCTATATCCGCGCCGACTGGCAGGGACTTGGCGTTGAAAGAGGACCTGAAGGAACAGGCTTTGCACTTCAGTACAACAGTCCAAATAAGGAAATGTACAGCAACCCGGAGACAACACCGGATGAGCTGATGCTTTTCTTCCATAAGACACCTTATAAGTATGTACTTAAGAGCGGAAAAACGGTTATTCAGCATATATACGATTCTCATTTTGACGGTTACGAAGAGGCAAAGCGCATGCAGGCACTGTGGCTTTCTCTTGAAGGAAAGATAGAGGAGCGAGCATTCAAAAACGTGGCTGAGCGTTTTGAAATGCAGGAAAGAAATGCCCGTGAATGGTGTGATATAGTAAACAGTTATTTTTACCGTCGCTGCGGAATTGAAGATGAGAAAGGCAGGACAATATATTAACCTATGAAATTATCGGCGCTTATTGGAAACGGAATGGTTTTTCAACGAAATAAGGATAATTTTGTCTGGGGAAATGAGTGCAAGTCGGGAGCAAAAATAGTTGTATCCCTTGCACCCTGTTGCCCGGATGCCTGCAGTACATCATTTTGCACTGTCAAGTGTGAGGCTGATGCGGCAGGTGAATTCAAGGCAGTTCTAAAGGATATTCCCGAGGGCGGACCGTATATGCTTACGGTTTGCGAAATGGGAGCAAATACATTTACTTTCGGAGAAGTATACTGTGGTGATGTTTTACTTCTGGCGGGACAATCCAATATGGAAATTTCTTTTGCCCGTTGCCTTGATATGTATGAGGATGAAATAAAGCAGATGAATCTTCCCTATGTTCACTATTTTGAAGTGGCAAAGGAGTTCGGATTCGGGGAACCCACAAAGGACATTTATAAGGGACAATGGCTTCCGGCAACTCAGGAGAATCTCTATCCCATGAGTGCGCTGGGAGTGTTTTTTGCGCGACTCTTGCATATGGATGAAAAAGTTCACATAGGGGTGATTCAGACAGGTGTCGGAGGAACTCATATTGAGTCATACTTAAGTGAAGAGCGCGTGATTAACGTTGGTAAGATTTTAAGAGAAGAGGCTGTCAGAAGAGGAGAAGACATTTCCTCATGTGACTGTGATAAGAATAACAGCTGCAAGGTTTGTTATGACAGGCGGCTTGTACAGAACAAGGATGCCGATTGGATTGCCAAAACCGCTGCGGAGGAAATGAAAGCTCAGCAGGATTGGTGTGAGAGCCTGGACAGAATTGATATAGGAAAAGAACAGCATTGGGAAAACAGAACGTGCCTGTATGACAATGAGGAAGAGATAAAATATACAGTTGCTCCCGGGCTTTGGGAGGGTCTTGACGAGGACCATAAGGAACTTGAAAATCTTCGGGGCAGCGCATGGGTTTTGAAGCAGTTTGAGGTTCCCGAGGAGTGGCTTGACAGGGAAGTAAGACTCTATATGGGTACGCTGGTTGATTCGGATGAAACCTATGTGAACGGAACTTTGGTGGGAACCACAGGATATCGATATCCCCCAAGAAGGTACAAAATTCCCGCAGGAGTTCTTCATAAGGGAAAAAACACAATTGTGATTCGTATTGTTGCAAATGCAAGAAGCGGAGGCTTTATGCCTGAAGCACCCTATTGCCTTTCTGTTGAAGGAAATATAATGAAAAGGGATATAGCTTCAGAGGTAAAAGCCGGGACTGTCATTTCCCTTGAAGGTAAGTGGGAATACAGAATAGGCGCGGATAAGCATACGTCTCTTGATAAGAGCATTGAAGAAATGCAGGATGTGACATTTTTTACATGGCAACCCACTGCAATGTATAATAAGATGATATATCCCATAAGGAATATGCATTTCAAAGGTATTCTTTTCTATCAGGGTGAGAGTAATGTGACCCATGCTTGGGAGTATGAATATCTTATGGTTGAAATGGCAAAATGCTTAAGGGAGGTTCTTGATGATGAACTACCGATAGGCTTTGTTGAACTGCCGATGTTTGGCGGTGAAGACGACCTTAGGGGAACAAGCACCTGGGATGATTTAAGAGAAGCTCAGGAAAGGGCTGCGGCGAAGATACCGAACTGCGTTCTGGCAGACATATATGATCTGGGCTTTAAGTATGAGCTTCATCCTCAGACCAAGAAAGAGGCCGCTGAGAGGCTGTACGGTCTGATGAGGAAATTACTTTAATAGTTTGAAATGCAATGGTTAAAAAATGGTTTTGAATAACCTGAATAGTTTTGAAAAGAGAAAAGGGAAATGTTATGGATAAGATTTTGGAAGAATTATCCGGGTACGGTATCGTACCTGTAGTTGTACTTAACAGGACAGAGGATGCGGCGCCTCTTGCAAATGCATTATGTGCCGGCGGTCTTAAGTGCGCGGAAGTTACCTTTAGAACGGAAGCTGCCGAGGAATCAATTAAGATAATGACAACGGAATTCCCGGACATGCTGGTTGGAGCGGGAACCGTACTTACAACAGAGCAGGTTGACAGGGCCGTCAAGGCCGGAGCAAAATTTATAGTAAGCCCCGGTTTCGATCCGGAGGTTGTGGATTACTGTATAGCAAAGAACATTCCGGTTGTTCCGGGATGTATCACACCATCTGAGGTATCTCAGGGTGTTAAAAGAGGCCTTGAGGTACTCAAATTCTTCCCCGCCGGACAGGCGGGAGGAGTGGCCATGATAAAGGCTATGGCAGCACCGTTTACGGGAGTTAAGTTTATGCCCACAGGCGGTATAAATGCTTCAAATCTGCCTGAGTATCTTGCCTTCAACAAGGTGGTTGCCTGTGGTGGAAGCTGGATGGTAAAGGCCGACCTCATTAACGAGGGGGATTTTGACCAAATAACGAAGCTTACAGCGGAAGCTGTAGCACTTGTTAAGGAAATCAGAGGTTAAAGGATAAAGAGGAAAATCACATGAAGAAAGTAGTTACATTGGGAGAGATAATGTTACGTCTTTCCACACCAAATAATGAGAGAATAATTCAGGCGGATGAGTTTGATGTATGTTACGGCGGAGGCGAAGCAAATGTCGCTGTTTCACTGTCAAACTTTGGATATGATACGGAGTTTGTAACGGCAGTTCCGGCTCATCAGGTAGGAGAAAGTGCTGTGGCTGCACTGAGAAAATACGGTGTTGGTACAAAATTCATCGAAAGATGCGGAGACAGACTTGGAATTTATTTCCTGGAAACAGGTTCCGCAATGAGAGCCAGCAATGTAATTTATGACAGAGCAGGCAGTTCAATTGCAACAGTATCTGCCGACAAATTTGATTTTGACGAGATATTTAAGGATGCGGACTGGTTTCATTTTACAGGCATTACTCCGGCCATAAGCGACAGCGCGGCAAAGCTTGCCAAGGAAGCATGTATAGCTGCAAAAAAGGCAGGTGTTACTGTTTCCTGCGACCTTAATTTCAGAAAAAAACTCTGGAGCAGTGAAAAGGCCAAAGAGGTAATGACAGACCTTATGCAGTATGTTGATGTCTGCATCGGAAATGAAGAGGACGCAGACAAGGTGCTTGGCTTTAAGGCTTCAAATACAGATGTTACAAAGGGCGAACTTAACCTTAAAGGCTATGAAGAAGTATTTAACAGAATGGTGGATACCTTTGGATTTAAGTATGTGGTAAGCTCTCTTCGTCAGTCGGTTTCGGCTTCGAATAACGGCTGGTCGGCATGCATTATGGACGGAAAAACAAGAGAGTTCTATCATTCAAAAACATATACCATAACTCCGATTGTTGACAGAGTAGGCGGCGGAGATTCCTTTGCTGCAGGAGTAATCTGCGGATTACTTGATGAAAGGGATATGAAGACGGCGCTTGAATTCGGAGTTGCTGCTTCGGCACTGAAGCATACCATTCCGGGGGATTTCAACTATGTAACAAGAGCAGAGGTTGAGAACCTTATGGGTGGAGACGGAAGCGGAAGAGTTCAGAGATAGAAGGGCATTTGTATGAAAAATTTTAATGACAGCGAATTTATGCTAAACAGTGAGACGGCGGTTAAACTGTACAAGAATTATGCGGACATCAGAAAGGTGCCGATTATTGATTATCATTGCCACATTCCCGTATCGGAAATAAAGGAAGACAGACATTTTGACAATATAACCGAAATCTGGCTGGGAGCGGATCATTACAAATGGCGTCAGATGCGTTTTAACGGTGTTCCCGAACGTTTTATAACGGGAGATGCATCGGATTATGAGAAGTTCGAAGCCTGGGCATCAGTTTTGCCGAGACTTATCGGAAATCCGCTCTATCACTGGTCGCATATGGAACTGGCATATTACTTTGACGTTCATGAACCCTTAAGTGCGAAGAATGCAAAAGCTGTATGGGAAAAATGTAATGCCCGAATTCGTGAGAAGGATTTTGGCGCAAGACAGATGATAAAGATGTCCAATGTGGAACTTCTGTGCACAACGGATGACCCCATTGATACGCTGGAGGATCATGTTGCACTTGCAAATGACAGTTCATTTGGAACAAAGGTGCTGCCCGCGTTCAGACCGGATAATGCCCTGGATATTGAAAAGGATACCTGGAAGGAATATATCGGAAGGCTTGCCGATGTTTCCGGAATTGCAATAGAGAATGTTCAGAATCTGCTTGAGGCATTGAAAAAGAGAATATACCATTTTGACAGCTGCGGCTGTAAGGTCAGCGATCACGGAATGTATGATGTTAGATATTTCCCGTGCTCCGATGATGAGGCGGACAGAATATTTAAACTTGTAATGGCAGGCGGCAGGATAAACGGTGCAGATAAATGGAAATACAAGACATGGCTGCTTATGAGACTTGCAGCAGCCTACAATGAGAAAAACTGGGTAATGCAGCTTCATTTCGGTGTTACAAGGGATGTGAACCGCAATGCTTTCCTTCAGCTTGGAAACAATACGGGATTTGACTGTCTTCATAATGATACGTCGTCCATGAGCCTCATGAGATTTCTTGATGCTCTTGAGCAGGAGGATTCACTGCCCAGGACAATTCTCTATTCCCTGAATCCAATCGATAATGCTTATATCGACTGTATAGCGGGATGCTTTGCAAAAGAAGGGGTACGAGGAAAGGTTCAGCAGGGAAGTGCATGGTGGTTTAACGATCATTTTGAAGGAATGAAGGAACAGATAAAAACCTATGCTTCCATGCTTACATTGGGCAATCATATAGGTATGCTTACGGATTCAAGATCATTTTTGTCTTATACAAGACACGACTATTTCAGAAGAATAGTATGCGACATTGTTGGTGAATGGGTTGAAAAGGGAATGTACCCATATGACGAGGAAGAACTGGGCAAAATTGTTGAAGGAATTGCCGTAAACAATACAAGAGAGTTCTTCGGGTTCTAGGTATTTGTTTATTTTGCTTATATTTTGAAGTTCATTTTTGTTAAATATTTTATTGTCGTGCTCGCTATCGAAAATTGAAGATTCTATCGTCAAATGCTATAATTTTTCCATAGCTTAAAATTACAAAAAAGGAGATTAAAGTGATGGAAAAATTGTTTAAGCTTAGTGAAAACAACACTACAGTCAAGACAGAGATTATTGCCGGTTTAACAACATTTATGACCATGGCATATATCGTTGCCTTGAATCCAAACCTCCTCACAGGTTTTGGGGCAGAAGGCCAGGACATCTGGAACGGTGTATTCCTTGCTACAGTTATCGCATCAGGAATCGGATGTATCTGTATGGCTTTCTTGGCTAACAAGCCATTTGCAATGGCTCCCGGAATGGGACTTAACAGTTTCTTTGCTGTAGTAGTAGCCAACATTGTTGGTATTACAGGTATGAGCTATGTAGAGTCTTTCCAGGCAGCACTTTGCATCATCCTTATCGAAGGTATTATCTTCCTTATCCTCTCAGTTCTCAATATCAGAGAAAAGATAGTTGAAGGTATTCCTCTCGGAGTAAGACTTGGTATTGCACCTGCAATCGGTCTTATGCTTCTCAATATCGGTGTCGGAAGCAATGCCGGTATTTATTCTGAAACAGGCGGTCCTTTCTATGCTATGAAAGATTTCTTTGGTTCTCTTACAGCAGGTTACGCCAAGACAACTATGGGAAGCGGTTACGGCTCAATGGTTCTTACAGTCGCTACTATGCTTATCGGATTGTTCGCAATCGTATTTTTGAACCACAAAGGGGTTAAGGGGTCAGTTTTATATGGTATGTTGATTGCATCTGTAGTTTATTGGGCATGCGAAGCTATATTCTTTGCTACCAATCCGTTTGCATCTCTCGCGGAAGCAAGCTGGGTACCGCCTTTCAAGGACATGGCTGCAACAACATTGTTCAAATTCAATTTCTCAGGTTTTGTTAACATCGGATGGTTTACGGTTGTTACTTTGATTATTACTTTCTGTATAATCGATATGTTTGATACAATCGGAACATTGGTAGGTACCGCTTCAAGAGCAGGCATGGTAGACGATCAGGGTAATATGCCCAACATGCGTGAAGCTCTTACATCAGATGCCATCGGTACAATCGTTGGTTCTTGTACAGGTACTTCTACAGTTACCACATTCGTTGAGTCAGCTTCAGGCGTTGAAGCAGGCGGACGTACAGGTCTTACAGCTCTTGTAACAGGTATTGTTTTCCTGTTATGTATGTTCATCGCTCCAATCGCAGCTATCATTCCTGCAGCAGCTACATCTTCAGCACTTATCTATGTTGGATATCTTATGCTCTGCGGTTTGAAGAAGATTGACTTTGAAAAGATCGAGGAAGGACTTCCCGTATCTCTTATGCTTATCGCAATGCCTATTTCAAGTTCTATCGGACACGGCATCGGACTCGGACTTATTTCTTATACAATAATCTGTGTTCTTAAGGGTGAGGCAAAGAAGGTTCCCGTTCTTACATATGTTATTTCAGCTATTTTCTTAGTTAAGTTCTTCTTGGCAATCTAGGTCATATGCTTAGAAGTTTTTGAGGTATAAGATGCGAAAAAGAATCGCTGTATTTATGAGCGAGCTTATAGCGGAATATCAGGAAACCGTACTCAAGACCATTTTTGCGGAAGCAAATGGTCTTGGGTACGATGTTTTTGTTTTTTCGGGATACGGCTCATATGACAACAACGTCCTTTATGCGGAGGGCGAGAGAAATTTAATAAAAATCCCTGATTTAAAGAGTTTTGACGGAATTATTGTTGCCGATGATACCTTTGATATCTATGGTATGGACCAGGAATTTTCAGAGATGCTGCAGGAACAGGCTACCTGTCCTGTAATATATATTCGTAACGATAATGAACATTTTCATTCAATAACCTTTGACGATCATGAAACCATGGCAGAGATGACCAGGTATTTTATTCATGAGCGTGGGGTAACCGATTTATGCTTCATGTCAGGCCCACTTGATATGACAGATGCTGTATTCAGACAGCAGGGCTTTATGGAAGCAATGAGCGAAGCAGGTCTGGTAGTATATGACAGAATGCTTTATGAAGGTGATTACTGGAGATTGCACGGCAAGGATGCTGTTGATCATTTTATGGAGGGCAGAGACACATATCCCAGAGGAATAATCTGCTCAAACGATCAGATGGCTTTATCCGTAATTGCCGAACTTCAAAAAAGGGGCGTAAGAGTCCCTGAAGATGTATATGTTTCGGGATATGATAATTGTGAAGACGGAAAGGCTTATAAGCCCGGACTTACGTCGATACAGGTATCCCATAAGGAAATGAGCAAAATAGCTGTCCAAATGATAGATGATGCACTTAATGGAAAAGAGATTCCAAAGAAGGTGACTATCAAAGGAAAGCCTGTATATAGAAGAAGTACCAATGAATCAATTCCCAATGAGGATTATGATGTCAGTTCGCTTTTGCATGAGGTAAATGCACGATATGATGTAGCCAAGAAGGTTATAGATATTGCTGCAAACTGTGCAAATGCTCTTGATATGAACGATATATTCAGAACAGCAGACAGATTTTTCCATAATAACAATTGCGCGCGGGCTTATATCTGCTTGTGTGATGAGTCTGAGAATTTCAGAGATACGGAAGAAAACAAGGCATTTTCCGACAGGATGATTCTTTGGGGAACACTTTACAAGGATAAGAAAGTCGAGAGCATACGTTCTTCCATAAAGTTTGAAAGGAAGATGATACTTCCTCCGATGGTTACCGAAACGTTGGAACCGAAGTCTTACATTGTATTTCCTCTTCATTACCTTAATAAAGAATTTGGCTATATGGTTATGATGTATGAAGGTGATGAATGGGTAAGCCTCTTAACGGGAGCCTACATGCAGAGTATTGCGGATGCAATGGAGGATATTGATAACAAACGGGCTCTGGCAGGTATGCAGGAACTCAGGAGACTTTACATTGAGGATCCGCTTACCGGATTATATAACAGAAGAGGTTTTGAACAGAATCTTCAGCAGCTTTACGAGATGTCAAAACAACGTGGCGATTACATGAGCATCGTCAGCATAGACATGGACGGACTTAAGTATATCAATGATAAATTTGGTCATGGGGAGGGCGATGCCGCACTTGTGAAGATGGCGGAGATTATGAATGGCCTGGTTGGCGGCAGAGAAATATGTGCACGCCTGGGAGGAGATGAGTTCTGTATAGTACTTTATTCGGATACCAGAAGAAGGCATGAGACATTTTCCAGAGTTTTCCACAGCATAGTGGAATCTGAAAATCAG
This sequence comes from Lachnospiraceae bacterium, assembly GCA_045639685.1. Lineage (GTDB taxonomy): Bacteria > Bacillota > Clostridia > Lachnospirales > Lachnospiraceae > Colinaster. Next base: position 94,673 of record JAZUDO010000012.1, read on the forward strand.
AAATGGGGAAAGCCCTATAAGCTTCATGCCAGCATCGGTATGTACTGCGTCAATGATGACAGCAGACTTCCGCTTATTGCGTGTCTTAAGATTGCGGATAAGAGAATGTACGAAGCGAAGAAACAGTATAAAAGAAGAAACGGAGAATTGCCCAGATAGTTATTCCGGGCGGTTCTCCTTTTTTTTGCCTATAATCCAGGGACAGAAGCGGTTAACAAGAAGAATAAGTATTGTTTCTGTCAACATGCATATGAATATTATATTGAACCGGAAAATGTAAACCCTTGCTCGGGTAATGTACTGATTCATAAATACAGCAAACAGATTTCCCAAGAACAGAACCTGACAGTTTAAATGAGTAACCATAATAAGCAAGGAATTACGCCCCCAAAAGCGCAAAGGTTTGCCAATCAGACATAAGAAACGGCGGGAGAGAAATTCATTGAGGCCTTTACACAAAAGAATCAGTCCTGTCGAACCTGTCAGTGAACAGACTATGAATATAATCAAGCTTGGATAGAGCTCCATGTAGGACATGTTGGCAATGAACGGAGTTCTTCCATTAAGGCACTGCACTATGGTGGGGCCGGCTGTCAGAACTAACAGAATCACTCCACCTGCAAAAGAGAGAGCATTTGAGAGAGCATTTGACTTAATACGGGAAAGAATCCGTATCAGCCAAAATCCTGCGCATAAGAAAACAAGGCAGGAAAGGCAACGCAACGCAACAAGGATTATGGTGCCAACTGCAAGGTTAAAATTCACCAGCACAAGAGCTCCCGGAGGGTTCCGGGGAATTCCGAGCATGTTATCTTTCAGACCCCAGAGTATTTGGCCGGGCTCAGCAAGCAGGTGGATGCCGCTGATAAAGAGAGCAACAAAGCCAAGCAGAAGAGCAACTATACTTCCACCGATTTTTCTGCAGTATTTTATAAGAATAATAAATAATATCTCGGAAATAAACAGTGTGGGAAGAAACCACAGGGGTCCCGAGCCTTGGAGACACAATGAATAAATGGCATTTGTTTTTGTGTAGGTGTCATGTTTTATAAGATCGATTAATGTGTAGATGATGCTGAAAATCACATATGGCACCATAAGGGTTCTGAGTCTGCCAAGAATTATTGTTTTGAGAGAACGAGTGTAGGTTTCCGTGACATAAATCAGCATTCCCGCAATTACAAAGAAAAGGGGCATATGGAAGGAATAAATATATGCCGTAATGTATTCTTTTGTCAGGCTGGAATGTCCGAGTACAACAAGAAGAATGCCTATTCCCTTTGCCAGATCAATATAATCAAGTCTTTTCATAGAGTGCTCCTGTGGGTTAAAATGCGTCTGTTCTTTTCGCTCAAATTTAAGTGTTTGTTTTCTGTCAGTATTATATAAAAAAACGGCATATAAATAAAGATAAATAGTGGTGGCATTTTTTAGGGATTTACACTATAATGTTATTGGTGTTTTTATGGTCAAATGCCACAATATGTAGTACAGCAAGGATTTTTGAAGAATGAAGATATCGCAGATTTACAAGGAAAAAGGGAAAAAAGTACTTTCCTTCGAGATATTTCCGCCGAAGAAGGATGACGAACTTAAGAATATAGAACCGACTCTTGATATACTGAGTGAATTAAAGCCGGATTACATCAGCGTTACTTTCGGTGCAGGTGGAAGTTCAAACAATAACAAGACTATTGAACTGGCAAGGAAGATAAAGGACGTGTATCATATTGAACCGGTAGTTCATCTTACCTGCCTTGCTTATACAAAGGACGAGATTGATTCCTTTGTCAAAGAGATACAGGCAGCGGGAATTGAGAATATACTTGCCCTTCGTGGAGATATTAATCCCAACGCGCCTGCCAAGGATGATTTTAGATATGCTTCCGAACTCATAGAGTATCTTAAGCCGAAGACAGATTTCTGTATTGCAGGAGCCTGCTATCCGGAGGATCATCCAAACAGCCCCAACCATGTCAGTGAGATGATTAATCTCAAGAAGAAGGTTGATGCGGGAGCAGATTACCTGCTTTCACAGCTGTTTTTTGATAATGACAGCTTTTACAGATTCGAAGAGGATGCACGTATTGCAGGAATTGATGTTCCCATTACACCGGGTATTATGCCGGTTATCAATGCGGCTCAGATTCAGAGAATGGTTACCACCTGCGGAGCAACACTTCCTCAGAGATTTGAGAAGATTATTGCCAAATACAGCGATAATAAGGAAGCATTGTTTGATGCGGGCATGGCTTATGCCATGAGCCAGATAATCGATCTTCTGACAAGCGGAGTTGACGGAATTCATCTGTATACCATGAATAATCCCAGAGTGGCAAGAACCATTTGTGATGGAATAAAGAATATTATCAATGTTTAGGAGCAGAAAGAATGGAAAATTCCTTTAGAAAAATTCTTATAGTGATGCTCGCCATTGTTATTGCTGCAGCCTTTGCGGTTACATTTTTGTACATCAGAAGTCTTGATAAAAGAAATGGCAGCAATGACAGTACAGTTGAGACTGTAAGCGAGGTATCGAAAGAAACAGAAACTGATACGACCTCAAAGAAAACAGATGTCGTTTCAGAGCCGAAGGCAACAGAAGAACCGATAAATAATCCAATTAAGTCTGAATATGAGAACGGAGAGCATTTGCTTACTCCGGAAAATGTGCGTTCGGTCGTATTACGCAGCAAGGATGAAGAAATCGGTAATTTCCGATTTGAAATGTTTATTAACAGTGAAGGTGAGGCAACCTTTACAGGCTGGTATCAGGGAACGGAGGCTGAGGTCAGATGCTCCGACCAGCCAATCAATGCTTCAAGAATGGATGACGTCAGTGACATAATAGAGAGACATACGGTTGTAAAAGAAGTTGAAGCATATATGAATAATCCGGAAGGCTATAAACCACAGGGAGGGGATTTGAGCGGACTCGAGATTACATTCTCGGACGGACATCATGCTGATTTCGGATTTCCCAACGGAGCCGGAAAAGAAATGGCAAGATATTTTAAGAGCCTGACAGACTGGCTTTCAACAATGGAGAACTAAGTAGAGGAAGATAGAGAAATGTCAATCAGAATTCATAATTTTATGGGTAGATTCGGTTGGGAGATGCAGAAGCATTTTCCGATGTTAAGTTCAAATGCTTATTTGAAACTTCAGTTCAAAAGCAGAGCAAAATCACAGAAGAATTATATTGAGTATTTTATGGGCAAGGAAATTCCGCCTCAGCCCTTAATAGTTAATCTTGAGACAATAAACAGGTGTAATTCCACCTGCGCCTTCTGTACGGCAAATAAAAATGCAGAAAAGAGACCTTACTGCAGAATGGAAGATGAACTGTTCTATAACATCATCGATCAGCTTGCTGACTGGGGTTATAAGGGACATCTTACATTGTACGGAAACAATGAGCCATGGCTCGATACCCGTATAGTTGAGTTCCACAAGTATTGCAGGGAGAAATTGCCGGATTCATTCATTTTCATGTCAACAAACGGACTTTTGCTGGATATTGACAAGGTTAAGGCAATTGTGCCCTACGTTGATCAGCTGATAATCAACAACTATTGTATGGATATGAAGCTCCATGACAATGTCAAGAAGATTTACGATTATGTAAAGGATCATCCCGAGGAGTTCGGTGATGTTGACATTCTTATTCAGATGAGATACATGGAGGCTGTTCTTACGAATCGTGCAGGCAGTGCTCCAAATAAGAAGAATGATGTTAAGGTAATCAAAGAAACATGTCTTATGCCATTTACGGATATGTTTATTTTCCCTGACGGAAGAATGGGAATTTGCTGCTGTGATAATTTTGAGGTTACAACACTTGCGGACCTTACCAAGATTCCCCTTAAGGATGCATGGAACACTCCGGAATATATAGAGGTCAGAGAAAAGATTAAGGATGGAAGACAGAATTGGCCTTTCTGTAAGTTCTGTGATTTTATTGACGCAGGGCTTAGAATGGATGCGGTTGATGACGTCCTCGCCGGCAGAGAAATGCACGGAGCAAGACAGTCTCTTAAGAGAGCAAAATAAATTTTTAGGTATATTAAATGTGCATCGGTCAGTTTGTCCGATGCATTGTTTTCCTATTGGATTTCATACAAAAATGGAAGGTAGCCGATGATTTTCAAGAAAGATACCGGGAATATTTCCAAGAAAAAATACATAATTGCACTTGCGGTCATAATTGTCGTTACGATTTTGATTGAGGTATTTGCATTTAATTTTTCCACCTGGAAGGCAGCAGGAAGAAAATCAATTATTCTTGCTGAAAATGCAGCGACGGGAGAGAATGGCGAGTTCATTTCCGAACCCATTACTGTTGACGGTCCGGTTTGTAATGTTGATGCGGATTTGCAGGTGGAGAATTATGACATAGCCTACGTTTCGGTTATTCTTACTGACGAAGGCGACAAATATGAGTATGCTACGCCGGAATATACAGTGTGCACAGATGTGCCGTCAACCGGCTTTTCAAACATTTATCCCTTTGGGGATGTTCATACAATCAGAGTTAAGGTTAGGGCACCGGAAGGCTGCAGGGTACAGATTAATTCAATTGTGGCAAATGCACAGAGAGCTGTTGATATTAAGCCTGTAAGAATGCTTTTTGTTTTTTTGATTCTGCTTTTCGGTTACCTTGTTTGGATGCCTTCAAAACTTCATGAATTCTATTATGATGAGAAAAAAATGTGGCAGAAGGCTGTTACGGTTTTGTTCATTGCAGCGTTGCTGTTGATCGGAAAGAAGATAACGACAGCCGATCCCCTTCTGATGGATTCGCCATGGCCTCATCACAAACAGTATCAGGAACTTGCTCACAGTCTTTCTGCAGGAACGGTTGAACTTACGGAGCAGGTGGCAGACCCGGCACTTATTTCTGCAGATAATCCCTATGATACCATTGCTCTTTGGGCAGAGGGAATTCCTTATTCCATGGATTATGCATATTACGAGAGCAAGTATTATGAGTATTTTGGGATTGTTCCGGAACTTCTGTTTTATTACCCTTATTATTGCCTTAAGGGAGCAGATCTTCCAAACTATAAAGCGGTTTATGGATTTTACATTATATTTGTTATAGGCGTATTTTTGACCACATCGGGAATTGTAAAAAGGTATGTGAAGTCGATTCCCTACTTTTTCTACCTGTTGATAAATGTGGCAACGGTATTTCTTGCCAATTTTCTGTATCTGACCTTCAGATCGGATATATATAACATTCCCATTATCGGAGCAATTTCCTGCACCTTTATGGGAACTGGCTTGTGGCTTCACGGCTTGTCAGCTGAAAAGAAGGTGACACGTACGGCATTTGTGGCTGCAGGTTCATTGTTTATGGCACTTGTTGCCGGCTGCAGACCGCAGCTTTTACTGCTGTCGGGAGTTGCTGTTATCTGGTTCCTGTTTGAAAAGGGATGGAAGGAAAGAAAACTGTTAAGTGCAAAAACCATTCCGGAAACGATAGCATTTGTTATTCCGTATCTTTTGGTTGCAGTTTTGGTATGCTGGTATAATTTTGCCAGATTCGGTAATATATTTGATTTTGGCGCAACTTATTCTCTGACGACAAATGATATGAATCACAGAGGCTTCAATATGAACAGGCTGCTTAGAAGCCTGTACTGTTTCCTGTTCCAGCCGGCTACGGTTAATACCGATTTCCCGTTCCTTCTTCCGAGCAATGTCGAAGGAAACTACATGGGAAGATTTCTGTCAGAATATACCTATGGCGGAATTCTTATAGCCAATTCATTTTTCATTTGTATATGGTTATGGCTTATCAGAGGAATAAAGAAGACTGATAAAGCGGTAAGAGCGACAGTTTTGTTTTTGGTTTTAAGCGGTGTTGTAATCGCGGCCTTTGATGCAAATGCGGCAGGAGTTTTGTACAGATATACCTGCGATTTCGCACCGGCCTTTGCCCTTGCGGCAATTGTGCTGTGGTTCCTTTTCCTGGACAGGGGAAGAGTGCTTGCGGATTACACTTTTGTTTCGAGACTGGCTTATGTTGCTGTAATTGTTTCGATGTTTTATTCGCTGATGACATTTATGACAAGCGGGGATACGGTTGGACTTGTAAATGACAACAGGAAGCTGTACTACACCCTGGCAACCTATTTCAGGTGGTAGAGACTGATGATGGGGTATACTGATTGACAGACTGACGCGGACAGTATCAGATGGAGAAAAAATGATAGATATTAAGACTTCAAAGATGTTTAGAGGAATAGCGATTCTCATGGTAATGATATCCCATTACGCATGGTTTTTGTTTACAGATCCCCTTCAGGAGAATCTTAAGCTTTTTGTTACTTCCTGGGGTGTGTATGGTGTAGATATATTCCTTGTGCTTTCCGGTTACGGACTTGCCAAATCTGCTGACAGTAAGGGGATTGACGGGGTATTTGTACTTAAGCGTTTTACATCCACATATCTGCCCTATTTTCTTATAATCGGATTTTTTAATGTAATAGATAAAGCATTTACTTACAAAGAAGATGTTATAAGGTTTATTATTGCGGAAGACTATTGGTATCTTACGGTAATGTTTGCCCTGTATATCATGTTTATGATATTTGGGAAAATGGGCAGGTACAGAGATATATTACTGTTTGTGGGAGTTGTTGCATTTTCTGTTTTCCTTTGGAAGAGGGGAATGCAGGATTTCTGGGTATTGTCCAATGGGGCATTCCTTCTGGGTGTTTATGCAGAGTCTCTTGAGAAGAGGTTCGGGGATAAGGTTAAGACTTTTGTGAAAAAGAGTTGGCTTCCCCTGGTTGCATTTGCAATGACATTGCTGTTTGGGTTTATCTTTTCCCGGACAGGAAGAATGTGGGCAGAAGTAACCCGCAGCCTGTGTTTTTCTCTTACAGCTCTTACGCTGTGCATATGTATAAAGGGCAGAGGAGTGATCCTACCGGTTCTGGGAAGGTTCTCTTTGTATGTATACCTTTTACATATGTGGCTTTTTGAAAAACTTGCCTTTGTTTATGAGGGCTGGAACAGTATTGCTGCGGTGACCGTTACCGGAATAATAATACTATTGATAAGCATTGCCCTGGGATATGCCATGGAAACGAATTTGAATTTGATAGTAAAAGCGGTTCAAAACAGAAAGTTAAAAGCTGCGAAGGTAACTGATGCAGGATAAATAAATGTGGGTAGTATCTCTTGGAAGATACTTAGAGAGAAGGATTATGAAAAAATTAATTTACTTGTTGGCAGTTGTTATGTTGATGGGACTGGTTGCCTGTGGAAAGCCGGGAAATAACGGTGCAGGTGACGGTACAGATTCTAATGCTACCGAAACTGTGACGGATCAGGCTGAGGAAGAAGCAAAGAAGGCTGAGGAAGAAGCAAAGGCTGCCGAGGAGGCAAAAAAGGCTGAGGAAGAGAAGAAGGCAGCAGAGGAAAAGGCAGCTGAGGAAGCAAAGAAGGCCGAAGAAGAGAAGAAAGCAGCCGAGGAAGCAAAGAAGGCTGAAGAAGAGAAGAAGGCCGAGGAAGAGAAGGCACTGAGGAACGGCATAGATGATGAAGTGGATATGTCGCAGATCAATATGTTTGAAGAAGAGAAGACCATGTATGTTCAGAAGTCTGTCAATGTTAGAACAGGTCCTGATACAAAGTATGAGAGAATAACATCTCTCAAGATCAATGATCCGGTACAGGTTCTGGGACAGTACGGAGCAAAAGGTTGGTACATGATAAAGCTCAATGACAAGAATGCATTTGTCAGCAACAATTTCCTGGGAGATACAGAGGTTGACCTTGAGGCACTGAGGGCAGAGCAGGAAGCTGCAGCAGCTGCAGCGGCTCAGGCACAGGCTCAGCAACAGGCCCAGAATCCGGCACAGCCGGCCCAGCAGGAGGCACAGCCTGCACCTGCACCTGTAGCAGTAAGTGCACCCGCCGGAATCCTTTTTATAGGTGATTCCAGATGCGTACAGATGAGGGAAGCAGTAAATGGTGGTGGATCCACATGGGTTTGCGAAGGCGGTAAGGGATATGACTGGTTCTCTACCACCGGACTTGCAAAGGCAGATCCGGTTGTAGGCAAGGGTACAAAGGTAGTCATTTGCCTTGGTGTCAACGACACAGGAAACGGTTCAAAGTATGCGGCACTTATCAATGCCAAGGCTGCGGAATGGGCAGGAAGAGGAGCAAAGACATATTTTGTATCTGTTAATCCTGTTTGGGAAAATCCCTGGGTAACAGAGGATGAAGTAGTAAACTTCAATAATTACATGATAGGTCAGTTAAGCGGTGTTCGTTGGATAGATACACACAGTTTTCTTGTTAATAACGGCTACTATCTGGTTGACGGCCTTCATTATGACACGAATACGTATATTAACATTTTTAATGCAATAGTAGGTTCTTTAAGATAAAAAATGAAAAACAAATATGAAATAGATATGTGTAACGGCGCGTTACTCAGTAAGATTCTTGTATTTACGCTGCCGCTTATGGCATCGGGAATACTACAGCTGCTGTTTAATGCGGCTGATATGGTTGTTGCGGGAAGATATGCCGGAAGCGAAGCGCTGGGAGCCGTCGGAGCAACAAGTTCTCTTATAAATCTTATTACCAATGTGTTTATGGGATTATCGGTGGGAGCAAATGTTGCAGTGGCTCATTACTATGGAGCACAGAGAGAAGAGGATATGAAGGAAACGGTTCACACCGCGGTGCTTCTAAGCCTTATATGCGGAGTTGTAGTTCTCTTCGTTGGCATTTTCCTTGCCTCACCTGCCCTTTCGCTGATGGGAACACCGCCTGAACTGCTACCACATGCCATAGCCTATATGAAGATATATTTTCTCGGCATGCCGGCTATGCTTTTATACAATTTCGGGGCAGCGATACTTCGTGCCATAGGCGATACAAAACGACCTTTGCTCTTTTTGCTTACTGCCGGAGTGGTAAATGTCATTCTTAATCTGATTTTCGTTATTAAGTTCGGAATGGGGGTTAAGGGTGTAGCTTATGCCACAATCATCAGCCAGACAATCAGTGCAATATTGATATTGCGCTGTATGATGAAACTGGATGGTCCCTGTAAGCTTATTATAAAGGAATTGAAAATATATTCTGATAAGGCAAAAAGAATTGTCAGGGTAGGACTTCCTGCAGGATTGCAGGGTTCTATTTTCTCCATTTCAAATGTTCTGATTCAGTCAAGCGTTAACTCCTTCGGTGCAATTGCGGTTGCCGGAAATACAGCAACCTGTAACCTTGAAGGCTTTGTGTATATGGCCATGAATTCTTTCCATCAGACAGCTATCAGCTTCACGGGACAGAATATGGGAGCCAAGAAGGCTGACAGAATTAAGAAGACGCTTTTGTATTGTCAGATATGTGTAATAATAACAGGTCTTGTGCTGGGACTTTTGGGATATGCCTTTGGTAATCCACTGCTGCATATTTACTCTGATGATGAGACTGTTGTTGCCTTTGGACTCAGGCGTATGAAGATTATATTCACAACCTATTTCCTGTGCGGAACCATGGATGTGTGTGTAGGAAGCCTCAGGGGAATGGGCTTCTCGATAATGCCCATGATAGTATCTCTTCTGGGAGCCTGTGGACTTCGAATATTATGGATATTTACGGTGTTCAAGCTTAATCCGACGCCGGAAATGTTATACATTTCCTATCCCATTTCCTGGGGTATTACCACTGCGGTTCACCTGGCATGCTACGTGATTGTGGCATTGCCGTACATAAAAAAGGTTTGTCAGAAGGCAGAATAGCCTTCCGACAAACCTTTTTTGTTCATTTGGGTAAGTTAATGTCTTGATGATGCCGTGGGCAAAATCATAGTTACAGAAATCAGCTTACACATTTAGCTTCATATCTCCGTCCTTAATCCATCCTTTCTTTCTCATGAAGTTTGAAATAACAAGTGAAAGGATAGCGGGAAGAACTATCTGAATTACAAGAATCTTTATAAGAACAACGGTTCCTGAAGCTCCCTCTGAAACCATAGTCTGGTAAGTGTTAATCTGACCGACAAGACCTGCAGTTCCCATGCCGGCGCCGGTTGCATTATTGGTCATCTTAAATACAAGAGTTGATATCGGACCGAGAATAGCACTTGTGATAATTGCCGGAAGCCATATAATAGGCTTTTTAATGATGTTGCCAATCTGAAGCATACTTGTTCCGAGACCCTGTGCAAGAAGGCCGTTAACCTTGTTTTCTTTGTAAGAAGCAACTGCGAAACCAACCATGTTTGCACAGCAGCCTACTGTAGCTGCTCCGGCAGCAAGACCGTTGAGGCCGAGGATAACACAAAGAGCTGCGGAACTGATTGGAAGTGTAAGTATGATACCCACAAGAACAGATACTACAACACCCATTGTAAATGGAGCCTGCTCTGTTCCCCAGTTAATAAGATCTCCCAGTTTTGTCATAAGTGAAGAAATCGGTGGTCCGATAAGAAGTCCTACCGTTCCGCCGCATCCTATACAGCAAAGTGGGGTAATCAATATATCTATAGGAGTTTTTCCGGAAATGAGTCTGCCGATGTAAACTGCTGTGATAACAGCAAGGAAAGAACCGAGAGGCTCACCTACAGAAGCAAGATGTGTAACATTTGCATCAAAGAAGGATGAAAGGTCACCTGCGTCTACGGCAGCAACTATTTTTGATGCAAAAGCGCCAATCATTCCGGCAGCGATAGCGGAAGCAAGAACCAGAGGGCTGCTCTTTAATTTGGAAGCAACGCCGACACCGATTCCGGCGCCTGTAAGAGCCATGGCAAGCTTTCCTCCAAGGAAAATGTAGTTGCCGATAGCACCGGGTACTACAGTACTTATCTGAACAATTATTGTACCAATGATGAGAGTTGCGAAAAGGCCTGTTGCCATTCCGCCTAAGCCGTCAATGAAAATTTCATGCAGAAGTTTTTTCATAATATTAGTCCTCCTTTGTCCGTTGATAAACAAATGATTTTCTGTTTGTTAAAATTATATCATGGTATGATTTGGTGTCTATGTGCAAGAATTAACAAGATTTTGCACCGATATGGCTGATTTATGGAAGAAATTACCGTTAAATGTTCATGGTTTTTCAACTAAGGTGACATTAACGTGAATATATGATAAAATAGCGATGTATGGGCATAAGGCAGAGAAGCTGTTTTTGCACAAAAAATCGGAAGGATATGGTTTTTGTAATGAAGAAAGCCTTGATAATCGGTGCAGGTCCTGCGGGACTTACAGCCGCATATGAATTACTGGCAAAGGGAGAAGATATAGAGGTTGTTGTTTTTGAAGAAAGCGAGCACATGGGTGGTATCTCAAAAACAGTAACATATAAGGGAAACCGAATGGATATGGGCGGACACCGTTTCTTCTCAAAGGTTCCCGAGGTAAATGAATGGTGGGACATGATGCTTCCAATGCAGGCTTCCCCGGCATCCGACTATAAGTCACTGGGGGTTACTGTTCCCCTTGCAGAGAACGGTCCGGATCCTGAAAATGAAGACCGCACCATGTTGACAAGAAGGAGAGTATCAAGAATCTTCTTTAAGAGGAAGTTCTTTGATTATCCTATATCACTTAAGCTTGAGACACTTACCAATATGGGATTGTTTACAACCATGCAGGTTGGCTTCAGCTATATTGCAAGTGTAATTCATAAGAGAAAAGAGAACAGTCTTGAAGACTTCTATATAAACAGATTCGGAAAGAAACTCTACAGTATGTTCTTTGAAAGATATACAGAGAATCTTTGGGGAAGACATCCCAGCGTAATCGCACCGGACTGGGGCAGCCAGCGAGTAAAGGGCCTTTCAATCCTTGCAATTATTAAGGATATGTTTGGCAAGCTTCTTCCCGGAAAGAAGAACAGAAAGGTTGAGACCTCACTTATTGAGGAATTCAAATATCCAAAGCTTGGTCCCGGACAGTTATGGGACGTAACAGCGGAGGAGATTACAAACCGCGGCGGTAAGATACTTCGTAACCATAAGGTTGTTGGAGTAGTTAAGGATGAGAACAATCATCTTACGGCTGTTAAGGTTGAGCATGACGGAACAGTTGAAACCATTGAAGGCGATTATATCATTTCCAGTATGCCGGTTAAGGATCTTGTGGGCGGAATGAATGATGTACCGAAGCAGTATGCGGACATAGCTGCCGGACTTCCTTACAGAGATTATATTACTCTTGGTGTTCTTGTTCCGAAGCTTCTTCTTAAGAATAAGACAAAGATGAAAACCATCGGAGACATTATTCCGGATAACTGGGTTTATGTTCATGACAAGGGTATTCAGATGGGACGTTTCCAGGTTTACAACAACTGGTCTCCTTATATGGTAAAGGACCTTGAGAATACCGTATGGGTAGGACTTGAGTATTTCTGCTATGAAAATGACGAGTGGTGGAATATGACAGAGGAAGAATTTGCAGATTTCGCCATTACAGATATGATTAATCTCGGACTTATCGCAGATAAGAGCGATGTTATCGATTATCACGAGGAAAAGGTTAAGAAGGCTTATCCTGCGTATTTCGATACCTATGCACAGATGGACGAACTCGTTGAGTACTTAAGCAGTATTGATAACCTGTATTGCGTAGGACGAAACGGTCAGCACAGATATAACAACCTTGACCACTCTATGTGCACATCCTTTGAGACTGTTAAGAACATCATCAGCGGAACAAAGGATAAGAGCAATATCTGGAGCGTAAACACAGAAAAGGAATATCACGAAAGTAAGTAAAATTCATAAACAGGTAACCTCAAGGGGATTACCTGTTTTTGGTTTTGATAAAGTAAAGATATATGATATATACACTGACACTTAATACATCTCTCGACTACGTGGTTCACGTGGATGAACTTCGGGTGGGAGAGATTCACAAAACAGAGAATTACAGCATTTTCCCGGGCGGGAAGGGTATAAATGTATCCCAGGTTCTTCATGAACTGGGCTTTGACAATACTGCGCTGGGATTTATTGCAGGGCATACCGGAGGATGTCTTGAAGCCATTATGGCAGATAAGCAGCTTGCAACGGACTTCGTACATTTGTCCTGCGGAATAACAAGAATCAATATGAAGGTTCGTTCAAAGGATTCCGAAGGAGATACGAAGGAGACGGATTTTAACGGAATCGGACCGATTATCTGCTCTGAAGAAATGGACCGGCTAAAGGAAAAACTGATGGGGATTTCTTCGGAGGATACGGTTATCGTTTCGGGAAGCGTTCCACCTTCAATATCTGTGGAAGAATACGGACAGTTAATAGAGATTATAGCTAAAAAGGGTGCCACTCTGGTGGTTGATGCCATAGGGGATTACCTTAAGGAAGCACTAAAATACAGACCATTTCTTATAAAACCAAACAGACAGGAACTGTTGGATTTGTTTGATGAGCATGAAGCAAAGCAGGACATAACGGTGCTTGCACAAAAGCTCCGTGAAAAAGGTGCACGTAATGTGCTTGTAAGTCTCGGAGGCGATGGAGCTCTGTTGGTGACAGAAAAGGGAGATGTCATGAAACAGGAAGCCCCTCGGGGAAATGTGATAAATACCGTTGGAGCGGGAGACTCCATGGTAGCGGGATTTGTAGCCGGTTTTATGGAAAGGGAAGATTTTGGTTACGGGCTCAGGCTGGGAGTGTGTGCCGGAAGTGCAACTGCATTTGCGGAGGGACTTGCTACAGGTACCGCAACAAGACAGCTTGAAGAAAATCTGTAAAAGGAAAAAGGGTTAAATGGATTATTTGGATATAGATGACGAAACGGAAATTCGAGAAGAATCCGAAGAAAAGTCTGCTCATGAACTGCGCCTTGAAAAAATGCGTGCGGAAAAAATAAAACAGGCAGAGAAACGAGCCATGTATAGAAAGATGATTCCCGTCGGAATCATTGGACTGATTGCACTTGTGGCGATAGTTTCGGCTGTGGTATGGGGAATCAGGCAGCTTGCGTCAAAATCGGACGGGGGTTCGGTTGACGTGGATATAAAGGAAATTCCGGTGCAGGAAAATGTTATCGAGCAAACTGCAAATATCGGTACTGAGGCAGCAGAACCGGTAAAATCTCAGACAGTAATTGAGGGTATGCCGGAAATTGTTGTACCGACTCCGACTATGAAGGAAGGGTACAAGATGGATTTTTCCTTGGCAACAGCAGCTGTTTCAGAGGAAGATGTTCAGAGTACATATGCGATTTTAATTAATGCATCAACCGGAAGCGTCCTTGTGTCAAAGAATGGTAACGACAGGATGAATCCGGCATCCATGACAAAGGTTATGACGGTGCTTATAGCCTGTGAACACATCGATGACCTCAATAAACCTGTTGAGGTACTGATAGAGGACACGGATTATGCATACAGACATGACCTGAGCAATGCGGGCTTTGAGCCGGGAGAGATTGTACCGATAAAGGACATTCTGTATGGAGCAATAATGCCCTCCGGCGGAGAGTGCTGTCATGTCATTGAAAGAGTTGTTGCCGGTGATGAAGATGCATTTATCCAGATGATGAATGATAAGGCTGCAGAGCTTGGTTTGACGGCTACCCATTATACCAATGCTGCAGGCTTGTATAACGAAAACCATTATACAACAGCCAATGAGATGGCAATGGTCATGAAGGCAGCAATAGAAAACGATCTGTGCAGGCAGATACTTCATGAACATATATATACAACTTCAATCACGGAGCAGCATCCGGAAGGGCTGGAATTGTCCAACTGGTTTCAGCGTAGAATTGAAGACAAATATGATACTACAGAGGTTTTGGGAGCAAAAACGGGGTATGTTTCCCAGGCGGGAAATTGCGCCGCAAGTTATACGGTGGACAATAAAGGGGATGTATACATATGTGTAACGGGTCAGGCTCACAGCGGATGGCGTGCAATATTTGATCACGTAGCCCTGTACAATATGTATATAACAGCAAAGAAGTAGCGAGGGTCAGCATGATTTTAAAAGGAAAAGGTATATGTGCGGGGTATGCTTTCGGGCGAATAAGCATATACAGCAGAACCGAGGCAAAGGTGGTTCGAAGAAAATGCAGGGACGCAGAAGGGGAAATAGTCAGGTTTAACGAGGCAAGACTCAAAACCAAAGAGGAGTACCTTCATTTGTATGAAAAGGCTTTGAACGAGGTGGGAAATAATAACGCTGCCATTTTCAAGGCTGATGTTGTCATGCTTGACGACATGGATTATATAGAATCGGTTTGTAACATAATAAGAAGTCAGCATGTAAATGCGGAGTATGCTGTAGCAATAACCATTGATAACTTTGCTCATATGATAATGGGCCTGGCAGATGATTATATTAGAGACAGGGCAACGGATGTAAGAGAGGTTTACAACAGGGTTATAGCCGTCCTTTCAGGAATCGACAGGACGGAAAGCAGTTTTGGAGAGAAGGTCATTTTGTTCTCCAGAGATCTTACTCCCAGTGAGATAGTAAGGTTGGACAAGACCAATATTATCGGGCTGGTAATGGGAGAGAACAACAGCAACAGCCATGCGGCAATTCTGTCAAAGAGTATGAATATACCCGCTGTTGCAAGTGTTGATTTGTACGGCTTTGTGGATGATGACGGGAAGGTAATAATCAACGATGATATTGCGCCTCAGTTTGAGGGCAGACAGGCAATAATTGACGGATATATGGGAAGAATAATTATTGATCCTTCAGAGGAAGATATTGAACTGTATACAAAGAGAATGGAAAAAGAAGCCAAAAACAAGGAACTTATGAGTCTTCTCAAGGGTAAGGAAACCGTAACTCTGTCGGGAAGAAAGATTGCGCTGTATGCCAATGTTAACGGCACCGCAGATGTGGCGTCGGCTCTTACGGGAGATGCTGAAGGAGTGGGTCTGTACCGCTCTGAATATCTGTTTATGGGAAGGGACAGCGCGCCCTCCGAGGAAGAACAGTTTTCCGTGTACAGAATGATTGCCGAGAATATGGGTGGAAAAAAAGTAATAATCAGAACGGCAGATATCGGATCGGACAAACCGGTGGGATATCTTGACCTTGATGTGGAAAATAACCCGGCACTGGGATATCGGGGAATTCGTCTTTCTCTTGATATGAGAGATATGTTTATAACACAGTTAAGAGCGATATACAGGGCCAGCTATTACGGCAATATTGCAATTATGTTCCCGATGATTACCTCCGTAAAGGAGGTCCTTGCCGCAAAGAAAATAGCACAGGACATTATGGAGGAGCTTGCAGCGGAGGGCTACCCTTATAAGGAATGTGAAATTGGAATAATGATTGAGACACCGGCGGCTGTAATGATCAGTGACAAGCTTGCACAGGAAGTGGATTTCTTCTCTATAGGAACCAACGATTTGTCCCAGTACACACTGGCTGTTGACAGAACCAACAGTAAAGTCGATAAGTATTACAACCCTTATCATGAAGCAATACTCAGGATGATAAGCATGACTGTGGAGAATGCACACAAAAATGACTGCCGAGTCGGAATATGCGGGGAAATGGCAGCTTCGGAGCAGATGATCCCAATTCTTATAGAATACGGAATAGACGAATTTTCCGTAGCACCGGGTGATGTTCTGGCAGTCAGAAATGTCATAAGAAAAATTAAATAGAAAAATATAGAAAAAATTTTATAACAAAACTAAAGTAATCGACAAATCTTCCGATAAACATAGTGAAACCAAAAGTTTTAGTCCCGGAAGGAGGAGCGTATTATGCGTATAGATTCATTTGCCCAGATTACAAGCATGTATAACTTGGGCAAGAACAACAAGCAGGTTAAAACTGAATCTTCAAAAAGCTTCTCTGATCAACTGCAGATTTCAAGTATCGGCAAAGATATTCAGACAGCGAAAGCAGCAGTAGCGGGTGTTTCTGATGTCAGAGAGGATCTTGTCAATGATATTAAGGGCAGGATTGACGCAGGTACATACAGCGTTGACAGTGACAGCTTTGCGGAGAAACTTTTTGGCAAAGTTAACCGTGCACTTTAGTTTGTATGTGGCGGGATGATTACATCCCGCCATTCTTTTTTCTAAGGAGGTAATAACGGTGGCCAGTCTTATGGAAGAACTGATAGGCGTATTGGAACAGGAGAATGAGGAGTACAGGAAACTCCTTTCTTTGTCGTTACGAAAAACATCGGTTATTATCGGCGCGGATTTGGAAACTTTGAATTCTATCACGGATGAGGAACAGGTATATGTCAGTGCACTCCAGAAACTTGACAAAAAGAGAGAGGAGTGTATGAGGGACATAGCCAATGTTATTAACAGGGATGTCAGTACAATTAAGCTGGGAGACCTTATCGAAATGCTTTCGGCAAGGCCTAAGGAACAGCAGAAGCTGGCGGCAATTCATGACGAACTGAGTGCCACTGTTGCACAGGTAAAGAGAGCCAATGAACAGAACCGGGCGTTAATTGAAAGCTCTCTTGAGATGGTTCAGTTCGACATGAATGTTATGCAGGCCATGAAAGCGGCACCGGAGACAGCAAACTATACAAAGAATGCTTACAGTTCCGGAACCGTTATCGGAACAGAGATGAACAGATTTGACAGTAAGAGATAATGATGTTCTTGGCAAAAGAACGGTTATGTTCTTTGACGTGAGGTAGCAGTTATGCCATTAATGGGAAGTTTATACATTGGTGTATCGGGTTTACAGACAAGCCAGAATGCACTTAATACAACAGCACATAACATTGCAAATGCAGAAAATGCGGGCTATGTACGCCAGCAGATTATGCTCTCCGACAATGTTTACAATACAATAAAGACTGATAAGGATTCCATTTCCAACCAGCAGATCGGCCTTGGCGTTGTATATGCCAAGACAAGACAGGTAAGAGATGTATTTCTTGATAATACATACAGAAGAGAGGTTGGAAGACAGGGGTTTTATGAAGTGAGTACCGATGCTCTCGGAGAAATTGAGAATCTTCTTGATGAGATGAACGGAGAGTCTTTCAATGAAGCTATATCCGGCTTATGGGAATCCATTCAGGAACTGAGTAAAGACCCAAGCAGTGCAGTTACACAGGGTCTCTTTGTTGAGCGTTGCTCGGAATTTTTATCAAGAGGACAGGCGGTATACGAAGGCTTGGCTGATTACCAGCAAAGTCTTGATACTCAGGTTGAAACTCTTGTAAATCAGATTAATGATTACGCTCAGAGAATAAAGGAACTGAACGACCAGATAAGAGTTATTGAAGCCGGTGGCTATAAGGAATCGAATACTCCGGACAGAAGAGTTGAGGTTCGAAGCTTTGAGGAAGCCAATGACCTTAGGGATGAAAGAAATCATTTACTGGATGAACTTGGAAAGATTGCCAATATCACATACGAAGAGGAAAAGGATTCAACTGTATGGGTTAGGCTTGAAGGCGAGGATCTGGTAAGAGAAGAGGTTGTTTATAAGATAGGAATCAAAGCCGATTCACAGACAGGCTTCTACAATGTGTTCTGGGAAAAGAATGCAAAGCATGAATATGATGAATTCGGCAATAAGATATATACCGATGAAGAGGTTGAGAAGGCAGCAGTATTTGACCTTGAAAGAGTGATTTCTTCCGATATCAATACAGATATAGGTTCACTTAAGTCCACATTGCTGGCAAGAGGTGATCATAAAGCGGATTATACGGACCTCCTACCCGAGAATTATACCAATTCCGTATCCCAGTCACTCTGTATGAATATAATGGCAGAATTCGACCAGCTGGTTCACAATGTTGCCACAACCGTTAATCAGGTATTGGCAGATGCTGCAGACAGAGCAACGGCACTGAATCCAAATTCCACATATATGCGTGACAGGAACGGTAATCCGATTCAGATGTTTACAAAGATTGCAACAGACGGTTATGTGAGAGATCCGGGAACCGGTAATTTCGTATATATGGCTGAAGACAGGAATATTGATGAGTCATTGTACAAAACAGAGAATTTGCAGATTAATATAGATCTTTTAAGAATACCTACGACAATGGGTTTTGTTCTTCCGGACGGAAGTGTGGATTTCACAACGATGACTGCGCTTAAGGAAGCATTTACGGCAGAGACCAATACACTTAACATGAATACAAAGAAAAAGAGCAGTTTCCTCGATTATTATTCTGATTTGGTTAGTCAGGTCGCAAACTCGGGCTATGTATACAATTCGATTCTTGAAAGCCAGAATATGACCGTTAACTCAACAAGCAATGCAAGAGAGCAGATAATCGGTGTATCCACGGATGAGGAATTGACATATATGATTAAATTTCAGAATGCATATAATGCCTCATCAAGATATATCAATGTTGTAGATGAAATGCTTGAACATATTATTAACACACTGGGAATGTAAGCGGTCAGGCAGAAAGGAGTAATATATGCCATCACAGTTTTTTGGTTTAAATATTGCATATACGGGTTTGCTGGGAGCAAACGCAGGACTTAATACAACTGCAAACAATATCTCCAATGCCGAGACAGAAGGTTACAGCAGACAGGAGGTTAATCAGGTTGCGGCTCAGGCATTG
Source organism: Lachnospiraceae bacterium (assembly GCA_045639685.1). Lineage (GTDB taxonomy): Bacteria > Bacillota > Clostridia > Lachnospirales > Lachnospiraceae > Colinaster. The sequence continues at coordinate 114,211 of JAZUDO010000012.1, forward strand.
AGAACTTTTACCACATACGGATGTGCCGGAGCAGGTGTTGACGTGCTTTCAATTGAAAGAGTTCACGACGAATTCTACGATCAGAAGTATTGGCGTAACAATACCAAGACCGGTGAGTATTCCATGAAGGAATATTACCAGACTCAGGTTGAGACTTATTTCCGTGACGATTCAACCATCGAAGGTTTTTCTACCATTTTCAGTCAGATGGAGACAGCACTTGATGAGGTTAAGAAGAACCCGGACAATCCGTCAATCAAGGCTCAGTTTGTGGGATTTGCCGGTAATCTGGCACAGTATTTCAACAACATGGCCAATAATCTCGAGGCTGTACAGAAGGATATCAATGCTGAGATTCAGGTCAAGATAGATGCCATCAATTCACTGGCAAGTGATATATCTACAATTAACAAGCAGATAAATGTTATCGAGCTTTCAGGTTCAAAGGCTAATGAACTTCGAGACAAAAGAGCGCTTCTTGTGGACGAGCTTTCAAAGATTGTTGATATTGATGCGAAGGAATACCCCATAGTGGATTCCAATGACCCGGACCGTGAAACGGGCGGCCATCAGTACATTATTTCAATCGCCGGCGGACAGCCACTTGTTGATACAGCCGAATACAGAACTCTTAAGTGCGTTGCAAGAGATGATACAGAGACTATGAATCAGTCGGATGCCCAGGGCCTGTATGACGTATACTGGGTTTCAAATGTGACCACAGGAGCTCTCGGAGATAAGTTTGACTTATACAGCAATGTTCTTGGAGGAGAACTCAGAGGCCTCGTAGAAATGCGAGACGGTAATAATACCGAGAACTTCAGGGGTACTGTTGCTTCAATCGGAGTACCTTCCGGCGGAAGTCAGACGGTAACCGTTGATGTTACGGAAGAATACCTTTGTGATCTTAACAAATGTACCCTTTCCGATAATGGCGGAATTATTAAGCTGGGCGATAAAGAATTTAAATTTACATCCTGGAGTTATATCTGTGATGCATCCGGCAAATGCAGTTATACATTTACAATAGATACAACAGCGGAAAACGGAGCAGTTGCAGGAAACAGAGTCGGAAAAGAGGCTGAAATCGGAAGTACCATAAATTATCAGGGTATTCCTTATTACCAGCAGCAGATGAATGAATGGGTAAGAATATTCTCCAATGCATTTAATTCGATTCTTGAGAATGGTTATACAGACAGCGGAGAACAGGGCGTACTTCTTTTCACAACCGACGGCAACGTAGGTGGCGGACAGCAGAAGTTTACGTCGAAATATAAAGACGCTACAGGCAACAATGTGGCAGCAACCATCACCGATCACGATGACAGTTATTATCGCCAGACAGCAAAGAACTTTGCTGTTCTTGATGATATGATTGCCAATGCCGAGCTTCTTGCTACAAAGAAAGATCCGGCAGCGGGTGTTGACAGTTATGATAATGTAACGGAACTTAAAAATATGTTCAGAGATACAGATGTTGCAAGCTACAGAGGAGCCGAGACGGCAGAATTTTTAACCTGCGTACTTTCGGATGTTGCTCTTAACTGTAACAGAGCTCAAACCTTCCACGGAAATTACGAGAATATAGGTAAGAGCATAGATAATCAGCGTATTTCCATTTCCGGAGTGGATAATGATGACGAGGCAGTGAATCTTGTTAAGTATCAGAATGCATATGCCCTGGCTTCCAAGATGATCCAGACACTTACGGAAGTATATGACAGACTGATTCTTCAGACAGGAGTTTAAACTTACTTAGGTAATATTGTCTGTTTGGGATTTCGATTTATGCATTATATGGATTAAGTCTAAAGGAAAATGTGCCGATAAATATATAGTAAAGGTGGCACAAGGATGTAGTCACGAAACGCAGATGGAGCTGGAAAGCAGTTACGGGCGTTACAGATGCCCGGAAATGAGGCTTACATGAGAGTTACGACCAAGGTTATAGAAAGAAATACACTTTCCAACATCAATACGAATAAAGTACTTCAGGACAAACTTTCCAATCAGATGGGTACACAGAAGAAGATTAACCGCCCTTCTGAGGATCCTATAGTTGCAATCAGAGCACTTCGCCTACGCAGCAACGTAAGTCAGGTAACACAGTTCTATGAAAGAAATATACCTGACGCAAACAGCTGGCTGGAGATAACCGAGGATGCTCTTGAAAGTGTGTCTGATGTTGTTACGGATATGATAAGGGAGTGTCAGAAGGGGAGTTCGGAAAAACTTACACAAAGCGACCGACAGGCCATACTGGACGCCATATCATCACTTCGTGATGAGGTATATGCAACAGGTAATTCCGATTATGCAGGCAGATGCATTTTTACGGGATACCGTACAGATACCACATTGAAGTTTACAAAGCCGGAGACAAAGAACTACTCAATTACGGAGCAGGTTCAGCTGGACAAGTTTGATTCGGTCAAATATATAGAGATGAACGGACTTGATGAACTGACGGAAGCAAACTACGACGGAGCGGCTCTTTCGGGTCTGGTGGAAACAGATATTAAGGAATATGATATACACAGACTGAGACTTGCATACAGCAATGTTGATGATACGACAGGCGGAATAAGTCTTTCCTATATGGATGGAACAACAGAAAACTCTATCGGTTCCATTGCTTCCATGGATAAGGCTGCAGCCTACGATGCAATCAGTCAGGCCAATGATGCAGGCACAGAGGTTGCGGTATATATTCCCGAGACGGGAGAAATTCTTATGTCCGATGCATATTATGAGAATCAGGTAGAAACTCATGACGGACAGGAATTCAGAGTACAGTACAACAAATCACAGTGGGTTAAAGACGATCTTCGTCCGGAACATTATTTCGCATGTACGGATATGACGGATGCGGACCCTGCAAATCATATAGCATATAATCAGGAATACCTTACGGAAGCCGAGAGGGAAAAGCAGGTTATAGAATATGATGTAGGTCTTAATCAGGTAATAAGAGTCAATACAACCGCAGATGAAGTATTTGCTCATGACATAGGACGTGATGTGGACGATCTTGTGGATGTGATGAACGAACTGGATGAACTGGAGCAGAGAATAGCAACACTTAACGATCTGGCAGAGAAGAATGCAAACGATCCTACCGCAATGGCAACCATTAACAGCCAGCTGGAGGCAGCAAACAAGGCTCAGGTATATCTCAACGAGAAGCGCCAGAAACTGTTTGAACACAGCATTACAAAGATGCAGGAGCATCTGGACAATGTAAACTATGCAATTACAAACTGCGGAACCAGATCAAAGAAGCTTGAGCTTATTGAAAACAGACTCATGAGCCAGAAGACAACTTTTGAGACGCTGGCATCAGACAATGAAGATGTTGATCTTGCGGAGGTGGCTGTACAGCTGTCAAGCGCAGAAATGACATACAATGCGGCACTTATGGCAACAGGCAAAGTACTGCAGACAACTTTGGTAAATTATTTGTAAAAGGAAAGGATTAGGGGTTATGAGAGTAGAAACAAGATTATTTAACACAATAGAAATCGATGATGACAAGATAATTCATTTCCCGGGTGGAATCGTAGGCTTCCCGGATCTTACAGATTTCGCACTTATACATGATGAGGAAAAGGGACCAAATGCAATTCGCTGGATGCAGTCACTGCAGGAAACAAATTTTGCAATGCCTGTAATTGATCCTCTTCTTGTACTTCCCGAGTACAACCCGGTTATTGAAGACGAACTTCTTAAATCATTGGGCGAACTTGATGTGGACAATACACTTGTTCTTGTAACAATCACAGTACCCAGTGATATCGAAAAGATGACCGTTAACCTTCAGGCACCCTTTGTTATCAACGCTGATAACCGTAAGGCCTGCCAGGTTATAGTAGATGCGGATAAGTATCCTGTAAGATTCCCTATCTACGATATATTAAAAAAGATGAAGGAGGAGGCGTAAGTATGCTGGCATTATCAAGAAAGAAAAATGAAGCTTTGGTTATTAATAACAACATAGAGATTACTGTTCTTGAGATTAAGGGTGACCAGGTTAAGATCGGCGTATCTGCCCCCAAGGATATCCCTGTATATCGTAAGGAAGTATATCTCCAGATTCAGAAGGAAAATGCTGAGGCAATGAAATCAGACAGCCTGAGTGCACTTTCTGATTTCTTTAAAAACTAATATGGATGAAAAATCCTAATGCATGTTTTGCTAAAAAAATAAGAAAAATTCGGTTGGGGGTTAATATTTGTTACACTCCAACCGATACAATGGATAGGAACTATTGTTTTTTTGATGCACACGGAGGTGATTCATATGGCAATTGAACCAATCGGAACGATGACTGCGGTGCAGTATCAGTCCAATATAAAAGTTCAACCTATAACGACAAGTCAAGAAGCTGAGAGTAACACGGATGTAAACTCAGCTGTTTCTGCTACTCCGAAAATCGATGAAACGACTGCGGCAGTGGCAAAAGCATCCGAAAGCGATACCCAGAGAGAAGGACAGGATGAAAACCGCGAGAATACCAAGGCTGAAAATGAGGCCATTAAAAAGGTAGTCGAGAATATTAACAAGAATATGAACAACAGCGAGGCGGTATTCGGAATTCATGAGGGTACCAACAGAGTAACGATAAAGATTGTAGACAAGGAGACCAAGAAGGTTATCAAGGAACTTCCTCCCGAGAAGACACTTGATATGATAGCCAAGGTTTGGGAGATGGCAGGAATCCTTGTTGATGAGAAGCGATAAGGAGGACAGGGTATGGCTACTAACAGATTAACCGGCCTTATGTCCGGTATGGATACAGAGAGTCTCATAGAACAGTTGATGGAAGGCAGAAGAAAGAAAGTCGACACTGTTAAGAAGACTCAGAAAACAGTTAATTACAAGCAGGAGGCTTGGAAGAGTCTTAATACAAAACTTAAGAATCTTCAGAGCAAATACCTGTCAAATATGCGTTTTACGTCTGCATATGCCAAGAAGACCACGAAGGTTTCCAACTCAAGTGCAGTAAGCGTAATCACAGGAGAGGGAGCTACCAACGGTGTTCAGTCACTGGAGATTAACAAGCTTGCAAAGACTGCATATCTTACAGGTGGAGAACTGGGAGATGGTAAGCAGGGATATACAGCACTTACAACCTTGGGCGATTTGGGTGTGGATTTTAGTGAGGAAGGTACAAAGAATATTTCCATTGCAACGGGAACAGGTACCGTTAGCATTGGACTTACCGCAGAATCAACCATATCCGATGTACTTAATAAGCTCAAGGAGGCCGGACTTAATGCAAGCTTCGATGAGAAAAACCAGAGGTTCTTTATAAGTGCAAAATCTTCCGGTGCAGAGAACGATTTCACTCTTTCGGGAGACGAGGGTGTACTTTCTGCTCTGGGACTTAATCTGAACGACGGTAATGCAGACGGTAAGGGAGCAACGAAGATTGCAGGCTCCGACGCGGAGATAGTACTGAACGGAGCAAAGTTTACAAGTTCTACCAATGTATTTGATATAAACGGACTTACCTTTACGGCACTCTCTGAGACAAAACCGGGAGAATCAGTAACGGTTACAACTCAGGATGATACAGACGGTATCTATGATATGGTTAAGAACTTTATCAAGGAATACAACAGTATCATCAATGAGATGGATAAGTTATATAATGCGGAAGACAGCAAGCTTGATCCCCTTACGGATGAGGAAAAGGATGCCTTAAGCGACAGAGAAGTTGAAGATTGGGAGAAAAAACTTACAGCTTCAATTCTTCGAAGGGATGAGAACCTTTCTACAGTAAGCAGCGGAATAAGGGGCGTTATGAATGCCGGTATTGAAATTGGCGGAAAGACAATGTATCTCAGTGATTTTGGTATCAATACACTTGGATATTTCAATGCCCCGGATAATGAAAAGAATGCATTTCACATCGATGGAGATCCTGATGATGGTGATACTTCGGGAAATGCAGACAAGTTGAAGAGTATGATATCGAGTGATCCTTCAACAGTAATCAGCTTCTTTACAAAGTTATCACAGGATTTATATGACAAGATGTCTGATATGTCCAAATCGGTAGACGGCTACAGGAGTTTTGGAAGCTTCTTTGATGATAAGAAGATGAAGGCAGACTTTAATGATTACAATACCAAGATATTGGAGATGGAAGAAAAACTAAATAAGTATGAGGATAGCTGGTACAAGAAGTTCTCTAAGATGGAAACGGCTATGGCTAAGATGCAGAGCAATACATCTGCTATAACATCATTACTCGGAGGTCAATAAACTATGGCATTGCCTAACGCGTATTCACAGTATAATAACAACAAGATTTTGACAGCTTCGCCTGCGGAACTGACACTTATGCTCTATGAGGGAGCGATTAAGTTTTGCAATATCGCAGAGTCTGCAATAGACGAGAAGGATGTTCCCAAGGCCCACACGAATATTGTTAAGGCACAGAGAATAATTGATTATCTTCGTCAGACGCTTGATATGAAGTATCCTGTTGCTCAGGATTTTGAAAGAATATATACATATCTTTCCCAGAGATTGCTTGAAGCCAACATAAAGAAGGATAAAGACATCCTACTGGAGGTTAATGAGCATTTACACTCGGTAAGGGATACATGGAAGGAAGTTATGCGAATCAACAAGGAGAAGGGGTCTTCAGATGGACAATAGCCTGGAAGTTTTATCCGAAAGCCTGGATATGAAGATTCAGGTACTTAAGGAAATTGAGGAATATAATAAAAAACAGACAGAGGCTTTCAGCAAGGATGAACCGGATATGGACAGCTTTGATGAAGCAATTGAAGAAAAGGGAATACTTATCGAAAAACTGGAGAAGTTGGACGAAGGCTTTGAGATAATGTATGAAAAGGTGGCTGCTACTCTTTCAAAGGACAGAGAAAAATATGCAGACAGGATTCGGGAACTTCAGGGAAAGATAAGTATTATCACAGATCTCAGTGTATCCGTTCAGGCTCAGGAAGCCAGAAACAAAAGTCTTATTGAGAACTATTTCCTTAAAGAAAAGAGAGGCATCAAGGAAGGCAGGGTAGGCTCAAAGGCAGCTTTTGATTATTACAGGAATATGTCCGGAATGAACCTTGTGGAGTCACAGTTTCTGGACAGCAAAAAATAGTTTGGCAAAATGTTCAAAAAAATATCAAAATGCTATAAAGTTTTGAACATGTTTACCGATATAATTAATGTAAGCAAGATAAGTAAAAGCAGTTCGCTGTTTTTCTTATAAGGCAGTAGAAGGATTTCATCCGCACAATGAAAGAATTCTACAGTAACTACTGCAGGACCGATGGAAGGTGCGAACCAAAGGAAATGTGGACTAGCAACCGCCCAATGGAATGGGTGAGACAATTCAAGGAGGAATTAATATGGTAGTACAGCACAATTTAAGAGCAATGAACTCTAACAGAATGCTTGGTTTAACAAGCGCAACTCAGGCTAAGAGTACTGAGAAATTATCTTCAGGTTACAAGATCAACAGAGCAGCAGATGATGCAGCAGGTCTTGCTATATCTGAAAAGATGAGACGCCAGGTAAGAGGTCTTACACAGGCAACAGCTAATGCACAGGACGGTATCTCAATGGTACAGACAGCAGAAGGTGCACTCAATGAAGTACACGATATGCTTCAGAGAATGAACGAACTCGCTGTTAAGTCTGCTAACGGTTCTAACCAGACAGAAGATCAGAAGTACATCCAGAAGGAAGTTACAGCTCTTATCAATGAAATTGACAGAGTAGCTGAAACAACTACTTTCAATGAGAAGAACCTTCTCAAGGGTGGACAGACAATTGACCTTCAGGTTGGCGCAGAGAATACAACTGCAAACGTTATTTCGGTTAAGATTGGCAACATGAATGCAACCGGTTTGGGCGTTAATGGTGTAGATGTTTCTTCGACCGCAGGTGCAAAGAGTGCTATCGATACAGTTAAGGGAGCTATTAAGACTCTTAACGAGCAGAGAGCAGATCTTGGTGCACAGCAGAACAGATTAGAGCATACAATTAACAATCTCAACAACGTTGTTGAGAATACAACATCAG
>JAZUDO010000013.1:0-5025 GCA_045639685.1 Lachnospiraceae bacterium
CGTACCCTTTGTAACATAGCGAAAAATCTGAACATTCTTGTTCTCATTGCCCTGTCTGATGATTCTTCCGGCGCGCTGCTCCAGATCTGCCGGTCGCCACGGAATATCGAGGTCATGGACAGCGATCAGCCGTTTCTGGACATTTGTGCCAGTACCCATTTTCGCCGTAGAACCGAGCAGAACACGGATTTCACCATTACGGACTTTATCAAAAAGATCAGACTTCTGCTGTTCGGTTTTCGCATCATGGATATATGCGATTTCCTCCGCAGGAATACCCTTTGCGATCAGTTTTGCACGAATATCATCATAAACCACATTTAATGGATACAAGTTGATAATCAAGCAGCCATATTTCGATAATTAAGCCTATATAAAACTGTCCTCATAGGACACATATCCATAGCAAACCTTATTTCGTCAATATAGGTAATAGCAAGAAAGCCTGATCTCATTGGGATCGGGCTTTTCTTTTCAGGTGGTTTTCTTTTTCAAGGTTATTTGCTATAATTCAAAATAGGAAAGACCAATATATGATTCATATGGTGTGACCACAGGCAAATACTATACAACCATTCATAATAGTGGTAAACAGACGATTTTGCTATAATGAAAGTAAGAGCTATTCTTCACGCTCTGCAGGCTGAAACTGTTCGGAGCCGCAATACTTCCACCCATAGGAAAAAATCAAGCTATATACATTTCACAAATTGTGTGGTTTATAGTTGATATATATATATATATATATATATTCTACAACATTTTATGAATATGTATAATTCGCTTGACTTTTTCAACGGGTTTCCGTATAATTATAATAAGGATAAGTGTATCTTGTTGTGCATCTGTCCTATTCCTTGAAAGGAGTGTTTTGCATGAAAAAGAAGATTATAGCAATGCTGACTGCAACTATGTGTTTGACAGCAAGTTCATTATGCATCTCATCTGTCGCTATTGCAGCTAATTCGCAGAGTGATATTGAGATTGCCGAAGCGAAAATACCTTCCTCAGAAGCTCAGAAATCACTTATAACAGTAGACGATATACTCAGTTTATCTAAGAAAGGCGATGCTCTGACTTGGAGTGACTTTGAGAAGTATGAGCATACTGATGTTGGCAGCGGTCTTATCGTATGGGAATTTAAAATAAAAGACGATAGCTCAAAATTGTTTATAGGTGGCGGAAGGTTAGAAGAAAAACCTATTTATATTAGTCTTGAATTGAGTAATGGCACTTCACTTGATGTTCAGAAGGATGATTTGACACCGTGGTATTATGATGATGCAACGGTTCATAAAGGCACAAAGCAAATGACACTTGCTGATGTAAAGGAGCTTGCTAAAAAAGGTGATGAACTTGATTGGACTGATTTTAGCGACTACAAGGGCAAGGATGTTGGCTCAGGTCTCTATATTTTGGAGTTTGAACTTGAAGATGGCTATGTTCTCAGCGTTGGTGGCGGTCATCTTAACGTAAAACCTGAATATATACTGCTTTCTCGCTCAGGTGAAACAGACGGTATTGACATAAGGAAAGATAGCGTAGAGGGATACCTCATTATGACAGCCGACAACACTTGGACTGTAGAAGTAAAAGAAATCACTGGTAAAACTCTCGTTGTAGTGCCTATATATAACTCCAACTCCAATGATTTGATAACATTGGATACTAAATACCTCGATGATGGAATTGAACCATTTGTAGGTATGCGTCTTGAAGTGACCTTTGTAGGCGGAATCCTCGAAACATACCCTGCTCAGTTTGGGAATGTAAAGAAAGTATCTGTGGTTTCAGATGATCCAATAGCATCTGGCGATGTAAATAATGACGGTAATTTCAATATTTCCGATGTTGTATTACTCCAGAAATGGCTGCTTGCCGTTCCTGATACGAATCTTGCTAATTGGAAGGCTGTGGACTTCTGTGCAGACAATAAGCTTGATGTATTTGACCTGTGCCTGATGAAGCGAGCTTTGCTTTATGGTGGTACTGTTCAGTCAGATACAGATTTGAAAACGAAGTTTCCTGAATACTATGATCAGGAAACCTTCAAGGGACTGGAAGTCTATTTATGGCAGGAGACCGATGGCGGCTATAAGTGTGGACTTCTGATGGGAACAAATCGTAACAAGACCGATGAAGAAATATTAGCCTTGACCAATAACGGTGCAACTATTGAAGAGATGAAGGTAATATTGTCATCATACAGCATTAACGATGATATGATAGCAATAATCCCCATACGAATCTCAGAAGCGTCCTACGAAATAATGGATTCAGATTTTGAAAGCGTTAGAAAAATGTTTTGGGGCGATGACTCGGTTGAACCGGTTTCCATTGCAGGAAAGATATTTGCGTATGAAAAGGAAGGCGCAGGCGGATATTGTACACTTTCATTCAATGAAAATGGACGATTTCTCTATTCTCCCGGTAAGCTTAGCAGCTATATGGACGGTGGAGACTGGAAGATAGATGGAGATACAGTGAGCCTTATCGGTATGGAAAACAAAACCATATACTTGAAGATAACCGATGATACACTGGTGTATATTGCAGAAGGCTCCGATGAGTTTCCATATATGGATATCAAGGACGGAGAAAAGTTTGTTATATACCGACCTGAAATATCTGCCGATAAGTTTCAGCTAAACTCTCGATATTCAGAATACGGTCTGGGTGATCCAAAGGTCGAACTGGATTTGATTGTGAGTGAACTGCCTGAATTCTGTTATGTAGAGGACGTAAGGCTCTATGATGAAGATGATAATTTCATAGGAATGATGTCGCCTGCTATGGATGCCGATATATGGAACTATCTTGTTGATTGCCATGTAACCGAAGAATGCTCGAAGACATACTATACCCTGAGCAAGATACGATGTGGAGGAAAAACTTATCTCGATGATGTTCGTTCAGAGATAACTGTTAATTTCAAAGCTACTCCTGCGCCGTGATTTTCTATATTTCATTATAATTTACAATAAAGGGCTTAATGCTAATAACGATACCACACCTGTGAGGGCAGCCTTGCAGGTGCCGGCAGCAATGATATTCAAAGCGACCTCTGAGAGCTATTCTTAGAGGTCGCATTTTTATGCCATTTGTGATATACTTATCAAGGATAGCAATACTCTGATCGAAAGTTGTAAAATATTATGGAATGGAACCTTTTTCGGTTTCAAGACAATATAAGGCAGAGAGGAGGAACGCTTGTGACAGTCACGCAATTCGAATCTTTACTCAAAACACACGGCAGTGCGATCCTCGGTTTCTGCCGACATCTGACCGGAAATGAGGTCTCTGCGCAAGATCTCTATCAGGATACCCTGTTAAAGGCATTTTCCAAACTCGCCAAGATCAACTGTGATACGACAGAAGAAATGCTTTCAGCGAAAAATTATCTAATCGGCATCGCAGTGCGACTCTATCAGAACCAGAAGCGCCGTAAAATGAATTATGAGACCTCTTTTACGGACGATGTGGAAGATATGCTCTATGCAGAGGAAAATGTCATAGATGAAAGCGAACAAAAGGAATTATACATTGCCGTCCGTAAAGCAGTTGATGCTCTGCCTGAAAAACTGCGTATCGTAACCTTTATGTTTTATTATGCTGACATGGATTTATCAGAGGTCGCTCATCAGCTAAAAATCCCGCAAGGCACGGTAAAAAGCAGGCTCAATCGGGCACGAACATCAATTCGAGAACACTTAAAGGAGAATGGCTATGAAGGATTTTGATGAAATAATCAGAGAATCCCTGCTGGATTCTCCGGAAATGAATGAGGAGTTGAACCGTACTATGATCAGAGAGTTTGAAAAGAGAACAGGCAAGCAAAAGAGATCCCGCAAATGGATCGCAGCAGTGGCAGTACCTGCTTTACTGGCATTGACAGGTGCAGGTGTATATGCGGCATCAGAGAATGGCTTTTTCCGTGATAAGACCAATATGGTCGGAACTGTAACCGGCTTGACGTATGAAAATGCGACTGCTGAAATCGGTGTCAGTGCGGTTTATGAAGATAATGCGGTTAATGTTACACTTGATTTTCTGAAGCCGAATGTTCCGCCGTACACTGAAATCGAAACTATCCGCTTGTATGGCAAGAGCTTCACGATCACAGGCGTATCTGGTGATATTGACTGCAAGGGATTTGACACAGAGCCTGCGATTATCACAACGGACAAGGCAACACTGTTGATTCCCACAGGTACACTACAGGCAGGAACTTATAAGCTTACCGTTAGCTCTTTCACAGGCGAGAAAAAAGCAGATGCTCCCTTGGATATTCTCGGTAACTGGAATGTGGAGTTTACTGTGGAGTAACGCAGACCACCTATTGAAATTGCATAACAGATAAAGCCCTGAGATTTGCTCACACAAGCACTTCTCAGGGCTTTTCTTTTCAGGCGGTTAGTTTTCCACTCCGCAGGTTTGGACGGCTTTGATGCGCTTCTACGTTCGTCAGATAGACTATCATCATTCAAGGTCATTTCGCCTCTTACCTTTTTGCTGATCTCTGCTCTGTTCCTGACGTAAAAATTCTTCTATTGTTCGCTGTGCATCAGCAAGCTCACGGGCTTTCTTATCTTCCTGTCGGAACTCAGTGTCCATTGCAGATAAATTCTCACGAAGTTCCTTGATCTTTTGCTCCAAACTTTCAACTGTCGGAATACGCCCTGACGGATAAATCTCCAACAACTTTTCACGAATATCTGAGTACTGGCTAAGCTCATAAAGATGCTCATTTCGATATTTCTTTTCCTGCCTGCCGCTGAGGGCTTTCAATTCATCACCATAGATTTTCAGCTTGCGATATTTTTTCAGCACATTTATTTTTATTTGAAGATCCTCAATCTCTGTTTTCATGTTATTCAGCTTAGAAAGTAAGTGACGGCTGTGTGCGTATGCTGAAAGCGATGCCTGATGTATCTGTTCAGGCTCGATACCATAATCAGCAATGATATTTTTTGCAATGCTTGCAAGCTTCATATTGCCACGGTCGATAGCATCCTGAATGAATTT
>JAZUDO010000014.1:0-96167 GCA_045639685.1 Lachnospiraceae bacterium
GAGGACACCCGTGCTAAGTATTATGTTTTTGGTCGCACTTAAACGATAATCCTTTGGGAGAATCTTGTCACTGCCTTTTTCAAGAAACAAAAACTGCGCCACAACCTTGGCAGGCCGTCGCGCAGCGACTTAGTTCAATTGTTATTTTTATGAAATAAACAACTTGAAGCGGAGCGAAAGGGGAAGTTTTATGGCCGAGAGCTTTATTGATATTTTTAATATTTACCAAAATACACCGAGAGAATGCTTCGGTGAAGTTTATATTTGCAATATGAAGGGAAAAGCGGCAAGGCGTGCCAATGTGCGTCTTAACGGTGCAAATGTGTTCTCGGTTGCAAAGAAAACGGATAGCAGCAGACCGATTATGCCGCTTGAAAATTTGAATTTGCGATGGATAGACAAGAAGACGGTTGCTTTTAATATTCCGTTCGGTCAATGGGAAATCGGCCTACACGAGGTTTCTGAAGGATACTCTGAGGGGGGCGGTTCTTATTCGGATGATATTTATACCAACAAGATTGTTTTTGAAGTGGGACATTCCACGCCGAAAGCATATTTTAAACACAAGATGGGCTGGGTTAACCCGGTGCTTAAGCAGGTCGAACCGTTTGAAATATAGCAGCTTTGCCATATGATTTTCTTTTAGCGGATTTACAGTTAAGAAATTTTTGGAAGCCATTGTGGCTGCGGTTGGACAGTTGTTCTATTCACTTTCCATTGCCATGGGAATTTTGTTTACATACGGATCGTATATGCGCAAAGAGGATTCAATTGAAAAATCAGTGCATCAGATAGAATTCTTTGACACCGGAGTTGCACTTCTCGCAGGTTTTATTATTGTTCCTGCAGTATTCGTTTTCAGTAACGGAGACAGCGCGGCTCTCAGCAAGGGACCAAGCCTTATGTTTATTACGCTTCCCAATGTATTCCAGACAATGAAAGGCAGAAATATAGTTGGAACGGTTTTCTTCCTGCTGGTTGCGCTCGCAGCACTGACTTCTTCAATTTCGCTGTTGGAAGCAATGGTATCTATTATTAATGAAAAATTTAATTGCGGACGAATAGTTTCAACTGTTATATGTTTTGTTTTCCTTATAATTTTGGGAATGTCATCGGTTCTCGGTTACAGTAATTGGAGTAACTTTACTATTTTTGGATATCAGTTACTTGATTTCTATGATTTTATTTCTAATAATGTGCTGATGCCGATTGTGGCCTTCGTTACATGTATCCTTATCGGCCATTTTGCCAAGACAAAGTACATCGAAGATGAAGTGTGTTCAAATAATAATAAATTTGCATGGCGTGCGTTGTATCGCATAAATGTATGCGTTCTTTGCCCGATTTTCTTACTTATAATTCTTATAACGAATTTTGTGCTTCAAATATAGTTCATATATAGTTCTTCAAATATAAGGCGGCTGTTATCTTTACGCAAAAAGTCAAGAAATGACACTGAAGGTTTTGTATTATGATTATATCGATCGATTATGAAGTAACCTCCCGATAAGGCAAATCAGGGTTTGCATTGGCGGGATAACCGGGGAAATGGATTAGGCTGATGGCTAAAAATGCAGAAGTGCTTATAAATGCACTGGATTACATTGAAGAGAATATAGCAAGTGATATTATGATAAGCGCAATAGCAGATGAATGTTTTGTGTCTGTATCGAACCTTCAGAAGACTTTTAAGTACGCATTCGGTGTATCTGTTAAGGAGTATATCTTAAGAAGACGTTTTTCCTGTGCAGCCAAGGATCTTGTAGGCAGCGAAGAAAGTATTCTGGATATTGCTCTTAAGTACGGATATTCAAATGCAGAGAGTTTCACAAGAGGATTTCGTAAGGTTTGGGATATCACACCAAGCGAGTTTAGAAAGACGAGACATTTTACAGGTCATACGCCAAAATTCCGGATTCCAGATAATTGTGTTAATTTGGAGGGCAGAATTATGAGTAGTCAGAAATATGATCTTACGGAGCTTTATGATGTAATTCAGGAAAGAAAAAATAACGCATATGTATGTGCGGATTTATGCAGGCTTATGTGGATAAATGAAAATCTTGGAATAGAAGCCGGTGATGCAGCCATTCTTGAGATGATGCGCCGTGTTGAGAGTGCCTGTGATGAGGAAGACATTTTGCTCAGAATCGGTGGGGATGAATTCGTTGTATTTACCACTAGTACAGATATGTCACATGCCAATGACATTGTCGAAAAGGTTTCGGCAATGAACAATCAGACCATTAAATCAGGCGATAAGGAATTCCCTGTTGTTGTTCATATCGGAGCATTCAAGGGCTGCTATGAACACCATGTGAATGTTGATGTAATGCTTGATACAATAAGAGACGGAATCAGAGAAATACATAACTGATGAAAAAAGAAGGTTGCCAAATGGCAACCTTCTTTTTTATTTTGCTGCATCCAAATCTGCCTGAACTGCTTTAAGCTGTTCTCTAATCGGTAATTTCTGTGGACAGGCGGCTTCACATTTGCCGCATTCAACACAGTTCTTTGGCTGATGAGCTTCGCCCATCTCTGTTTCCCAGGTCCAGTTGACAGCGTAGTAGTTCTGGTACATGTGATATCTGTTCCAGCAACTGAAACTTCCCGGAATATCAACGCCCATCGGGCATGGCATACAATAACGACATCCGGTACAACCGTTCATGGTACGACCGAGTATGGTAGCCTTAACGTCAGCAACCACATCCAGTTCCTTCTGATCCATAGGCTTAAATGAATCAAAGGTTTTAAGATTATCTTCAAGCTGTTCGTCTGTTGTCATACCGCTAAGGATAACCTTGACATTATCAAGTGTTCCAACCCAGCGAAGTGCAAATGATGCAGCGCTTGCAGAAGGATCCACAGTAGCGAATTTGTCCATGATGTCATCTGACAGTCTTGCAAGTGTTCCACCCTTAACAGGCTCCATAATAACAAGGGGGATATCCTTTGACTTTGCAAGCTCATAGCCCTTGAAGGTTGCCTGCTCGTCGCAGTCCATATAATTGAACTGAATCTGGCAGAAATCCCAGTCTCTGTAGTTAATTATCTCTTCAAATGCTTCATAACCGTCATGGAAGGAGAAGCCCAGGTACTTAATCTTGCCCTGTTTCTGGAGTTCCACAAGTCTGTCAACACAGCCTACCTTAAGCATTTCATCCCAACGTTCCTTACACATGGCATGCATAAGATAGAAGTCAACATAGTCGGTCTGAAGTCTTTCCAACTGCTCGTTCAGATATTTGTCTACATCAGAAGCTTCCTTAACAAGCCATACAGGCAGCTTAGTTGCCAGATAAAATGAATGTCTGTCGTATTTTTTCATAATTCTTCCCACAACAGGCTCACTTTCTCCGTTGTGGTAAGGATAGGCAGTGTCGAAATAATTGACGCCTGAAGCATATGCTCTGTCAAGCATAGCTTCTGCCTTTTGTTCATCTATAGTTCCGTCGGCTTTTGTGGGAAAACGCATACATCCGAAACCCAAAAGCGAAGTCTTTATTCCAAGCTTGTCCATTGAACGATATTCCATTTGTCCGCTCCTTAATCCGGCCAACTGCAAAGCAGATGCTGTGAGTGGCCTAAAGTTTCTGTTTTTAGTATCAGGAATATTGTAGCAGATGCATTTGCATTATAAAAGTCGTTACAGATAAGTGAAAAGAAAATGCATAAAATCGAAAACAAAACACACATAGAACATAATTTTGTTGTATACTCATTATGTTTGATTTGATTTTCAAAGAAAAAAAGAATTTAGAATTTTATATGAGGAGATATCGGTAATGAAAGAAAATGAAAAAAATATCCAGACTCAGGAGATGACCAAATCTCAGGCTAAGCGTGCAGAAAGGAAAAAAGAAGCACAGCAGAAAAAGAGAAAGGAAAATATTAACAAGACAATAAGCCTTATAATTTCTATTCTTATTGGCCTTGCTGTTGTGGTATTAATTGCCAGGGGAATATACAAGAAAGCAAGCAAGGTTGAGCCAAGCAGCGATTATTCAGCTTGTTTAGAAGAGAACGGTTATATTCAGGGAACAGGAGCTGCTGATATAGAGTTACCCGATTACAAGAACCTTGTTATTCCCATGTCTGAGGTTGAGTTTACGGATGCGGAAATAGATGAAAATATTGAGAACTACCTTGAATCAAACAAAGTTTTAAGCGGCGATGAGTCACTGGCAGTTGCCGACGGTGATGAAGTCAACATTGATTATTCGGGTTCAATTGACGGAGTTGCCTTTGACGGCGGTACAGCTGAGGGCGCTGATCTGGTTATAGGTTCAGGTTCATTTATTGACGGCTTTGAAGAACAGTTAATCGGTGCAACAGTCGGAAGCAATTTTGATATAAATGTAACCTTCCCGGAAGATTACAGTACAGCAGAACTTGCAGGACAGGATGCAGTTTTCAATATTACTCTTAACGGAATCTATACCAAGGCAGAGTTTAACGATGAATTTGTTGCAGAGAACCTTGGGGAGTACGCTTCAACTGTTGAAGAATACAGACAGTATCTTAAGGATTCAAATCTTGAGACCAACGTGCATGATTATATTGAAAACTACTTAACAGAGAATTCAAATGTTATAAAGTACAACAAGAAATATCTTAAGAATCTGAAGGCCACAATTAAGTACGACGATCAGGTAAATTATGAAAATATGATCGAAATGTATAATACATATTATGGCTATAGCCCTTATGAAAAGTTTGAAGACTATACGGGAATGACAGAAGACGAATATGAGGAAAGTGTTGCCGATACGGCTCTTAGCAGATATAAAGTAGGTTTGCTTTACCAGTCAATTCTTGAATTGGAAGGCATGTCTGCAACTGCTGATGATTATAAGGCAATTCTCGTGGCTGAAGGTTACGACGAAAGCGAATATGAAAGCAAAGTTGAGACATACGGTGAGCCTTACCTTATTTCACTTGCCATGAAGGAAAAGGCAATTGACCTTGTTAAGGGTATGGCGACTATTCAGTAAAAATGATATAATCTTGTTTGTAACCGGTATTCAAAATCGAAAGGGAGAACAATATGGAATTTGCACAACTTTTGGAAAGCAGAAGAAGTATCAGAAACTATAAAGCAGGAATGAAGATCAGTGAGGATCAGATGAAGGTTATCATTGATGCGGCTATTCAGGCACCTACCTGGAAGAATTCTCAGACAGGTCGTTACTACGTTGCAATGAGCGAAGACAAGATGAACTTTATTAAGAATCAGTGCCTTCCCGAATTCAATGCAAAGAATTGTGACAATGCGGTAGCAATTATCATTACAGCATATGAGACAAAGAGATCGGGCTTTGAAAGAGACGGATCTCCCACAAATGAGCTGGGTGACAAATGGGGCGTATACGATCTCGGACTTCAGAATGAGAACCTTGTTCTTAAGGCTCGTGAGATTGGTTATGACACACTTATCATGGGAATCAGAGACATTTCCAAGCTTAAAGAGGAATTCGGTATTCCGGAATCTCAGGAGATAGTATCAGTTATTTCCGTTGGCGTTCGTGAGAGCGATGCTGAGAAGCCAAGAAGAAAAGCTCCGGAAGATATTGCGAAGTTTTTCTAAAAGAAAAAAGAACCCATTCGGGTTCTTTTTTATGCGCTACTTTATTCGGCCTCTTTTTCCTCTTCCAAGCCCTGGAATAAATCTCTGTACCATTCAAGTGAAGATGTATAAGCTTCCTGAACAGGATCCATAAGTATGTTGCCAAGAAGCATCAAACGAGAAATTTCCTGCCATTCACCGGCTTCGTAGAGCTTGATAAAGTCAAGAACAGGAGCGAGGATACCGTTGTCATCAACAAGGGCAGAACGGATATTTGCTGATACTTTAAGCATTTCCAGTGCTTCGTTCATGGGCTTTCCCAAAATAAGATCAACTACGGAGAATAATCCCATCAGGAAAAGCTCAGGAGCCTGAACACCTAGTTCAAAAACACATGCCAGGTTTTCGGCAAATTTTGCACGAAGAAGAGAAAGTCTCATGATTTCACTTGGCTTGTCGGCACAAAGCTGCTGAGTAATGGCTGTCGTAATCCATTTCTTGAGTTCCTTCTGGCCCATCATTGCTGCTGCATGTCTGATGGATGTAATCTCGGTTGATGAGCGGTTAAGCTTGTTTACTATCTTGAGTAATGCAATAATCAGTGCGGTGTCTCGTCCGATGATGTCCGCAGCTTCCGTAAGTTCAAAATCATCATTGTTCACAAGATTGAGAAGTGAAATGTAATTAATCTTGAGAGGAGAGATATCATTGCTTCCGCGGGTAAGAGGAGTCCTGTAAAATGGTCCCTCATATAATTTATAACCACCTTCTGCTTTGAGCTCGTCAAAAATATCATTGGAAGCAATTCCACCTGCGATGAGCTTGATGTTGGGATATACCTGACTGAAATATATCTTTGCCTTGGCAATTACAATCTTCTGATGATTTAGGAAAATATAATCCACATGACGAAGAATCGGCTTGTAGGGCTCAAAATCTGCGATATTGAGGTTACGTGCCGCAAAACGGAAACCGTCATTTTTAAGTTCCTGAATTCTATCAATGTAACTCTGCTCAGGTCTTACGGATCTGTCAAGCAGGAGTACAATTCTTTCATGAGGTGCGGAGCACTGTGCAGAAATGTCTGTGAAAATGGAAACGTTGCTAACAGGAACAAATAGTTCGCAATCCTTGGAAAGCGTATTAATTCCCAAACTTTCAATTATTTCAAGACCTGCAATATTAACGGTATCAACCTGTGTAGCGGCACTCATATAGGTGGGCTCAAGGAGATAGTTCTTCTTCTGGCTGTAAAGTGAATATGCCTTTACGCTCATATTCTCATCAAACAGCGGAATCAGTGTAATTAACATGACGTACCTCTCTTAATGAATAAATTAACATGATTGACAAAATCAACATAATTGAAAAATCAACATTATTGAGTAAATTTTACACCTATTCGGTATTTTTAACAATAATTTTCACACAATTTCGCCATCTTTATAAGCGAATATTTACAAGCGGATAAATTGGGTTTAGAATAAAGAAGATTAGGCAATCATATTTATATGAGCCACATTTTATGATAATGAAAGAAGGATAAAGCAATGGAGAAAAAGAACATCGACTGGGCCAACATAGGTTTTGGCTACATGAAAACTGATTATCGTTATGTTGCTAACTTCACAAATGGAGCATGGGATGCAGGAACACTGACAACAGATGACCAGATTACCATGAGTGAATGTGCATGTGTTTTACAGTATGCGCAGACTATTTTTGAAGGGATGAAAGCATACACAACACAGGATGGCAAGGTCGTGGTCTTCCGTCCGGATCTTAACGCAGAACGTATGATAGCTTCTGCAGAGCGTCTTGAGATGCCTGCATTTCCCAAGGAACAGTTCCTTGATGCTATCGATCAGGTTGTAAAGGCAAATCTGGCATGGGTTCCTCCTTACGGTTCAGGTGCTACTCTTTACCTGAGACCATATATGTTTGGTATTAATCCTGTTATTGGCGTTAAGCCTGCTTCTGATTATCAGTTCAGAGTATTCGGTACACCGGTTGGACCATATTTCAAGGGTGGCGTAAAGCCTCTTACAATCAGAGTATCTGATTTTGACAGAGCAGCCCCGAATGGAACAGGTCACATTAAGGCCGGACTTAACTATGCAATGAGTCTTCATGCAATAGTTTCTGCTCATGAAGAAGGTTATGATGAGAATATGTACCTTGATCCAGGTACACGTACCAAGATTGAAGAAACAGGCGGAGCAAACTTCCTGTTTGTAACAAAGGACGGAAAGGTTGTAACTCCCAAGTCAAACAGTATTTTACCTTCGATTACAAGACGTTCACTGATTCAGGTTGCCAAGGATTATCTCGGACTTGAAGCTGAGGAGAGAGAGGTTTATCTTGATGAACTTGGTGATATGGCAGAATGTGGTCTGTGCGGAACAGCAGCAGTTATCTCGCCTGTCGGCAAGGTTGTTGACCATGGTAAGGAAATCTGCTTCCCTTCAGGAATGACTCAGATGGGACCTGTAACACAGAAACTGTATGATACACTTACAGGCATTCAGATGGGCAGAATTGAAGCTCCCGAAGGCTGGATTAAAGTTATTGAATAAAAATATACAAAATGGACCCGTTTTTACGGGTCTTTTTTGATGCATTTTGTGTTGAATAGGTTGTGTGGGTGTGATATTATTCTTATGGAGTTAGTCAAGACTAACCAGAAGGTTTTTTTATGAAGTAAACTGTGGTTAATCGGTGGACATCTCTTATATAACTTGGGACGTATGTTTCGAAGGCGAAAGGAGTTTATATGTCAGCTTTGACACTTGATAAACTTGCAATAGGAAAAGATGCGATAATTGAGAAGGTTGAATGTGATGATACTTCTCTTCGCAAACATATACTTAACATGGGACTTACCCCGGGAACGGAAGTAACGCTTGTAAAAACAGCGCCGATGGGGGACCCACTTGAACTGAGGGTACGTGGATATGAACTTACCCTGCTTAAGAGTGATGCTGCATTTATCTCAATAAAAGATGTTCATGATATGCATGACGCCAAGAGAACACGTGAAAGAATCAAAGCGGTAGCACATCCCGGAACAGGAGAAGACGGTATTTTTCACGTTAAGCAGGAGGGAGAGGAACTGAGGGACAATCAGACCATAACCTTCGGCCTTGCAGGCAATCAGAATTGCGGAAAGACCACGTTGTTTAATCAGTTAACCGGTTCAAATCAGCATGTGGGTAATTTCCCCGGCGTTACAGTTGACAGAAAAGACGGAGCAATTCTTAATCATCCAAATACTAATGTGACGGATCTACCCGGAATTTATTCGTTGTCTCCATATACAAATGAAGAAATCGTAACGAGAGAATTTTTCCTAAATGACAGACCCAAGGGAATTATAAATATAGTCGATGCCACCAATATAGAGCGCAACCTGTACCTTACTCTTCAGCTTATTGAGTTGAACATACCGATGGTACTTGCACTTAATATGATGGATGAGGTCAGAGAGAATGGCGGAACCATCATGGTTAATAAGCTTGAGAGAATGCTTGGAATTCCGGTTGTACCCATTTCTGCAGCCAAGAATGAAGGTATCAAGGAACTTGTGGACCATGCCCTTCATGTGGCAAAGCACAGGGAAAGACCGGGACGTGTGGATTTCTGCGATGAGAACGGACCCGGCAACGGAGCGGTCCACAGATGTATTCATGCCATAGTTCATCTTATAGAGGATCATGCAAGGAAGGCCGGAATTCCGGTAAGATTTGCGGCAACAAAGCTTGTTGAGAGAGACGAGTCGATTCTTAAAAGACTTGAACTGGATGACAATGAAAAGGATGCACTTGAGCATATCATCAGTCAGATGGAAGAGGAGTGTGGAACTGACCGTGATGCTGCTCTGGCGGATATGAGATTTGATTTTATCGACAGGATTTGTGAGGAAACAGTAATTAAGCCTCATGAGAGCATAGAGCATAGAAGAAGTATCAATATTGATAAGGTGCTTACGGGGAAATATACGGCAATTCCTGCATTTATCGGAATTATGGCGCTTGTTTTCTGGCTGACATTTTCAGTAATAGGAAAACTTCTTTCAAATTGGATGGAAGGGATGATTGGCTGGATTACGGGAATGGTCGATAATGGACTTACGGCCTACGGACTCAACGGAGTAGTTCATTCACTGATTATAGACGGTGTATTTAACGGTGTCGGAAGCGTCTTAAGCTTCCTTCCGATTATTGTTGTACTGTTTTTCTTCCTGTCAATTCTTGAAGACAGCGGATACATGGCCAGAGTTGCATTTGTTATGGACCGACTGCTTAGAAAACTGGGATTGTCCGGACGAAGCTTTGTGCCCCTTATTATGGGCTTCGGATGTTCTGTTCCGGCTATTATGGCCACAAGGACGTTACCCTCTGACAGAGACCGTAAACTTACCATTTTCCTGACACCTTTTATGAGCTGTTCGGCGAAATTGCCGATATATGCCGTATTTACGGCAGCATTTTTCCCGGATAAAGCAGCGCTTGTAATGATAGCACTTTACCTTATGGGAATGGCAATAGGAATTCTGTATGCATTTACAACCAAACTGATATATAAGGGCGAGCCGGTTCCTTTTGTTATGGAACTTCCCAATTACAGACTGCCGTCACCCAAAAGTGTGGCAATGCTTATCGGTGAGAAGGCAAAGGACTTCGTGACGAAGGCATTTACAGTAATTTTCTATGCATCCATGATTATATGGTTTTTGACAAACTTTGATATGAGACTTAATGTGGTAACAGATTCGAGTGCAAGCATACTTGCGTCTCTTGGCGGGCTGATTGCGCCACTCTTTAAGCCTATGGGAATAGGTGACTGGAGAATAGCAACCGCACTTATTACGGGATTTGTTGCAAAGGAGAGTGTTGTAAGTACATTAAATGTTCTTGCAGGTTCCGGAAGCGCCGGATTGCAGTCAATATTCAAACCTCTTTCCGCTATGTCATTTTTGGTATTCTCATTGCTGTATACACCTTGTGTTGCAGCCATTGCTGCAGTCAGACGTGAACTGGGAAAGAAATTTGCGGCTGTAATGATAATAAGGCAGTGCGTGATTGCCTGGCTTGCTTCTTTCCTTGTGTACCTTATAGGAAGTATTTGGTTTTAAGATAAACAGATAAACGTGCTTTAAAACGCAATCCTTAAAATGAAATAAAGGGAATGATGAATTCTGTTATCAGAACGCTTATGCAGGCCAGAACAGAAACTGCAAAAAGGCTTGCTCCCTTCCAGGCAAGAATTATTGCAAAGACAAATGCAATTGCTCCGGAAATGGGAGAAGATGTAGCATCCATCATTGCAGGGAAGGTCATTGCGGCAAGGGTAACATAGGGCACATAGTACAGGAAAGAACGAATAAATGTGTTCTTGATTTCCTTGCGAATGAGTGTCAGTGGAAGAACTCTTATCAGGTAGGTAACAGCTGCCATTATTAACATGTAGAGGTAAATGTTTGCGGTCATGCGACGTTACCTCCTTTTTCATTTGTTGAAGATATTTCATCCTTTTTGGGGAAAGCAATTGCCGCAATGGAAGAAATTACAAGGGTTATTATAATAACCTTTGTTCCGGAAGAAATACCTGAAAGGGCATTCCATCTTGTGGCAATATAACTGATTATCATGGTAATGACTACCAGGCCGGCAACAACCTTGTCTTTCCTTGAAGGCGGAATGATAATGGCAATAAACATACCAAACAGACCTACGCTTAATGCGGATACAACATTGGCTGGAAGAATATTTCCCATGATTACGCCAAGGGCCGTACCGATACTCCAGGCGGGTACTGATATTGCTGCTGCACCATAGGTATAGAAAGGATTAAGCTTTTCCGGTACAGAAATGCTTATTCCAAAAATCTCATCTGTAACAAAACATCCAATCAAAAGTCTGTGAAGAAGCTTCATATCTGAAGACAACTTCTGTGAAAGCGAACAACTTAAGAGCAGATAGCGTGCGTTTGCAATCAATACCATAAGAACTATCTCCAGGTAAGAGGCTTTGGCTGCTATTTCTGTAAAGCCAACATATTCTCCGGTGGAAGAAATGTTGGTTGCCGAGATTACGAAGGACTGCAGGGCGGTAACGCCTGCATTTCTTGCTGCAATTCCGAGGGTAAATGCAACTGCAAAGTATCCCAGGGCAATCGGTATTCCGTGCTGTATTCCTTTCTTAAAAGCTGTTTTGTTATCCTTCATCGAAAACTTCCTTATTGAACCGAGTAAATTTCAACTCCACTATTGTAACCATTTTTTCTTGTTTAGTCCAGTTTATGATATAATATTCTGGATATCATTTTTGGAGGTTTAACATTGCTTCAGTTAAAACAAGACATAGCCAATCATACATATAAGAGATGCTATCTGCTGTACGGCGACGAGGGGTATCTTCGCAAGCAATACAAGGACAATCTGATTGCCGATGTTGTCCCTGACGGGGATACCATGAATTTTAACAGCTTCAGGGGAAATGATATCGATGTGCCCGCCATAATAGATTTGGCGGAGACACTGCCATTTTTTGCAGACAGAAGAGTAATTCTTATAGAAGACAGCGGACTGTGCAAGTCCGGCGGTGAACAGCTGGCGGAATATCTTCCGGATTGCCCCGAAACCACTTTGATTATACTGGTTGAGGCAGCAGTTGATAAGCGAAGCAAGCTGTTTAAGGCAGTTTCGACTGTGGGAAGGGCTTGCGAATTTGTTGTGCAGCAGGAGAATACTTTAAGAACATGGATAAAGAGTAAAGCCTCGAAGGAAGGAAAAACCATAGACTCTGCTGCAATTTCGCTTTTGCTGGAGCGCACCGGAACGGATATGATGACAATCAGTTCCGAGATGGAGAAACTGTTTTCTTATACACTTGATAAAAATAATATTGATGTTAATGATGTGGCAGCTATTGTCACTGTGAGCACAAGCAGCAAGGTCTTTGATATGATTGCTGCAATGGCTGAAAAGAAACAGGACAAGGCACTGGAGATGTATTACGATCTTCTTTCCCATAAGGAGACACCTTACGGAATTCTTTCCCTTATCGGAAGGCAGTTCAATATGATGCTTCAGGTCAAGGAACTTCAGAACGAGGGGTTCGGAAGAGGACAGATTGCTCAGAAAATGGGAATTGCTCCATTTATCGAGCAGAAATATGAAAAGCAGGCAGCAGGATTTTCTATGGGCAGAATAAGGAAGGCTCTTGAAGCCTGTGTCGAGGCAGATGAAAATGTTAAGATAAGAAGCTTTGATGCAAAAATGTGCGTAGAACTGCTGATTATTGAATTTTCTGCCAATGAAAAGCAGAAAAAATGACATTTTCAGGGGAAATTATGAATTCTACCCGGGTAGAGCGGTTGTTCTACCCGGATTCTACTATTAAGGAATTGATTCTACCGCAAAGTAGGTAGTAGGTTAGTCTCGAAAGATGCATGCATCTTCCGGCGACGGTCGGAAGGAGACACAAAGGAGCAGACATATGGATCAGGAAAAAGTAGGAAGTTATATCGCAAAAAAGAGAAAAGAACTGGGATTAACCCAGAAGGAACTGGCGGAACTTATAGAAGTAACCGACAAATCCATTTCAAAATGGGAGCGTGGTAACGGACTTCCGGATGTAACCAGACTGAAACCCTTATGTGATGCTCTGAAGGTTAGCATGAATGAACTTGTGGCCGGTGAGGACATCGGTGATGAAGTTCTTTCGCAGAAATCGGAGGAAAACATCATGAGACTTATTAAGGAAAATGAAACACAGAAGAATAACGGAAAGATTCTTTATATCGTAGGGACTGTTTTGGCTGTAATAGCTGTATGCCTTCTTGGAATTTCTTTGGGAGGAAGTACCGCACAGGCAGTTTTGAATTATATTGATGTGGTATCAATTCTGTTTTTGGCTTTGTTTATAGGAATAGGCGTATTACTTGGAAAAGATAAATCAAAGATGGGAATCTGGACAATGATTCAGAAACTGGCAATTCCCGTAGCATGCTTTATTTCACTGTTCACATTGGTGTTGATGTTGTTTGATCTTAGTGATTTGTCTAAAATCGGTCCTTCCTTGGCATCAGCTATTCTGACACCAATATATGGAATACTTGTTTATATGATTTCTGTTATTGTGAAGACACATATTGATATAGAAGATATGCGCTAAAATTAAAAGGATTCACATTACGAACGAACACAAACGAACAAAAAGCAAAGTCCGATAAAACGGACTTTGCTTTTTATATACTCTGATTCAGAAGTAAAGAAGTACAGAAAGGTACGGAGGTGCGGGAATGAAAAAGAGAGAATATGTTTTTTTAACAATATGTATTGTAGTTCTTGTTATGAGTGTATGTGGAATAGAAGCCAATGGCAGAACAAGAAATAATCTGGGAGACACAACAGCAAGATATAAGGAAATCGAGCAGGAGTATTCGGGAAGCATTAAGGACAAGCTTGAGGATATGGGATATTATAACGCCGGAGTGAGTATGACCAAGATAGTCAATGGAGATGGAAGCATTCTTTATGTGGTTGCAGTTCATCATTCAAAGATAGATTTGCTTGATGAGTATCAAAGAGATGAATTATCTGCTATAATAGTTGGTGACGGGATTGCTGTTGATAACAGCAGTGTCAGAATAAACTATACCGAATACATGAGAGGATAAAAACATGGAACCGAAAATCGGCGGAATATACAGACATTTTAAGGGAAATCTTTATGAGGTAAAGGCTATTGCAATTCATTCCGAGACAGAAGAGAAGATGGTGGTTTACCAGGCACTCTACGGAGAAGGTGACACATATGTCAGACCCTATGAGTCGTTTGTTTCAAAGGTTGACAGAGAGAAATATCCGGATGCCGATCAGGAATACAGATTTGAAGAGCAGAAGGGAGATGCTGAAGCGCAGGTTGACCCCATGGTGATGTCATTTTTGGAAACTGATGACTTTGAAGAGAAGTTTACCGTGCTTACGGGAATGCAGCATAAGATAACAAAGGACCAGATCGCAATCATGGCTATGTCATTGGATTTAACCATTGAAGACGGTGAGACGGAAGACATGTACAGACAATTGAAGACCTGTGTTGATACAAGAAGACGCTTTGAGACTACACGCCTTCGTTAAGAAGAACATCAAAATACCATCTTTACCACTTCTTTTTTGCAGGAAACTTCGATGTAATCAGCCATGGTATCGGCTTCGCCGTCGGTGTGAACCCAAAGAGGCTTGTTGCTGCGTATTGAATAGGAAGTTTCTCTGTAGATATTTACTCCGTCAAACTGAAGATGCTCTCCCTTCATGGCATAAGGGAGAATCTTTGGAACGCGGGTTTTCGGAATACCGTTTACAACACACAAATCAATCTTGCCGTCGTTATTCTGTGCCTCCGGAGCAAACATGAAGCCGCCGCCTTCAAAACGGTTATTCATTCCGCCTACAAAGAGCATGTTTTCCAAGTGAACAGGCTCTTTTTGACTTTCAAGCTTAATTTCGACTTCGTAGTTGGAAACGGATGCAAGCTGTTTGAGGCATATAATAAGGTAGATAAGCTTGCCCATTCCTATTTTGTTCAGAATCTTTTTGGCGGTTGAGGCATTGGCCTCTGCACATATGGCCGCATCATATCCAAAGCCGGTGCTTACTATAAAGCGCTTGTCCACTGATTTATTCTCACCATCTGAGGAAAGTTCGCAATGTATTTCACCCAAATCCATATTGAGTGTTTCGGGAGTTGAGAGAATGTGATTGATTGCCTCTTCCGGAACAAAGGATATACCCATGGCGCGTGCCAAATCATTGCTGGAGCCTACCGGGATACATGAAAGTTCAAGGTTGTCGAAAGCAGGAAGCCCCTGCACCACTTCGTTCATAGTGCCGTCACCGCCCAAAACAATAAGCTTCAAAAGCTCATTCATTTTGCATGCTTCTTCATACAGAGTCCTTGCATACATTGCCGCATCACCGGCTTTTCCTGTAAAATGAACGGCATATGGAATCTCTTTGGAATCAAGCACTGACTTAATCTTTTCCCAGTTTTTCTTTCCTCTTCCGGAACGGGCTCCCGGATTAACAATAATCTGATACATTTTGCCTTACCTTTTCCTTAAATAAAAGAAACCTTACACAAGAATTTTAGCAAATAAAAAAAATGCAGTAAATAGAAAATGCTCTATTTTCACATCGATATTCTTGTGGTATAATATGCGCGGTGCACATTTATGCATAAATATAAGAAGATGTGCGAAAGAAAAGAAAGGGAGATATAAAAATGTATTCTTTAGATGAAGTAAGAGCTGTAGATCCTGAAATCGCTCAGGCCATCGTTGATGAACAGTCAAGACAGAACAGCCACATTGAATTAATTGCGTCAGAAAACTGGGTAAGCAAGGCAGTTATGGCTGCTATGGGAAGCCCATTAACCAATAAATACGCTGAAGGTTATCCGGGAAAGAGATATTACGGCGGATGTGAGTGCGTTGATGTTGTAGAGGAACTTGCAAGAGAAAGAGCAAAAGAACTTTTCCATTGCGATTATGTTAATGTTCAGCCTCATTCAGGTGCTCAGGCTAATATGGCAGTATTCTTCGCAGTAATGCAGCCCGGTGATACATTCATGGGTATGAACCTTGATCACGGCGGACATCTTTCACACGGTTCACCGGTTAATATGTCAGGAAAGTATTACAATTGTGTACCTTACGGTGTTAATGACGAAGGCTTTATCGATTACGATGAAGTAAGGCGTATCGCACTTGAGTGCAAGCCTAAGATGATTGTGTGCGGAGCTTCTGCTTATGCACGTAAGATAGATTTCAAGAAATTCAGAGAGATTTGTGACGAAGTCGGCGCAGTAATGATGGTTGATATCGCTCACATCGCAGGTCTTGTTGCAACAGGCTATCATGAGAGTCCGTTCCCATATGCCGATGTTGTTACAACAACAACACACAAGACACTTCGCGGACCTCGTGGCGGTATGATTATGTGTAATCAGGAAGCTGCTGACAAGTACAACTTCAACAAGGCAGTATTCCCGGGAATCCAGGGTGGCCCTCTTATGCATGTAATTGCAGGTAAGGCAGTTTGCTTCAAGGAAGCTCTTTCACCTGAGTTCAAGGAATATGGCAAGAATATTGTTGAAAATGCACAGGCACTTGCAAATGGTCTTCTTAAGAGAGGCTTAAGCATCGATTCAGGTGGTACAGACAATCACCTTATGCTCCTTGACCTTCGTCCTCAGGGACTTACAGGAAAGGCAATTGAGAAGCTTCTTGATCAGGCTCATATTACAGCAAACAAGAATACAGTTCCCAACGATCCTCAGTCACCTTTCGTTACATCAGGTGTAAGACTTGGTACACCCGCTGTTACATCTCGTGGTATGAATACAGAGGATATGGATAGAATTGCAGAAGCAATTTCACTTGTTGTTCTCGGTGGAGAAGAGAAGGTTCCCGAAGCAAGAGCTATCGTACAGGAACTTACAGACAAGTATCCTTTAATCTAGTCTGATTTTTGACAGCGTGAGGTTTGGCTTGAAATGGAAGAAAATTTAACAGTTAGTGAAAATATCGGGGAGGGTGAAAAGAAAAAATCACCCTTCCCGAAAGAGCAATATAAAGTAATCAGTGAAGACGTGCTTAAGTGGGTGGCATTGATTACAATGTTTATTGATCATATCGGAGCGGGTATCATTGAGCGCTGCTACCTTGCAGAACCCAATATGTATACGATTGATACGGTAATAAGGGCAGTCGGCAGACTTGCATTTCCAATCTATTGTTTTCTCCTTGTAGAAGGATATACCTACACACACAGTCGGTGGAAATATCTTTTGAATCTGGGCATATTTGCTCTGATATCGGAGGTGCCCTTCGATTTCCTTTTCTGGGAAGAAATGACAATGGGTTATCAAAATGTCTTTTTCACGCTTTTCCTTGGAATGGTTGTTATGATGATTGCGGGAAAGATAGAAGAAAAGGGCTGGGGTGCCGGTGGCGTGATTCTGGAGATTGTTGCATGCCTGGGAATTGGTTTGGTTGCAGAGTTTTTAAGGACCGATTATAACTCCTGGGGAGTAATCCTGATTTTCCTGCTTTTTATCTGCAGGAACAAACCAAGATGGGTATTGTGCCTGGTGGGTTCACTGTTCTTGCTTACAAGTAGTAGTGAAATTCCGGGTATTGTGTCATTTATATTGATTCTTTGCTGTAACGGAAAGAGAATGATGAAGATAAACAAATATGTATTCTATGGTTTATATCCGGCGCATTTGGCGTTATACTGTGGAATAAGATATCTGCTAATGATGTAGTAAAAGGAAGGTGTTCATATGATAAATGTTGCAGTATTCGGTTACGGTACAATCGGAAGCGGTGTTGTACAGGTGATTGATGACAACAATGAACTGATTACCGAAAGACTCGGTGAACAGCTGAATGTAAAGTATATACTGGATATTCGTGATTTCCCCGGAGATAGAAATGAGAGAAAGGTCGTTCATGATATCAATATTATTCTTGACGATCCTGAGGTTTCGATTGTCTGTGAAACAATGGTAGGAGACAGACCGGCATACCAGTTTACAAAGGATGCCCTTTTAAAGGGAAAGAGTGTGTGCACTTCCAATAAGGTAGTTGTTGCAAATCATGCTCCCGAGCTTTTGAAAATTGCAAGGGAGAACGGATGTAATTATCTCTTTGAAGCAAGCGTAGGCGGTGGTATTCCGATTATCAGACCTATGAATACTTCTCTTGCACCGGAGCATATTGATAAGATAATGGGTATCCTTAACGGAACCACAAACTATATGCTTACTAAGATGGCAAATGAGGGAGCTTCTTATGAAGACGTTCTTAAAGAAGCTCAGGATCTTGGCTATGCGGAGCGTAATCCGGAGGCTGATGTTGAAGGACATGATCCCTGCAGAAAGATTGCTATTCTGTCCTCTCTTATGACAGGAAAAAATATTAACTACGAGGAAATCTATACAGAGGGTATTACAAAGATTACCCCCAAGGATTTTGAATATGCAAAGAAGCTTGGCAAGGCAATCAAACTTCTTGCCATTGCAGACAATACAGGAAAAGAACTTAATGCATTGGTTGCACCGTTTATGATTGGCAGCGATCATCCGCTTAACGGTGTCAACGGAGTATTTAACGGCGTCTATGTAACAGGCAATATGCTTGATGATGTAATGTTTTACGGAAGCGGAGCAGGAAAACTTCCTACAGCCAGTGCTGTTGTGTCGGATGTTATCGAATGCGCAAGAAATCTTGATAAGGCACTTCCGTGCGTGTGGAGTGATGAACCGCTTAAACTCGGTGATTTTAAACAGATTAAGAGACAGTTCTTTGTCAGAGTTTCAATGGAAAATCGTGGTGTTGTTCTCAATCAGATGGGACCGATTAACGAGATTAGAATTTATGATGAGGAATTTGGCTTTGTAACAGCTCCAATGACGGAAAATGATTTTGATGCCAAGATAAGTAAAGTAACAGGCATCCTTTCTGTAATCAGAGTTGAAGGCTAAGATTTTGATGTAAACTATTTGATTGCAGACGGCTGTGTCGTCTGCAATTTTTATAAATGAAAGAAATTTCGCAGAGTTAATTTGTGGTTGAGGTGACAAACTATGAAATATGTTGTTGTTCTTGGAGACGGAATGGCTGATGAGCCTATAGAAGCACTTGGCGGAAAGACACCCCTTGAATATGCTGATACTCCGACAATGGATAAGCTTAGTGTTATGAGTGAAATTGGAATGGTGCATACGATTCCGGATGGAATGAAGCCGGGAAGTGATACAGCTAATCTGGCTGTTTTGGGTTATGATCCAAAGAAATATTACAGCGGTCGTTCTCCGCTTGAAGCACTCAGCATCGGAATACCCATGAAGGATACCGATATAGCAACTCGTTGTAACATTGTTACGATTTCGGAAGAGGATGTGCCTTTCGAAGAACAAACAATAATCGATCACAGTTCAAGTGAAATCAGTACAGAGGATAGCGCTGTTCTTTTGGATGCATGTCGTGAAATACTTGAAAATGACACATATAAGTTCTATGTGGGCACAAGCTATCGTCATTGCCTTATCTGGGATAAGGGAGAGGTTGTTGAACTTACGCCTCCTCATGATGTTCTTACTCAGGTTATAGGACAGCATTTACCTGAAGACGCGGCCATGAGAGATATGATGAAGAAAAGCTATGAAATTCTTAAAAATCATCCTCTTAATATAGAAAGAAAAAAGCAGGGACTTAATCCCGCAAACTGTTTATGGTTCTGGGGAGCGGGGACCAAGCCGCTTCTTAGCTCATTTGAAGAAAAAACAGGCAAGAAGGGTATGATGATTTCTGCAGTTGACCTGTTAAAGGGAATTGCGGTAGGTGCTTCAATGGGAGTAAGTATCGTACCCGGAGCAAACGGCGGACTTGAGACCAATTATGAAGGAAAAACTGATGCCGCAATCAAAGCATTGTGCGATGACGGATATGATTTCGCATATATTCATGTGGAAGCTCCGGATGAAATGGGACATCAGGGAAGCTTTGAACGTAAGGTAAAGGCTATAGAATATCTTGATTCACGTGTTATAAAGAGGTTGACGGAAGGGCTTGATGCGCGTAATATTGATTATCGAGTGTTGGTGATGCCAGATCATCCGACTCCGGTGAGACTTCGTACTCATACCGGCGACAGTGTTCCGTATATGCTTTTTGATTCTACGGATAAGAAGAACATGAATCACCATTATAATGAAAAGGAAGCGGCAGCAGGCGGAATATATGAGCCTGTTGGATATAAGCTTATTGATAAATTACTTCAATTATAGGAGATTGTTATGAAAAAGGTAGTAAAATTCGGTGGTAGCTCCCTTGCAAGCGCAGAGCAGTTTGAAAAAGTGGGCAATATTATTCATGCGGACCCAAGCAGAATATATGTTATTCCTTCAGCTCCCGGAAAGAGATTTGCAAAGGACACAAAAGTAACGGATATGCTGTATGCATGTTACGCACTCGCTGAAGAAGGCAAGGACTTTAAGAAAGAACTTAAAGCTATCAAAGAAAGATATGATGAGATTATTGACGGCCTTAAGCTTGATATGACTCTTGATGAGGAATTTAAGGTTGTAGAGAAAAACTTTAAGGAAAAAGCAGGACGTGATTATGCTGCTAGCCGTGGAGAATTCCTTAACGGAAAGATTATGGCAAAGTATCTTGGATATACATTTGTTGACCCGGCTGATTATATTTTCTTTGCAGAAGACGGAACATTTGATGCCGAGAAGACAAATGAAGTTCTTGGACAGGCTCTTTCAAAACTTAATAATGCTGTAGTTCCCGGATTTTACGGAAGCCAGAACGGCAAGGTTAAGACATTTTCAAGAGGCGGTTCGGATATAACAGGATCTGTTGTTGCAAGAGCAGCCAAGGTTGATGTGTATGAGAACTGGACTGATGTTTCGGGATTCCTTGTAACAGATCCGAGAATCATTGATAATCCCGCCGGAATTGAAACCATTACATATAAGGAACTTCGAGAGCTGTCATACATGGGCGCAGGCGTACTTCACGAGGATGCCATTTTCCCTGTTCGTATCGAAGGTATTCCCATTAACATCAAGAATACAAATGCTCCCGAGGATAACGG
The DNA here is from genome assembly GCA_045639685.1 of Lachnospiraceae bacterium. Taxonomy (GTDB): domain Bacteria; phylum Bacillota; class Clostridia; order Lachnospirales; family Lachnospiraceae; genus Colinaster. Next base: position 21,252 of record JAZUDO010000014.1, read on the forward strand.
AACATGGATTGTTGAAAGCACATGCCAGAAGTCAAAATACATCATCACAGGTATTGCAGGAAAGAAGGGCTTCTGCTCTGTAACCGTTGAAAAAGACAGAATGAATTCCGAAATCGGTTTCGGACGTAAGGTGCTTAACGTATTTGAGGATAACGGAATCAGTTTTGAACATATGCCTTCAGGAATTGATACACTTACTGTATTTGTTCATCAGGATGAGTTTATGAGCAAAGAACAGCAGGTTGTTTCGGGAATCCACAGACTTACAAATCCCGATACAATTGAAATTGAGGCAGACCTTGCACTTATTGCTGTTGTTGGTCGTGGTATGAAATCAACAAGAGGTACAGCAGGTCGTATCTTCTCAGCTTTGGCTCATGCCAATGTAAATGTTAAGATGATTGACCAGGGTTCTTCAGAGTTGAATATTATCATCGGTGTTTCAAACAACGATTTCGAGGTTGCCATTAAGGCTATTTATGATATCTTTGTTACAACAGCACTTGATGTAAGACCTTAGGAGTCTTGACAAATTTCTTTATGAAAGCATATAATGACATAAAGTTAAGCGCCAGGCTTATTATATTGTAAAGGCAGTGACGAAGAGGAGTAATTGATTGTCGCCCAGGAGAGAGGATTCACAAACGAAATCTTGGATTTCGGGGGCTGGAAGGAATCCGGGAAAGAGATTGATGAAGGTAGCTTCCGAGCCGGAATCCTGAACATTTCGCGTTGGACCAAATCGGTCAACACAATATAATGTGTTTTATACATGAGATAAAGTAGGGACTCACGCTTCATCCCCGTCAAAGGATGAGACTATGAACGCAGAAGTGGCTTTTGGGCATGGTTGTGGATTATGCCATATAGCAGACAGATGTGAAGTAGTTGCTAAGGTGATTTCGGTGACGGAATCATGAACAAAGGTGGTAACGCGATAATTCGCCCTTTGATGTGAAAGCATCAGAGGGCTTTTTTGTTATTTTGATGACTTTTGATGCAAAATATAATAACAGTTTATTAAGGAAGAGGAGACAAAGCATGAGCAAAGAATTAGCAAAGACTTATGATCCCAAACAGATGGAAGACAGAATCTATTCACGCTGGCTTGAGAAAAAGTATTTTCACGCAGAAGTAGATCACAGCAAGACACCATTTACAATAGTAATTCCGCCCCCGAATATCACGGGTCAGCTCCACATGGGACATGCCCTGGATAACACAATGCAGGATATTCTTATCAGATATAAGAGAATGCAGGGTTACAATGCACTTTGGCAGCCCGGAACAGACCATGCTTCAATTGCTACCGAGGTTAAGATTATCGAGACACTTAAGAAGGAAGGTATCGATAAGAATGATTTGGGAAGAGAGAAATTCCTCGAAAGAGCCTGGGAGTGGAAAAAGGAATACGGCGGACGTATCATCAACCAGCTCAAGAAGATGGGAAGCTCATGTGACTGGGACAGAGAAAGATTTACAATGGATGAAGGCTGCAATAAGGCCGTAACGGAAGTATTCTGTAAAATGCATGAAAAAGGCTGGATATACAAGGGAAGCAGAATTATTAACTGGTGTCCTGTATGTAATACATCAATTTCCGATGCTGAGGTTGAATATGAGGAGCAGGCGGGCCATTTCTGGCATATTAAGTATCCTCTTGTAGAAGCAGACGGAACTCCTTCAAAGACAGAATTTTTGACATTTGCAACAACAAGACCGGAGACAATGCTGGGTGATACAGCTGTAGCCGTTAATCCAAAGGATGACAGATATACATATCTCCATGGCAGACAGGTTTGGTTACCGCTTGTTAATAAAGCAATTCCGGTTGTTGAGGATGATTATGTTGATATGGAATTCGGTACAGGTGTTGTTAAGATTACTCCTGCCCATGACCCTAACGACTTTGAGGTTGGAAAACGTCATAACCTTCCTGAAATCAATATCCTCAATGATGATGCAACAATTAACAAAAATGGTGGCAAGTTCGAAGGAATGGACCGTTACGAGGCAAGAAAAGCTATCGTTGCGGAGCTTGATGAGCTTGGACTTCTTGTTAAGATTGAGGATTATACACATAACGTAGGTACCCATGACAGATGTAAGACAACCATAGAGCCCCTTATTAAGGCACAGTGGTTCGTTAAGATGGATGAGCTCATTAAGCCTGCAGTTGAAGCAGTAAAGTCAGGCGACCTTCAGCTTATTCCACCTCGTATGGAAAAGACATATTTTAACTGGACAGACAATATCCGTGACTGGTGTATCAGCCGTCAGCTTTGGTGGGGACACAGAATTCCGGCGTATTACTGCAAGGACTGTGATGAGATAGTAGTTGCTAAGGAAGCACCGGCTGTATGTCCTAAGTGCGGCGGAAATCATTTTGAACAGGATCCGGATACACTTGATACATGGTTCTCGTCTGCATTGTGGCCCTTCTCAACATTGGGATGGCCCGAAATGACAGAAGATTTGAAGTACTTCTATCCTACAGACGTACTTGTAACAGGTTATGATATTATATTCTTCTGGGTTATCCGTATGGTATTCTCGGGATTTGAACAGATGGGCGAGAAGCCGTTTAAGACAGTTCTTTTCCACGGCCTTGTGAGAGATGATCAGGGACGTAAGATGAGTAAATCACTCGGAAACGGTATTGATCCGCTTGAAATCATCGATAAGTATGGCGCGGATGCTTTAAGGCTTACGCTTATTACCGGAAATGCTCCAGGAAATGACATGCGTTTTTATATATCAAGAGTTGAGGCAAGCAGAAACTTTGCCAACAAGGTATGGAATGCAAGCCGTTTTATCATGATGAATATGGAAGGTAAGAACATAAGCAGACCTCTTGAAGCAGATCTTGAGCCTGTCGATAAGTGGATTATCAGCAAACTTAACGACGTTGTTAAGGATGTTACCGACAACATGGATAAGTTTGAACTGGGTATCGCAGTACAGAAGGTTTATGACTTCGTTTGGGATGAGTTCTGCGACTGGTACATCGAGATGGTTAAGCCGCGTCTTTATAACTCGGATAACGAAAAGAGCCAGAATGCAGCACTTTACACCTTAAAGACGGTACTTATTGATGCACTTAAGCTCCTTCATCCTTATATGCCTTTTGTAACAGAGGAGATTTTCTGTACTCTTCAGGATGAAGAAGAATCTATTATGATTTCAAGCTGGCCTATATACGATGAGGCAAAGGGCTATAAGAAGGAAGAAAAAGCGATTGAGACAATTAAGGAAGCTGTTCGTGGAATCAGAAATGCAAGAACCAACATGAATGTTGCTCCAAGCAGAAAGGCAACGGTATTTGTTGTAAGTGATGATGAAGAAATGAGACAGACTTTTGATGAAGGAAAACTCTTCTTCGCTTCTCTGGCTTCTGCAGCTGAAGTTAACGTTCAGGCAGACATGAGCGGAATTGCAGACGATGCAGTAAGTGTAGTTATCAGCGGAGCCAATATTTACATGCCATTTTCCGATCTTGTTGACATTGCACAGGAGATAGAGAGACTTAAAAAGGAAGAGGGCAGACTTGTAGGTGAGATTAAGCGTGCCGAAGGAATGCTTGGCAATGAGAAGTTTGTAGCTAAGGCTCCCGAAGCAAAGATTAACGAAGAGCGTGAAAAACTTGCCAAGTATAATCAGATGCTTGAGGAAGTGAAAAAGCAGCTGGAGAAAATCAGCAAATAGGGAGGAAAAAGCATTTTATATAAAACGGTAGCGTTTCAATTCATTGAATGTTATAATATGTTTGGAGTTATGTAAATTGATTTCCGATTTTTTAGGCAATTAATTTTCCGTTTTTTAGGCAATTGATTTTCGTTGGGGCAGAGCAAAAATGGGTGAAATGGCAAAACTGTCAGCACAGGAACTGGCAGCTCTCAGAGAACAGATTAAAAGTGCAAATCCCGATAAAGACAGTCTCGCTGCAGGCGGTGGTGTCAACACGTCAGAGTTCCTTAACAAGAAATATACTGTTGTTATTGCAGCTGACCGAATGAGCGCTACTTTAACTTTGTCCGATCCGGGAGACGGTATTGGTTATTCACCTGACGAAGTTATGAGTGAACTGCGTAAAAATAAGATTATGGCAGGCATTGATTCCGATGCGGTAATGAGGATGATTTCCCAAAAAGTTTATGAGGAGCCTGTTGTAGTAGCAGTCGGTAAGGAGATGATTCCTCCGCAGGAGGGATACTATGAATTCCTGTTTGATACTGTTGAACACAAAACTCCGGCAATAAGAGAAGACGGAACGACAGACTATTCCGCTGTGGGACGTCTTGAAAATGTCAAAACAGGTCAGAAAATTGCCATTTATCATCCGGCCGTACAGGGAAGCAACGGATATGATGTGGGCGGAAGAGAACTGGTGGTAAAGTTTGCCAAAGAACTTCCTGACCTTCGCGGAATGAAGATAGAAAAGAACGGCGAAACCAATGAGTATTTTGCGAAGATAGACGGAAAAATAAGCCTAAAGGAATACAATGTAGAAATACTTGATGTTCATGAGATAAATGACAATGTCACACTTGTACAGGGAAAGGTAGAGTTTTACGGTGACCTGTATATTAACGGTGACGTTGAGGCCGGCGTTGTAATACGTGCGGGACGAAATGTAGTCATTAACGGCACAGTAGGCGCAGTAACAATATATGCTGGCGGAGATGTTACTCTGTCAAAGGGAATTCAGGGTAGCGGACGAGGCTATGTTGCTACGCGAGGAAATGTTTTTTCCGATTTCATAGAGTATGCCAAAGTTGAGGCCGGAGCGGACGTGTACGCCAATTCAATAATTAATTCCGAGGTTTCCGCCGGAGGAAATGTTGTTGTCAGCGGTAAGCGCGGCAGCATTATCGGAGGAGAAACTTACGGACTTCGTGGAGTTATCGCCAATGCGGCAGGTAATGTTAGTGAGATAAAGACAACGCTGCTTTCGGGCTTTGCTGAGTCCGATTACAAGGAATTTGTTAAGCTTTCGGCCGACGAAAAAAACAAAAATGACGAGCTTGTCAGTGTTGTCGAGAAGATAACAGCTATTTTGAAGTTGAGGGCAAAGAACGGATTCTTTACCAACGAGCAGAAGAGGGATACGCTGTCGCTTAAAGAAAAGAAGGATTTGCTTTGTGAAGAATTAAAAAATATTGCGGAACGTAAGACTGAGCTTGGAAGAAAAATGACAAATGCTTCCAATTCCTCAATTACTATCAGAGGGGCTGTTTACAGAAATGTTCTTATCGGTATAGATGTAGCAAGGCTTTGGATAGAGAAGGAAGAGTCATATGTTCAGTATGTATGCAAAAATGATATGATTGAACGAAGGCCTGTTCCGAGGCAATAGGCAGCGAGGCATTCAACGAGGCAGTTATGAAGACGAAAATAATTGAAGATTATGAATCGGCGGTATCTTATATTTTGGAGATACCGCGTTTTTCTGCAAAAAACGCTCCGGAAATAACCGCGGAATTTCTGGAATATATAGGATGCAATCTGAAGGGAACAATCATTCACGTTGCAGGAACAAACGGCAAGGGAAGCGTATGCGCTTTCTTAGACAGTGTTCACAGAAAAATGAGAAAGAAAACGGGGCTTTTTACATCACCCCATCTTGTTGATATAAGAGAAAGAATATGTATCGACGGGGAAATGATAAGCAAAGAGGATTTCCTGGAGGATACCAATTATGTCCTTGAGAAGGTGGCGCGGTTTAATCAAAAGAGCGCCGAGGTGTCGGTTTACCATCCGTCATATTTTGAGTTCCTGTTTTTTGTGGCAGTAAAGTATTTCGGAGACAGAAATGTTGAAACAGCTATATTTGAGACAGGACTTGGCGGCAGGCTTGATGCAACCAACTCCCTGCCACGGAAGGACATTTGCATAATTACATCCATAGGTATGGATCATATGGAATATCTTGGGAATACATTGCCCTCCATAGCGGGAGAAAAGGCCGGAATAATCAAAAAGGGAGTGCCGGTGGTATATGCAAAAAGTGTTGCTGAAGTTTCCGAAGTAATAGAGCAGAGGGCAACAGAAGAACATTCGGTTGCATACGGCGTTGGTAAAGAAAATACAGATATTCTTTCATGCAGTCAAGAGAAAAATATTGATTTTTCCTATAAATATGGATATGATAGTAGTGCTATATTTACCGTGCGGACGTATGCCCATTATCAGATTGAAAATGCAGCACTTGCCCTTAAGGCTTTGCAGGTTCTGTACGGAGATGATATCATTCTGAACAATGCGGTCAGGGAAGGAGTTGCAGATATGCAATGGCCCGGGCGCATGGAGATGGTTGAACAGGGCATATTTGTTGACGGCGGACATAATGCTGACGGACTGGAAGCATTCGTTGAAACGGTGCGTCATGATGGTTTTGAAGGCAGAAGGCAGCTCTTGTTTTCTGCGGTATCGGATAAGCAGGTTGGCCTGATGAGCGATATCCTTGTGGGTAGCGGTTTGTTTGGGACAATCGGGATTTGCCGAATAGACAGCAGCAGAGCCACGGAGCTTGAACGACTGTCTGAAATAGTAAGTAAAAGCATAAGAGAAAATGGGAATGAATCCGAACTTAAGATATTTGGAAGTCTTTCGGAGGCTTATGAGAGCATGAAGGAAGAAAAAGCAGCAGATGAACGACTGTACATTTGCGGTTCTCTGTATCTTGTCGGAGCGGTAAAGGAATATTTAAGGGGCAAATATGATTAATTTTGAAGAAGAACTTAAAAAGTTCCATCCATCTTTGGAAATAGAAGAAGCGGAAGACGCCATTTATAATCAGGACATGACAGATCTGGCAGATTTGCTGGTAGGCCTTGTTAAGGATGAAAAGGAAAGCAACAACGCAGTTTCAAAGTAGGGGAAGCAATAATGGTATGCTACAATTGTGGAGCTAATCTGACTGAACACGACTACTGCACCAACTGCGGAGCCGATGTGGGCAGATATAAGATGATAATGTGCTCAGCCAACCTTTTCTATAATGAAGGATTGGAACGGGCAGGTGTAAGAGATTTGTCGGGGGCAATCGAAAGTCTCAGACAATGTTTGAAATTGAATAAGAATCATGTTGACGCAAGAAACCTTTTGGGACTTGTTTATTTTGAGGTTGGCGAATATGTGGCTGCCCTCAATGAGTGGGTTATCAGTAAAAATCTCCGTCCCAATAAGAATATTGCAGATGATTACCTTAATATGATACAGTCCAATCCCGCAAGATTGGATACAATCAGCCAAACGGTAAAGAAGTATAATCAGGCATTAAGCTATTGCTATCAGGGAAGCTATGACCTGGCAATTATTCAGCTTAAGAAGGTCGTATCACTTAATCCAAAGCACGTTCAGGGACGTCAGCTTCTTGCGTTGCTTTATCTTAATGGAGAGCAGTGGGACGAAGCAAGAAAAGAACTTGAGAGATGCCTTCAGATTGATGTTAAGAATACAACAAGTCTTCGTTATCTTAAGGAGGCCAATACCGTTCTTGAACTGGATGAGGCTCTTGAACTTCAGAAAAAGAAGAAAAAATCCACTGAGACAGTTACCTATCACAGGGGAAATGAGACGATTATTCAGCCTCTCAACGGTAAGGAATCAAAGATGTCTGCTACCATTATCAATATTATTATTGGTATTGTTATCGGTATTGCGGTGGCGTGGCTTCTTATTCTTCCGGCAAGAATCAGTGCCGCAGGTGAAGAAAATGATGCTAAGGTTAAGGAAATCGGCGAGGAACTTGATAGTAAGAATTCCGAAATCAATTCCTTGGAACAGGAGAGAAACAGTCTTGCTTCCAAGGTTGAAAAACTGGAGAGCGAACTTTCTTCATATACAGGTGAGGGTGGAACCATTTCCGCAGTCGACAGTTTATTGAATGCGGCAGCGGCTTACATGAGCAACCCCGATGATACCACAGGAATTACAGAATGTCTTAATCAGGTAGACGAAACATTTCTTGATTCCGCATCCGATGCTTTTAAGGGAGTATATAATGCTTTGCTTGAAAAGGTAGGACCTACGGCCGGAATTGCTTATTATGAGGAAGGAATTCGTGCTTACCAGAATGACAATTATGATGAGGCAGTTGTTAAACTGTCCAAAGCATATATGTATGACAATACCAATATTGATGCATTGTTTAATCTTGCAAATGCTTATCGTAAAGCCGGAGACAAGGTCAATGCCATCGCAAATTATCAGACGCTCGTAGATTCGTTCCCGGATACAGACCTTGCTACACGTGCTCAGTCTTATCTTAACGAACTTGTTGTCGATTAAAAAAGGTACGCTTAGGCGTACTTTTTTTACGGGCAAAAATACTGGCAGGAAATGATGGCGTTTTGTTTATGGAAAAGTGTAAGAAAAAACTCATTCATTTATTCTGTTTTTGTAGAAAAATTCACTTGTGATTTTTGGGCATTTGCCTATAATAATATAAGAGAAAAAAGAAAGAAGAGGAGAAGAACATGCCAAAGAGAACAGATATCCACAAAGTAATGATTATCGGCTCAGGTCCTATTATTATCGGACAGGCTTGCGAGTTCGATTATTCAGGTACTCAGGCTTGTAAAGCACTTAGGAAACTAGGCTATGAGATAGTACTTGTTAATTCAAATCCCGCAACTATAATGACCGATCCGGAGACAGCTGATGTAACCTACATCGAGCCTCTCAATGTTGACCGCTTAGAGCAGATTATCGCAAAAGAACGTCCAGATGCGTTGCTTCCAAACCTGGGAGGACAGTCCGGACTTAATTTATGTTCAGAGTTAAATCAGGCAGGCGTACTTGACAAATATAACGTTAAGGTTATCGGTGTTCAGGTAGACGCAATCGAGCGTGGTGAAGACAGAATCGAATTTAAGAATACAATGAATGAACTTGGAATTGAGATGGCAAGATCTGACGTTGCGTATTCTGTTGATGAAGCACTTGACATTGCCGACAAGCTTGGATATCCCGTAGTTCTCAGACCCGCATACACCATGGGTGGTGCAGGCGGCGGCCTCGTTTATAATAAAGAAGAATTAAAAACCGTATGTGCAAGAGGTCTTCAGGCTTCAATCGTTGGCCAGGTTCTTGTTGAGGAGTCAATCCTTGGCTGGGAAGAACTTGAGGTTGAGGTTGTTCGTGACAGCGACGGCAATATGATTACCGTATGCTTCATTGAGAATATCGATCCAATCGGTGTTCATACAGGTGACTCTTTCTGCTCAGCTCCGATGCTTACCATTTCACAGGAGGTTCAGGACAGACTTAAAGAGCAGGCATTTAAGATTGTTGATAAGGTTCAGGTTATCGGTGGTACGAACGTTCAGTTCGCACATGATCCGGTTTCTGACAGAATTATCGTAATAGAGATTAATCCTCGTACAAGTCGTTCATCAGCACTTGCTTCAAAGGCAACAGGTTTCCCGATTGCTCTTGTATCTGCAATGCTGGCAACAGGACTTACACTTAAGGATATCCCCTGTGGCAAGTACGGTACATTGGATAAATATGTTCCGGATGGCGACTATGTAGTAATCAAGTTTGCAAGATGGGCATTTGAAAAATTCAAAGGTGTTGAAGATAAGCTCGGTACTCAGATGCGTGCAGTAGGCGAAGTAATGAGTATCGGTAAGAATTATAAGGAAGCATTCCAAAAGGCAATCCGTTCACTTGAAACAGGCAGATACGGTCTTGGATATGCCAAGAATTTCAATTCTCTTTCCAAGGAAGAACTTCTTGCAAAGCTTGTAACGCCTTCAAGTGAAAGACATTTCCTTATGTACGAAGCGCTCAGAAAGGGTGCTACTGTAGATGAACTCTTTGAACTTACAAAGGTTAAGAAATGGTTCATCGAACAGATGAAGGAACTTGTTGAGGAAGAAGAGACACTTGCAAAGGGCAAGGGTAAGCTTCCTTCAGATGAAGCACTTACGCAGGCAAAGAAGGACGGCTTTTCAGATAAGTACTTAAGCAAGATTCTTGAAATTGATGAAGCAGATATCAGAAACAGAAGACTGGCAATCGGCGTTGAAGAGAAATGGGAGCGTGTTCATGTATCAGGAACACAGGACAGCGCATATTACTACTCAACATATAACGGAAAAGATGAAGTAACCGTATCTGACAAGAAGAAGGTTATGATTCTTGGCGGCGGTCCCAACAGAATCGGCCAGGGTATCGAATTTGACTACTGTTGTGTACACGCAGCTATGGCACTTAAGAAGCTTGGATTTGAGACTATTATAGTCAACTGTAATCCGGAGACTGTATCAACCGATTATGATACATCAGATAAGCTTTATTTTGAGCCTCTTACAACGGAAGATGTTCTCAGCATTTATAATAAGGAGAAGCCACTGGGAGTTATTGCTCAGTTTGGTGGTCAGACACCTCTTAATCTTGCGGCCGAACTTGAGAAGAACGGCGTAAAGATTCTTGGTACAAGCCCCGCAGTAATCGATCTTGCCGAAGACAGAGACCTGTTCCGTGCGATGATGGATAAGCTTGAGATTCCTATGCCGGAATCGGGAATGGCAGTAACTGTTGAAGAAGCTAAGGGAATTGCAGCTAAGATTGGATATCCTGTAATGGTTCGTCCTTCATACGTTCTTGGTGGACGTGGAATGGAAGTGGTATATGATGATGACCAGATGAGCGAATATATGGCTGCTGCTGTAGGTGTTACACCTGACAGACCAATACTTATTGACAGATTCTTAAATCACGCTCTCGAGTGTGAAGCAGATGCCATCGCAGATGGTAAACATGCTTATGTTCCTGCTGTTATGGAACATATCGAGCTTGCCGGAATTCATTCGGGTGACTCCGCATGTATCATTCCTTCTCTTCACATTTCAGAAGAGAACGTTAAGACTATAAAAGAATATACAAGAAAGATTGCTGAAGAAATGCATGTAAAGGGACTTATGAACATGCAGTATGCAATTGAGAACGGTAAGGTATTCGTAATCGAAGCCAATCCACGTGCTTCACGTACAGTACCGCTTGTATCAAAGGTATGTAACATCCGTATGGTACCTCTTGCAACTCAGATTATTACTTCTGAACTTACAGGAAACGAGTTCTCGGTATCATCACTTAAGGATCAGGAAATTCCGTACTTTGGAGTTAAGGAAGCAGCATTCCCCTTCAATATGTTCCCGGAGGTTGACCCGATTCTCGGACCTGAGATGCGTTCTACAGGTGAAGTACTCGGACTTTCAAAGTCATACGGCGAGGCATTCTTTAAGGCTCAGGAGGCTATTCAGTCAAAGCTTCCCCTTGAAGGAACAGTGCTTATCTCGGTTAACAGAAAGGATAAGGACGAGATTATTGAGATTGCAAAGAGCTTTGAGACAGACGGCTTTAAGATTCTTGCAACAAGCGGAACTTATGATGTTCTCAGCGCAGCTGGTGTAACAGCAACATGTGTTAAGAAGCTTTATGAAGGCAGACCGAATATCAGCGATATGATTACAAACGGTGATATCAACCTGATTATCAATTCGCCTATCGGAAAGAGCAGCGTAAATGATGACAGCTACCTTAGAAAGGCTGCCATAAAGGCAAGAATTCCTTACGTAACAACAATTGCGGCAGCCAAGGCTACAGCAGAGGGTATTCATTACGTAAAGAATAATGCAGGAAGCGTTCCCGAATCACTTCAGGATTACCATGCAGAGATAAAATAGGCAGAGATGGCATTGTTTCCTTGGGCTGATTTTGCGCTCGAGGTTGATACAGGTTAAGATGTTTAGACGCTAAGATGCTACTTATAGAAAAGGAGTCGATTTCGACTCCTTTTTTGTACGAGATGGAGTGAGTTACGTAGTGGGTTACAGATTTGCGGAGAAAACCAAGAAATCTTCTACAAACTATTCGCGCTAATGTCGGCTTATATCGGTATATATGGCTTGTGGTTGCATTTGGCAGTCGACAGTTGTAAACTTATAGTGATTTTTGTTCGCGCAGAAAATGATTAAGAGAACGCAGAAAACGATTAAAAGTTCGGAAAGCGCGTGGAGTAAAAAAGAGTAAAAAGGGAAAACAACAAAGAGAAAAAGAACAAAAAGAATGAGTTAGGGATAAAGGGAAAATGGATAAAAAGAAAAGAAAACGTAAATTATGGATTAGGCTTGTGGCTTTATTTTTGGTGTTGACTATGGTGGTCGGATATTGGGCATCGGCTGTAACGGATATCAGAATAGCAGATGATGCTTCCAACGCGGCTATGAGTTATCTTGCAACACAGACCGATTACGTCAATCAGGATAAACCTGCACGTATTATGAGTCTTGTTCATTCAATGAAGAAATCGGAAAGCCTTGAGGACTACTATCTTCAGGCAAGTATGAGAATCGGATCGGCAAAGTACGAGGAAGCACTTCCTTATATTGAGCAGTGCCTGACACTTTGTTCTCCGTCAGAGAACAGAGATGTATATTTGGATGTACTTACAAAGAAGGGTTGTCTGCTTGCACTGCTTCAGAGAAATGACGAAGCTGTAGAGACTCTGAATAAAGCTTTGGAAACAAATAAAAATCTTCAGGACGTTTATCTTGTGCTTGCGCAGATATATCTTGAAGAAAATGATACGCAGAAGTTGGAAGAGACTTTGAAGACTTACCTTGATCTTTATCCGGATGACACAGATGTCAGGACTACATATCTCCAGACGCTTGCAGCTGTAGGAAAAGCAGAGGAGGCCAGAGAACAGGGAGAAATGATTATTTCTGCAACAGGTGTAAGTGAGACAAATCTTGATGATGCTTATCATGTGATGGCAATTCTTGATTTTGAAGAGGAGAATTTTGAGTCTGCTCTGGGCTATCTTGAAAAGATTAAAAACAATGAGGGAACATACAACGATATATATTATGACATGGGAATATGCCATATGTCTTTGAGCGAAATGGATAAAGCCACTGAATGCTTTACACGTTCAATAGAAGTTGGATATAATAAGCAGACTTGTCTGTATTCAAGGGGAGTATGCGAATTTTCAAAGGAGGAGGCGGATTATCAGTCTGCTCTTGAAGACCTTGTTGCAGCCTATGAATATGAAGGAGAAGACAGGGATGAGGAAACTGCGTCTATGGCAGAGGAGTTCCTTCTTGCTGTGACTGCGGCCGAATAATGCCGATAATTATGAGCGAAACAGGTGATACTGCTTCGCTTATGTTATATATGGAGAAAAGGAGGTATTGGGGATTTAATGAACAACATAACAGATGACAGCAATGACAGATTAAGACATTTAAAAGCAGAAGAATATATTCCGCTTTATCTTATGAATGTCGAGGCTGAAAAGGGAGGTTTCAAAGCATTTATTGAATCAATTCCCGATCCGGAAGTAAAAGAACTTGCTTATGGTGAGTTTTTCTACTATACGGGAAAGCATCGTGAAGCAGCTGAAATATTTGACAAATATCTTGACCATGAGAATTTCAGCATTAAAGCCGGGGCTTGGTTCGTGAGTCTGTTTTGCAATTTGGATTTATGCAGGATTAATGAGGCACGAAAGGAGATTGACACCATTTATCAGTTCCTGAAGGCTAAGCATGATGCGGTTATGGACGAACAAATGAAGGCTCTATATGTATTTGCGACAAATGCAGCAAATGCTTTACTGGACCTTCGGATTGAAGATGTTCCGGCAATGGGTCACTATCTTAAGGATATGCCTCCCGGAACAAGAGTGTTTGGATGTTATATAATGGCAATGCAATCCTATCTCAAGGGAGAGTACGGACGAGGCTTGGGAATAGTGGAGACCTGCTTATCTCTGGAACGCCCCAAATGTACAATTCCTGTAATTTATCTTTGTCTGGCCGGGGCGATGAACGCCATGAGCCTTGATAATGTTGAACTGGGTATCACCTATTTCAACAAGGCATATGAGCTTGCCGAACCGGAGGAACTGTTTGAACCCATTGGTGAAAATCATGGATTGCTTCAAGGACTGGTTGAGACCTGCCTTAAGAAAAAGAAGAAGAAAAACTATGAGAAAATAATTGATATTACATATAAGTTCAGCTATGGCTGGAGAAGAATTCATAATCCGATTACAAGTGAGAACATAGCGGACACGCTCACAACGACAGAATTCTCTGTGGCAATGCTGGCAAACCGTGGCTGGACCAACAAAGAGATTGCGGATTATATGGATATCAATGTGAATACCGTAAAAGCTCATATAGCCAACGTGTTCAATAAACTGGGAATCAGTAGTAGAAAAGAACTTGATAAATACATGTTGAAGTAAAACGGTAAAAAACCAAAAATTAGTAAAAAAATGGAAAATACCCATTTTTGTTTCAAAATGGGTGATGTGCTTTTAAAAAGAATAGTGTATGCTTTTCTAAGATTTGCGTAATCGGATTATTAAATCGTTTGGAAGATTAATAATTTATTACGCTGTTTTGCGTTCTAGTTTTTTGAAGGCTTTTTTGTTGTGCAAATCGAGTCAGGAGGGACTCGATTGAATCCTGATAACGGTAAAACATCTGTGATTTGCTTTGTTTAAAACTTACAAAAAGCATGGGCGAAATTTGGCAATTATTTTTGCGAAAACAGGTGAGTAAATTGGGAGAAAAATGCAACTAATTAGTGAAAGGACAAAAAATGGCTGTGGAGCCATTTACTGAACGCATTCGGAGAACAGTGACAGTAGTGTCATTGCTTTCGGGAATTTTGGGGAATAGAATATAGAAGGGGGCATTATGCCTCTTTTTTGCTGCTATTAAGAGGGATTTCCTGCGAGAAAAAGGTTGTTTCTGTTAAGAAAAGGGAAAAGGACTCGTTATGAGAAAGTCAATTGGGATGAAGAGAGAGATGAAAAAAGATAACAGGAGTTATTCAAGATTCTTTTGGTTAAAAGGAATCGCACTTTTGATGTTGTGCATCACAATGTGTTCATCAAATGCATATGCGGATGAAGGAGGAACAGGGGAAGAGCCTGCCCAGACGGAAGAGGCAAAAACAGATGATGAAGCAGCTGTTGTTCCTGTTGCACCGGAAGGTACAGCTACCATAGTTGAGCATGAGGTTAATAATGGATCAAATGCCCTCGATTCTTTGCTTGGAAAAAAAGAAGTAACTGTCGAAGTAGCAGACGGAACCAATCCCAATACAGGCCTTCCAAAAACTAAGACTGAAACAAAAACAGTTGACGAAACTTTAGACGATCTCTCATTTGAAAACGATGTCACATCTATTACGCTTACAGAAACATTCAAAAAGGATGAAGTAACCGAATATACGGATTACACAAAGAATCCTCCCAAAGGTGAAAAGGTTTACACTGCAAATGCGGGAGCAGAACCAGACAGCAAATATACAATCACTACAACAGGTGAAAATGCTGATGTATGTGAGGAAGATAAGAAGCTTTTTGACAACGAAGAGTTGGCTGAAAAGTGGGAAGCAAATGACGACGGTTATGTACGTACCAAGTCAACCATATCTGAGAATGCCATCCAGAAGGCAATCAACAAGGCTCTTTCAAGTGTTAACAGTAACAGTACTTCCATTACTATTTGTGTCGAAGACGGACAGTATGACGGAGACATAAATATCAGTAAGAGTGCTGTTGGTGAGAATGTCACTTTGAAAGACAATTTCACAATTTATATCCTTAACAAAGAATCTTATACCGAAGCAAACGAAGGAGGACTTATTGATAAGTCTTCCATTACTAATGCTTCCGGAAAAGGTGCTGCTCATAACGGTAACATATATATAGAAGGAATTGATGTAGTTCTTGCAGGTATTTATTTCTCGCTTGATAAGAAGATATCTGTAAAGGATGCATCATTTAAATATTACGGAACAGAAGATGACGACAGTGTCAATGTTGTGTTTGACGGAAGCGAATATGTAACCGGCAGCGATTCTAAAAAAACATATGTTGACCATGACCTGATAATTAATACAGGCAAGGGCAAGGACAAAGTATATGTTGAAGCAAATGACAATATCGGAAACTTAAATATTGAAACAGGAGCCGGTGAGGATGAGGTTTCATTTGTTGCAACAGACAGTAAGGCAAGCGGAACGGTTGAAAGAAATGCTGCACAGAAGAAAAAACAGATGTCAATTGACACAGGTGCAGACAATGACAGCGTGAAGGTTGATGTTGCCATTGCCAATATCTTATCCAATGAAAGAATCCTTAACATAGCAATGGGAGATGCTTCGGAGTTAAATACATTGACTCTTGCAGGCGAACTGGAAAAGATTGGTAAGCTTGCAGAAGGAGAAGCAAACAAAGTAACAACAGATACAACAGATTCAAGTTATGATGTCGTTACGGTTTATGCAAAGGGTGATGAAGAACTTCGCATCAGAAATAATGCACAGAACTACAAAGATGAGTTGACCGGCAAGAGCAGAACAGAGGTTAAGGAAGATGACTTTGAGCTTGACGGAACCTCTTATGTATATAAGAATGCAGGAACATCATTTACGGATTTTGTTGTAGCTAAAGATTTGGTAGAAAGTAAAGACCTTGTTTTTAAGGGTGATTCAAACCTGTATTTTACAAAGGTACTTGTTGATGAAGAAGGAAAGAGCGTTCAGATTAAAAATCTTACGACTGAGAACATAGATGTTGAGGTTTCAGCTCAGCACATCACTGTTGCAGGAAACCTTCTGGCAAAGAACATCAGCCTTATTGCTAAAGCAACCGATACTGTATGCGAGAAGTTCGACGAGTTACAGGAAGAAGCCAATGCACTTGAAATAAGTGACAAGGTTAAGGTTGATGTTGAGATTTCCGGATTTGTTACAGAGGCAACAATCAAAATACTTAAGGATGCACTTGTACAAGCGACTGAAGCAGTCGATATGAAAGCAATGGCATCACAGACAAAAGGAATTGCAGTTAAACTTGGCGATAAAGGAGCAAGTCTTCCTTTTGCAGTTAAGATTGGATCTACAGAGATAATCATCGACGGAAAAGTAATAGCCGGAGCAGAAGTAACAGCAAGTGCGGAAACAACCGTTGAGATAAGTGCCGACAATGAATCGACAGCACAGTATTATATTCCTCTTGCAGTTGTTGTTGCAGTTTCTTCTTCAGAGGTTAGTCTTGGTTCAACAGGAACAATTACTTCATGCGGAACAACAACACTTTCAAGTAACGCCGATGTAAAAACTGAGTGTGGTGCTTCAGTAGGAAAGCTTCCATTCTCACTTGCTGTAAGTGTAGTTAAGGTTGATTCACATGTTAATGTTAAAGGCACAATCAAAAGCGATAATGATGTTGTTATCAGCGCAATCGGAAAGTCCGATGTAAAGACAACAGCTTCCAAGGGCGGCGATGATGACGACGATGACGATGACGACGATGATGACAAAAAGATTAATGCTGACGGAGCTGATGGTTCGGGAAGTACAGGTGGAAATACATTTGGTGGTTTCTTTGCAGTAGCTGTTGTTATACAGGATGTTGACGCAGTCGTTGAAGATTCTGATGCTACGGGAGCATCTGTTGCAACTATAGAGGCGGCTGGTGATGTTTCTATTACAAGTGAATCTTCAGCTGTTGTTAATACAAAGGCTCAGTCTTCAGAAGCAGATGATGACGGTGAAGATGGTGAGTCTCAGAGCTCAAGTAAGGTTATTCAGACAATAAAGGACATTATAGAAAAACTTGACAAAATAGGAGTGCCTACAGATAAAGCCGGCGAAGCTACAATTGGCAAGGTTAAGGATTTGTTCTCAAAGGCTAAGGATAAGATTAGCGGAGGAACATATGATATTACAGTTGAGACTCCTCTCAACGGAACAGTTACAACATCTGCAAAGGCCAATAAGGATGCTACTGTAACAGTTCGTGCTATTCCAAGTGACGGATATGTAATCAAGGATATTAAGATATATTATACAGGTGTTCCGACAGATAGTACTGACGGAAAGAAGACTAATATAGAAAAGAGTATTTTTGATTCAAGCAAAGTAAGTGAGTCTGACCATACATTTGTGATGCCTGATTCAACTGTTAAGGTTGTTGTTACATTTAGAAAACTTAATAATGGAGAAGCAGCACCTAAGTTTAAGGTAAGTGACACACCGATTGAGGACAATCTTGGTATTGAAGGTGCTCTCGGTGCAGGAACAGAAGGTGCTACAGAAGAGTTTGAAGCGCCTGAATACGGTAAGGGACACAATCTTTGGATTGCATCTAATACTTCAGAAAGTACCCCCAACGGAAGTATAAGTATTGATACAGCCAAGGCTGATAAGGATCAGGAAGTATTGATTCATGTAACAAAGGACAGCGGTTACGTTGTTGATACGCTGACTGCTAATTTGTATGACAAGAACAACAAACTTGTAAAGAGTGTTCAGATTAGTCCTGATGATGCAGGAAGATACATCTTTAAGATGCTTGACTACGATGCAGAGTTCAAGGCTACCTTCAAGAGAGACGGTTCTGAGGAAAGTTCGGGAAGTACAGGCGAGGCTCCTTCAACAAGAGGACAGCTTGTGGGCGCACTTGCAGTAGCGTTTGTTGAAAACAACAACGATGCATATGTTGATCTTAATAAAGGTGGATCAATTACTGCAGAGGGTACACTTAATATAGAAGCAAAAGCAACAACAGAAAATGAATCTGTTGCTGACGGTTCACCGGTTGATGATCCTGAGGATGAAAAGAAAGAAGACGGTGAAGGCGGTGGTTCAGACCTTAAATCTGCACTTACGGAAAAGGTATATCCTGCTCATTCAAAAACTGTTCGCGAGGCTGAAGGCGAGGACAAAGGACTTGTTCTTACTTTCGATAAGATGGAAAACGGTAGTGTTATATATGCAAACAGAGGTACTGAGGAACCCAAGAATGTACTTAAATTTAAGACTGCAGCTTGGGAAGGATACAGAATTGAAAGAATATGGTACACATATACTGTAGAAGCAACTGAAACCGTTCCGGAACATGAGAGCGCTGAGATAGAAGTGTTTAAATCGAGTGATGCTCTTTTAGGTAGACAAACAAATGATTTTACTATTGAGAGTGCCGTGCTTGAGTTTGCACATAATATTACAATTCATGCAACATTTGCACCATTGATTTTTGGAATTGCTTTACCTGACAGTGGCTCAAAGTACGAGTATAAGCTTAGCGGTCTTGAGAAGAATTTGAGTACAGATCAGCTTCAGTATGCTACAGCCGGATCTGTTATTACAGTATCCGACGTCAAATTTGTTGATGGCAATACAAAGAATGAAAGATCAAATGTTGATACCGTAATGGTAGTAAAAGACGGAAACGGTAAGGAGATAGAGGTTGCAAAGAGCGGAAAGGGATTTGCGTTTGTTGTACCTACAGAGCTTCCTGATAATAGCACCCTTGGAACAATTGAGATTTCCTTTAGAGACAAGGGAGTTAAGCTTGAAATTATTTCAAGTGATTCTTCTGTTAATTTGACTGCAGCGAACAGCCCTTGCAGCCTGGAAGATTTTGGAGAAAATAAGCCTGCCGTTCTTGAAGCTGTTGCTGATTACGGTGATGAAGTTGAGGTTGTTCTTTCGGGTGATGCTTATAACGGTGAGAATTCATACACAGTTGAACTTAGAGCATGTAAGCTTGATGGAACGACATATTCATATATTTATAAGGAAGAAAGTTCAGATAACTTCCTTAGTGGTTATGAAATTGAGTATGACGGCGCGACTGGTATTTACAAATTCAAGATGCCCAAAATTGTTGCAGGGCAGGATACAATCGCAAAGATTTATATTGTTGTAAAGGAATCGGCTACACCTAAGAAATATGCCGTTACCGCCAAGGTGAAGGAGCCTGTTGCAGCAACGGCAGGTTCATCAACAGGTTCAACAGGTTCATCTTCCGGCTCAACACCGGATCCCAGTGGAGAAGATGTACCTTATAAGGCAACCTGTAATGCAGGTGATATTTCGGTAACCAATAAAGTTAATGATGGCGATATCGTATTTGTAACAGTAAATCCCAAGGATGGTTATGTAGTAAAGAGAAACGGAGTTACAATTACCTTCAATTACGATAACGGATTTTCGGAAACTAAAACTGTTGGAATGAATGAAAACGGAGCATTTTATTATAAGCTTCCTACAGAAAATCTTCCGGGAACACTTAAGACTACTGACGGAATAGTAGTAACTTGTGAGTTCGAAGAGAACAAGCATGGAACAAAGAATTCTGGTAATACCACTTTCTCTGCAGGTGTAGGTATTAATGTTACCATTACAAAGCATAACAATAATGCATATATCAAGAGCGGAAATATAGAGGCAGAAGGTTTGGTTATCAATGCAGAATCTGAATCTGTGAAATCAAGCGCAGAGTCTCTTGCAGGATATTCAGCAGGAGATTTCGGTGTAGCAGGTGCTATTACCGTTAATGTTGTTAATGCAACAACCAATGCATATATTGCAGAGGAAAATGCAAAGAATAATAATGTCGGAAAGATAAACATTAACCTCGGAAAAGGTGATTTGAAGATTACTGCTTCTTCAAAGGATGAATTTGAAACAAAAGCAGAGGGAACAAATCCGGATGGCGCTAAGGGTGGAAAAGCAGGAGTTGGTGCCGGTATTGCTGTTGCAGTAATCGGTTCGGATGTTTCTGCAATTATTCCGGATAATACAAAGCTTACCAAGGAAGTAATGGAAGTTACAGCCGAGGATAAGAAGGATGAAGATAAAGTAGTTGTTGAAGTTAGCGCAAAGCATGAGGGAACAGATAATACCGTTGCAAAAGCAGGTTCGGCAGGTGGTGTATCAATCACACCTGTTCTTGCACTGGATATCGCAGGTTCTACATCTTATGCTTATTTGGGCAAACTGGCAGAACTTATAAATGCAGGAGAAATCGTTGTTACGGCAGACGATCTCCTTGTAACCGCTTATAACAATATCAACCGTACAATGGCAGCAGATGCTTCAGCATCCGGTGACAAGGTTGGCGTAGGTGGTTCATTTGTTATATCAATTTTTAATGACAGCGCAGAAGCATACCTCAAAAACAGTGTTCATGTTCAGAACCTTACAGTACAGGCTGTTTCAAGAAGCGGACTTAAGTCTACATCAAGAGCCGGCGTACAGGGTAATACTTCTGTAAAGGAAGATTCTTCGGACAGCAATTCCGGAGACCCTGCCTCGGACGGCCAAAAGGGAGAATCTGACAAACAGGCTGACTCGGCTATAGCCGGTGCTTCAAAGTTTGCAAACGGTGGAAACAAGGGAGTATCAGGTAACAGTATTCAGTCTAAGACAGCAAACAGAAAGGGTGCCGAAACAGAGGAAGGCAGCGTTTCTGTAGCAGCAGGATTTGCACTCAATATTCAGGATAACAAGAGTATTGCTGATATTGATGGCAAAATCAGTGCATTGGTTGAGAAGAAAGCAGCAATTGTAGCACAGAATGATACAGATGCTGATGTAAAGGCAAATGCAAGTGCTACCGAATCAAAGGTAGGCGTTGGTGTAGCAGTTGCCATTAATATAGTAGATTATCAGAATATCGCTCGCATCGGTTATGTAGAACTCACAGCAGACGAGCTTGTTCTTGCTGCAGAAATGTATGAAGAGGAAAAGGAAGAGACCTCAGACGATAAGAAGGAAGCAGAGGAAAATGAAGGACGTAATATCCTTGAGGTTCTTATCAGAAAGGCAATGGGCAGTGCAATTTCAGAGGCTATAGAATCCCTTGAACTTGAATCAAGATTCGGAGAAGATATTCTTACAGCTATGGGAAATCTTGCTACTGATTTGACAGCTACTCTCGCAAGTGAGTTTTCAATATCTCTTCTTACAGATTTAGGTCTTGAAGGTTTTATTTCAACAGATATTGAAAATAAACTTGCAGATTTCAAGAACAATTTCGGTTATAAACTTTCTGACGCGGGAATGAAGACCTTAAAGGAGGTTATTCTTAAGTATTCTCTTGAAAAATTGAAAGGTCTTGCTCAGGAGAAGATAAAAGACGCAAAAGCTAGTACCAAGTCTGTTGATATTGGTGCTTCAGGAAATAACAACACCGGCAATAACGGCGGTGGAAATACAGGTGGAAATAGTGGTAATAGCGGCAACGGCGACGATAAGGATAAGGATGCTGTAAAGAGTAGTTCACTTCAGAAGATTCTTAATGAATTAAGTAATGAAAAGAAGGATACCATCGCAGGCGTTTCTCTTGCTTCATTTGAGACATTTGCAAATGATGCATTTGAAGGATTTGTTGACGTTACCAAGATTAAGGAAATGATTAAGGATGGCTTCGGTGACAAACTGAAGGAATCTTTGGTTAATGCACTCAAAAAGACCGGAGCAGCTCTTACCGGAGCAGCACTTGATAATCTTTCAAGCTGGCTTAATGCAGCTGTCGTACCTGTAGAAGAAACTCCTACAAACACTTTTGTTACTCACGCCGTTTCAGGTTCGGGTGCAACAAAGGTTGGTATAGCAGGTAGTGTTGCAATAGCGCTTATTAACGGTGAAACAAAGGCTTATATTTCAGATGTAGAAGCAAATGAGGCAGAAAACTACAAGGTTACTGTTGAAAGCGGCAACATCTTAATTAAGAGTGATAATAAGCAGTTCGAGGATACAGTTGCAACAGCAGCTGTTAATGCAAAGGGTGATGCAGACCGTAACGAAGCTTCAAAGAGCGAGGCAAATGAGGGTTCGGGAAGCACAAAGTCTGAAAAGGTTCTTGATGATGGCCTTTTAGTTGTTCCTGCAACTGCAGGCGGAACTGTGGAAGTCACAGTAAAGAGAGATGAAAATGGTCATCCTGAATATACAATTACTATGAATCCTGAAATAGGATATAAACCGGATAGGTATACAGTATACAAAGTATCTTATGATTACGAAGGTAATATAAAGAAAGATAAGGACGGTAATCTTCTTGAGACAAAGGTGGACACTATTTCTGATTTCAATGATACACAGCGAACATATGACTATAACGGTGTAATAAAGAAGAGTGAAGAACCCAAAACAGAAGAAGAAAAGAAAAATTTTGTACAGGAAAAGATTAAGATTGTTGTTGAGTTTACCGAGGTAACAAAGAGCGTTCTCGTTATTAAGAACGGCGCTGCCAGGACAGCCGAGAATGCAGCATATAGCACTAATGCATTTGTTTTGAATGGAAATGGAAACAGCTTTGGTACACTTACTGTTTCATATAAGGACGGAGACGAAGATAAGAATATTACGGCCAATGAAACGGAAATTGCTCCGGGAGCAGCATTGACTATAACAGTCAAGGCAGGAGACGCATTCGAATTAGATCAGCTTATTCTTGAATATCGTGCTACAGGTAACATTCAGAAGAGAATTGATCTTAAGAAGTATGCGGAAAAGATTATCGAAGATACGGATAAGGGCACTTATACCTATTCTTTCAAGATGCCGGAAGTATTCCAGGCAAACAATAGGGATAAGACAAATGTTGTTATCAGACCACTGTTTGTTAATAAGAATAATCCACCTGCTAAGCAGGAAGAGCCAAAGACTAAGGAGAATACTCCTACAAATACATCCGGTAAATCTATAGGTGTCGGTGCTTCATTTGCATTTAACTATGTAAATATGGATGATGAAGCAGGTGTTGAAGCTTATATAGGAAAGAACAGAATCGTTACGGCGGGAACAATCAACATTTCAGCTACTACAGATAACAGAAGCGAAACAGTTGCTGTTGCAGGTTCAGATCCTTTAAGCGGTGCTCCCTCAAGGACAATGGATGTATCTGTTGATGCAGCTGTTGCATTGGGACTTATTAATGCCAAGGTTCATGCATTTGTTGCTGAGGGTGCAAAGATTGCGACAACAAAGAATGATCTTGATGTAGGAACATTTGACGAAGATAATTTTGCAGCAACAGATTTGTTTGATGCCAGATATGAAGAGATTAAGAAAAAGTCCGCTCAAACGAACCCCGACGACAAATTTGAAAGTTGGTATTTTACAGGTAGCAACAAAAATTTAGAAAAGAACAAGATAAGAGAAGCGTTTGAAAGGGAATGTGCTGATGAGATAAAGGCACATAAGGAATCTGAACTTGAAGCAGCTAAGGCAGCTGCAGTAGATAATGTCAGCCTGTACATTTTTGCACAGGAAATCGGACAGACACTTTCAAGCGCAAGCGGATTTGCTGTTGGCGGACAGGCAGCTGTTGGTGCAGCCGCTGCAGTAAACTATGCATATTCGGATGTTCTTGTTCAGATGAATGGCGTAGCAGATGTTGCAGGAGTCGCAAGACTTAAATCACGTGTATATAACCGCGATGATGCTTATGGACTTGCTACGGTCATGGGCGCTGACATGAACGATAAGGTTGAGAAGTTTAACAAGGCCGAGGATAATGCAGAAGATGTTCTTAACGGAAAATATCCTGAAAAGAAGAAAGCTGCTACAAGTTCGAAGGCAACTGCTGATGCTCAGAAGAAGGGTGGCAAGGATGCTATGCCTTCAACAGATGATGCTGTTCCAACAGAAAAGGATAAAGACGGTAATGTTAAGAAAAAGGACATTACAAGTACAAACGGTACAGTAACAGAGACAAATGCCGGTAAGGTTGAAGGAAACAATGACAACCAGATGCAGTCAACAGAGAAGGGGTCTATCGATGTAGCTGCAGCTGTAGCAATAAATTTGACAGGTCATGATGCAATAACCGTTATGAATGGCGTTCTTACAGCAGCTACTGCTCAGATTCTTGCTACCAACAACGGAAACTTCAGAACAAGAGCAAGCGGCGCATCTGTTACATTTGCCAAGGCTGATGCATCAGTCGGAGCAGCGGTAGCAATTTCTGTAAATCAGAATAAGTCAATTGCAGAAAATAACGGAACAATCAAAACTATCGGAGTTAAAGAGGCTCAGTATTCAGATACAGATACTGAGGAGCAGAGAAAGCAGAAGAGCGAGCAGCGAGAAAAGGATATAACAGGCGATATCATTATTGAGGCTCTTCTTACAGCCAATATGGATGACCTTTATAAGGGTGCTCTCGGTGCACAGGCAATAGCAGGTGCAAGCAGCGGAAAGGGAAAAGACGGTTCAAACAGCAAGGCTACACTTGGCTTTGCAGTTGCAGTTCTTTACTTCCAGGCAGAGACAATTGCCAATGTGGGTGAGTCATACATTTCTGATGTAAGCAATAAGAATGATGTAGCACTTCTTGCATCAGAAAACATCAAGGTTTCTGCTGTTGATAAGACAAAGCTTGCAGTAAGAGCAGGTGCATTAAGCGTCAGCAAGGGAACTAATGTAGGTATGGGAGCTTCCTTTGCAATTGTTTATGCAGACAGCGTTGTAAAGGCTATTATTGATGATACTGTTAAAGCAATTAGTGGGGCTGACCTGACAGTTGAAGCACTTAAGAAGAGAGTGGATATGTCAGATTATTCAAGTTCCCTTACTACACAGTATCTTATGACTGATTCCTCTAACGTAGGTGAGGACCAGGAATACAGAAAGGGTATTATTGATTATAAGAAGACTGACGACGATGACAGTAACGGTTATTCTGTAACAATTAATATTGATACACAGACAGTTGTTGATGCAGTAGATGTTCTTAACTTCCTTGGATCAACAAACTACTATGCTGAGGCAATTGCCGGCTCGATCATTTCACCAAGCGCTTCGGGAAGTAAGGCTTCAATTGCAGGTTCAATTGCAATGCTCTTCTTTAATAATGAAGTAGAAGCATATCTTGGTGGAGTTGAGAAGATTATTCTCGGCGGTGATGTTAAGGTTAATGCACTTACTGATACAAATGCAAGAGTAATAGCAGGTGCACTTAGTGTTGCGCCTTCAAAGGTTGGAATCGGACTTACAGCCGGAACAATCAAAAATGACGACAAGACTACCGCACATATCGGCGACGGAGCAAATATTCTTGCTGCAAATGATAAAGATAATGAAAAGAATAAGGTGCCTACAAGCATTTCTGTAACGGCAGACAATAAGGATGAGCTAATGGCAATCACTATTGCAGCTTCTGTTGCAACAAGTGCTGAGTCCAAAGTTTCAATCGGTGGTGTTCTTAACCTTATCATAATGGACAATGTTGTTAAGGCATTGGTAGGGGATGAAGTTGCTGAAGACGGAACTTCAAAAGGTAATGGTAACGGTGCAAAACTCCATGCTACCGGCGATATCAAGGTTAGTGCAGGAGACGAAGTAAAACTTCTTGTTGTTCCCATTGCTGTTGCGGCAACGGCAGGCAAATGCGGCGTTGGTGCAAGTATTGCAGTTATCCTTGTTGACAGTGATGTTAAGGCTTCAATCGGAAACGGTTCGGTACTTGAAAGCTCAGCAGGCGGAATAGAAGTTACAGCTGATACAGATGTAAGAATGCTTAATACGGTTGCTGCAGTGGGTGCAGCCGGAGGTCAGGGCGGAGCAGGTGCTCTTCCGCTTGTTATCATAAGAACAGAGGAAGATGTCGACGTATTTGTTAAGAATGCAACACTTACTGCATTAAAGGATATAGTAATCGGAGCATCTTCAGATAACAGAATGTACACAGCAGTACTTAGCGTTGCTCTTTCAAGAGGAATAGCAGTTGGTGCTTCTATTGCTGTAAACATTTTTGAGAGAAATGTAAAGACAAAGATTTGGGGCTCAGAGATTAAATCAACTGAGGGCTCAATTGATATCTACACAAAGGGTGATGATTTGGCGGTAACAGCTCTTCTTGCTGTTGGAGCAGGAATGGGAACTCTGACATTAACAGGTTCTATTCCGGTTGTTATCAGCAACAGTACCCTGGAAACACTGGTTACCTCACTTGATAATTCAGAGAACGGAAAAGCATCTAAGCTTCATGCAGGTGATTCTGTAGGAGTTAACGCTGAACTTAAATCAGACAATGTTATTGCAGCCGGTTCGATATCTGTTTCAACAGGAACAGCAGCAATCGGTGCAACACTTGATACAGCTGTATTTACAAATAGAATTTCTACAACAGTCGGACCAAAGACAGAAATAGTTGCAGAAGGAAAGAATGTTGCAAACGGAGGAATTAAGAAACCAAACCGTGAGCAGAGAAGACATGGTATTGTTATCGGTGCAGACGGTAATGAAATGATAGCCACATTTGCAGTTGCAGGAGCCGGAACTACCGGAACAGCAGCTGTGACCGGCGTTGTTAATACTTTGGTGGTAAGCAATGAGGTTAATGCTACAGTAGCCAAGACTGCAACCCTGACATCAAAGAGAGAAGCCGGAACACCGAGCACCGCATCAGGCAGTACCGGAAGCGGTTCCTCAAATGACGGAGACCCTGACGCGAAATACGATGAAGCAGACGCAGACAGCGGATTTGGCGATGTATATGTAGCAGCATGTGACGAAAGCATGTTGATTGACTGTGCAGGTGCTCTTTCGGCAGCAGGAACTGCAGGAGTTGGAGCAACAGTTGTTGCCCTTGTATATGACAAGCAGGTAAAAGCTCTTGTAGAAGGTACAATAACAGCAGACGATGATGTATATGTTATTGCAGACTCACAGGATGATCTGTATCTCCTTGCTATTACATTTGCAGCAGCAGGAACAGCAGGTGTTGCAGGCGGTGCAAATGCTCTTGTATTCCAGAATAAGACAGAAGCTGCAATCGGAAATGTTACCAAAGCAAGAAATGTGACAGTTATAGCCGATTCAAGGGATATGCTTATTAATGTCGCTGCAGCTGTTGGCGCAGGCGGAACAGCGGGCGTAACCGGTGTTGCTGTAGTTACATATTTTGAAAATGAAACCCAAGCACATGTATATGACAACTCTTCAATAGGAACAGAGACAGAGCCTGTTACCGGAAATGTGAAGATAATCGCAGATACATATGAAATTGTAACATCTGATGCTGCAGGAGTTTCAGGTGGTGGAACAGCAGGTGTAGGAGGTACCCTTGACGTTGTTGTAACTCAGTTTGTAACAAAGGCCTACACAGGAGATAAAGTAAACATTTATGCAGATGGAGATCTTATCATATCTGCAACAGATAAATATGAAGTTTATGCAATCGTTGCAACAATAGCTGCCGGAGGAACAGCCGGTGTCGGTGTTACAGCTTTGGTTAGTGTAAGCTTTAATACAGTTGAAGCAGCTATCGGAACAGAAAACAATATTGTAGCAAAATCAGTTTCCGTAGTTGCCAATTCAAACAGAAATGTTGTATCAGCCGCTGCAGCTCTTGCAGCTTCAGGCGTTGCCGGTGTCGGTGTAACAGTTTCTGTTGTTGTTGTGGGCAATAAGATGAGTCAGGACGCACATGATTCATTATATGGCTATAAAAAGGATAAAGATGGTAATTATCTATGTGATGAAGAGGGTAATCGGATAAGCAATGGAATGAATCCTCAGACTCAATCAGATGCGGTTTTTGCCGGAGCAAATCAGGCAGCACTCGACGGAAGAAAGCCAAAGAGCAAACTTAGTGGTGAAAAAATTGATGGTAAATATTATGATGGTGTTCTTGATGGTGACGGTCAGCATAGTGATGGTGGTAAGGATTACAGCAAATATGGACAGAGCAGTGATGTGGAAGATGAAGAGTCTGAATATAAGATGGATGATGAGGATGAAAACGGTAGTTCATTTGATAATTCTGCATATCAAAAAACTGCTAACGGTGGAGATGACAGCGGAACATCCTTTACATCAAGCAAGGTTAACGATTTAGATGATGCTACTTCAGCACTTATTGGTGTAGGATCTTCCGTTACAGCTACAAACGGCAATATCAATGTTCTTTCATCAGACCTTATTGATGCAAATATGATTTCAGGAACTGTTGCAGTCGGTGGAGCAGGAGCCGGAGTAGGTGTCGGTGTTGCTGTATCAGTTCTCTATTCAAATGTAAATGCAATAGTAGACAGCAATTCGGTACTTAGCGCTCCAAACGGAGATATCATTATTAATGCAGCTACAGGTTCTGCAGGAAAGAAGATAGCTGACACAGAAGATAAGCTTACAAGTAAGTTATCATTTGAACGAGAGAATAAGGATGGAGAAACAGAGACTCTCAGTTTAAATGCAAAAGAATCAAATAAGAGTCTCAACGAAAACGAACTTAAGGGTGAGGCCAATAAGGATTCATCCACAATCAGACTTATTACATTTGCAGGTGCAGGCGGATTTGTCGGAGTAGGCGTCAATGCGGCAGTACTGCTTGTATTCTCTGAAACAAATGCTCTGTTAAAGGGTGATGTTACGGCAGCAAAGAATATAGAGGTTAAGTCAAATGTTAATTTCGGTGAGGTCTTTACTGTCAGTGCCATGATAGCAGGCGGAACAGTTGGTGTTAATGCATCTGCTGCAGTTGCATATTTCCAGGGCAAATCTGTTGCAGGTATTGATGATTGCAGCATAGCCCTTTCAAAGGATAGCAATGGCAATCCTGTAGAAGGAAATATAAAGGTTTATACAGAAGGTACCACAAATGCAAAGGTATTCTCTGCTGCAATAGCAGGTGGTGGTGTAGCAGTGAATGCGGGTGTTGCGTTGGCTATTAACAGAACGGATGTTGATAACCATATTGGAAAGAATGTTAAGCTTGACAGTCCAAAGGCAAATATTCTTGTGGGACATGATTTCTCTTCAAATGCAAAGGGAACAATGATTTCCGCAGCATTTTCTGCAGGAGTTTCAGTAGGGGCTACAGCAACTATAGTAGTGAATGCACTTGATGCTAAGTCTTATGTTGGTACAATCGGAGATGATAAAGCCGGAGACGGATATATTAAAGCAAAATCCCTGAAGGTTACAGGAAACGCAAAGGGAAAAAGTGAGGTTATCGGTGTAGGTGTTTCCGGAGGAGCAATTGCGGTAAACGGTATAGTTGCAGTTGCGATAAATACAATTAGAAATACTGTTTCAGTAAGCAAAATTAAGGTAACACTTTCTGATGATCTTGATGTTTACGCAATCAGTAATGGTGATACAAATGTGGTTACAACTTCTCTGACCGGGGGCGCTGTTGCGGCCGGTGCTACAGTTGCTTATGCAGACGGCAGTTCTAAAAATAATGCAATTATTAACCTTGAAGGAGCCAATGTTTCAGCAGGAAATATAAGAATCAACGCAGGAACAGAGCAGGATCCTAACAACACTGTTGTTGAAGCAACTGCTGTAACGGGTTCTGTAGGTTTGATTGGTGCAGCAGTAAATGTGGTTGTTGCAAGAAATTCCGGTGAGAATAATGCGAAGATAACAGGAACAGGAAACTGTGGAACGTTAAATGCAGTAAAAGATTTGTTGATAAATGCAATCGGTAGCGGAAGAGCTTACGCTGTATCAATGTCAGGTGCCGGCGGGGCAATAGGTGTTAACGTATCTGTGGCATATGCATGGATTTGTAATACTCAGTATGCAGGTGCAGACACAAACGGCAATATTGAAGCAGCAAACCTTGTTGTCGATTCTAAAATTATGGAACCGAGTAAATTAAGCAGAACATATGAGTTTATTCCGCTTGATAAGGAAGAAGGAGCGACTAAGAACAAAGAATCTTCAGAAACTAATATTAATTTGACGTTTGGATCAATGGCTGAGGCATATATATTTGCGGCAGGAACAGGTGCGGTTGCAGCAAATGCCAGTGTTGCCATAGCCAAGGCAAATGCAGAAAGTATTGCAAGACTTAAGGCAGGTACACTTAACGTATCAGTTATTGAGGGAGAAGATAATACAGGAAATGTAAATATAACTAATGATGCAGTTTCAACTGCAAGGTCGCAGATCGGTAACCTTGCTGCAGGCTTGATTGCCGTATCGGCATTGGTTTCAAAGGCCTTGGCAGAAGGCAAATTTGCTGCTGAACTTAACGTGGCCGGCGGAAATATAGGCGGAACAGTAACCGTTAACAATGAATATTCGTCTGTATCAAATGGATTTATTACTCCCGCAGAAGGTGGCTATTCAATCAGTGGAGTAGATGTCAAAGCAAATGTTATTACGGCAGAGAGCCGTTCAACATCTGAAGCTGTATTTGCATCTTCCGATGATATGAATATCGGCGGAGACCTGACAGTTTACAATACAGGCAACGCAAAAGCATATGCGGAGGTTAAGCCGGGTAAAGTTTCGATATCAGTTGTAAAAGTTTCAGCGAATGTTGTAAAGGCTATCAGTCATGTTAAACAGAATACAAGATTTGAGTATAACGGAAATCTTAATGTAAACGGTAATGTTGATGTGGCATCAGTTTTGACCGGAACGAGTGGCGACACCAAAGCACCGGCCGGAACATCGGCAAAAATCGGTGGATATGACGGCGTTGATTTGGCATTAGCAGGTTCCGTAACTGCAAACAAAGCAACAGCTTCGGCAGAATCAGAGAATGGATTGACTGTAAAGGGTGGAAGCAGTAATAAGTTGACAGCAGGCGGTGATGTAAGCTTTACAGCCGATTCAGTATCTAATGTATATGCAGGTTCAGATACCGGTACTTCTGTCGGAGGATTGATTATAGGTGGTATTGAAGTTAAATCAAAGACCTATGATATTGTGAAGCTCCTGATTGATAAGGCAAATATTGAAACAGCCGGAAAACTTACCGTAAATGCCATGGGCAATACAGCTTCAAAATCAAAAGCAGAAAGTGGTGCAACAGTTGGTTTAGGTACATTTACCGATATTAACTCGAATGCAAATGTCGGTAATTCTTCAAGTGCTCCTCAGACTGTTGAACTAACAGTTAATGGCGGAAGCATGAAGGCTGAAAAAAATGTTGAGATAGAGGCACACAACAACGGTAGTGCAGAGGCTGTTGTAGAAAAG
Organism: Lachnospiraceae bacterium; assembly: GCA_045639685.1. GTDB lineage: Bacteria > Bacillota > Clostridia > Lachnospirales > Lachnospiraceae > Colinaster. Next base: position 53,031 of record JAZUDO010000014.1, read on the forward strand.
GGTATTACTGTTGGAGGAAGCAACATTGAGATCGTTAAGCTTCCCACAAAGAGCTATTACAAGACGCTGGTTCAGATTTTGAATAATGCAACCCTTAAGTCAGTTCACGGAAGTGTAAAGATTAATTCGAAGGATGGATCAACTGCAATCAGCAAGGCAGAAAGTACATCTATAGGAATAGGATTAAATGCCGACTATACAAGGGGTGACAATACAATAGTAACCGATAACGGTGTTACTGTTTCAGGTACTGTTGATGCTTATAACTCAGTTGCAATTGAAGGAAATTCACAGGTTAATATGAATGCCACAACAATTGCAAATGATGGAGGCTTTATTTCGGGTTCAGTACTTGAGGCAATCAACAGTCTTACAAGAAAAGTTCTTGTAAATGTTGATAATGCGGTAATAGCAGCTAATTTCGGAAATGTCCTTATAAAGGCAGACGGCGGTTCTGCTGATGAAATAACAACCTCTTCATCAATAGATGCAGGCGGTCTTGTTGCACTTTCACATGCAGAAGCAGTTACTACAATAGTAACTGAATCAAAGGTAAGTATGCTTGGAACAAGCATTACTGACAGATTTAATGATGTTTCAATCTATGCGTATGTATCTGAGAAAGCTTATACAAATGCCGATGTTGACGCAGGCGGTCTCGGAACAGAGCCAATGGCAGAGGCAACACTTTCTGTTAATAATGGAAAGAGTATAAAAGCAGCTTCAATTATCGGTGGAGATAATACAGCCATAGAAGGAAGAAATGTATATATTATTGCAAAGATTGATAAGCTTGATTTAACGGCAAGAACAAAAGCAAGCGGTTCTTCACTGGGAGCAAATGTCCAGGGTACTTCTAAATATAATATTAATATGAGCACAGAAGTTTCATTGGATAACATGTCAGTGACAGGTCATGATATTGCCAAGATATATGCAAGTGCTAAGCCTGAATATAAGAGTAATAATATATTTGCTTATTCAAGTGTACAGTTAAATGCTATAGGATACGGCTATGCACTTGTTAAAGGCAGTGTTGCACTTGCTGCCAACACAAAGCTTGGTAAAGGCTTTGTATACAGAGGTGCTAATCTGACAGTCGATGCAGAGAAATTTGACTCCGGAAGACTTTATACAGAGTTGCATGAAGGCGGATTTATCTACAGAGATACAGGAAACGAATTGTCAAAATCATATACTGCAAAGGTTACTGTAGAGAATGGCGCTACATTCTATATGGGTGATGCAGCAGGCGGAATCTATGTGGATATCGACTATTATGATTATACGAAGAAGAACGATAATTCTGCTTCAAACATCATCGTAAGAGAGGTTGGCATAGCAAATCCGGGCAGATATTACGAACTGGTGGGAAAAGATATCACATTGTATGAGATTTCCAATAATAAAGCCGGTATTCTTACAATCAATGCACCGAGCGGTAGCAGTATCGGAAAGGTTGTTGTATATGACCAGTCAATGATACCTTGCGTAAAAATATCGAACGGCACAAGTCTCAATGTCGCTACAGGAAATATATTTGTATCCAATGCAAACTTTGTTAATCCTGTACTGAGCAATGCTGTTAAGAATAATCTGAAGGACAACAAGTTTGTTAACACAACTTATGCTCCTGAAGTAAGTATAGTTAATACATTTGACGGAACAGTTGCAGATAATAAGGGTGCTAATGTTCATATAGGCGGATATATAGCTAATCCCAGTGGACATGTAGCATTTGAGTGGCTTGGAACCATCCACGGAGAGTTAACCGCTGTTGACGGAGTAAGCAATATTTCTGCTCATAGTCAGGTTGATCCTATTTGGGCAAATAAGTTGACAATTACAGATGCATACAGCATCGGAACAACGATGCAGAGAGTAAATGTTACTTTGTTTGCAGGTGAAAACGGTGGTGGTGTTATTGATTCGGCAGCTGACGGTTCTTCTGCATTGAATGATATTTATCTGAGACTTACTCCGGCAAGATTGTATGTAGTAAAGATCATGCCGAATTCGAATGAATATGCAGATTTGGTGGCAAGCGGTAATGTAATCGATAGCTATGAAGACTCTATGCTGATTAAAAGAGTAGTATCAGCAGGTGGTCAGATTGACATGGAAATCGGGGAATCAGTCGATGTATTTTCTCTCTATGGCGCAACAGTTGTTACAATGCCTGTACCGGGAACACTCAGCTATATGCCTGAAACACTTGATTTGAGTGCCAATAGTGCTATTACAGGTGTTGAATTACTTGAACACTATATTGTTGGTTATGACAGTGCAACAGATGCGTATATATACGATTTGCCAAACGGTACAGTTGTATATATGGACAAAGACAGAAATGTACTTAAGGTAGATGAAACCAATACTTCAATGAACATCGGAGAGATGGGATTTGTTAAGAATGCCGAAGGAAAGATTATAGAAATTAAACTTGATGCAGGTTTATCTATTGACCTCAAGAACGGTACCTTGAAATTGGACGAGAATACCTCATACGAAGTACTTACAAGCTCTGTTATCGGTTCATGGCTGAGAGGCCAGTTGGGAATTGACAACGGTAATGCAAAGAAGGAAATGGTTGTCAAGATTTCGAAGGTTGTCGGCGGAGCCAGCATTGAAAACGAGGTTACGCTTACCTTGATGTGGGAAGAACGTGGTAAAAATAGTGGAAAGCGTCAGTACTACAGTGTTGGCAGCAAGCCCATTTACGAAAATATCACGAGTGATAACAAGCAGATAAGTTATATGATTGTTTTCGATACAAGAGACGGCAAGGATCTTGTGGAATTCTACGGACTTGCAAAAGAAACTTCAAGTTCTGCTTCTATTTCTGATTCTTTGGATAAAGGCCAGTTGCCAAGCAGCATAGATAAGGATGGAGTTTATTATCAGACGAAGCATGATAATAAGTTCATTATATGGTTTAGCGACAGTGACGGAGATCATGTTAAGAATGTTTTAAAAAGAATTTCTCTTGGTGCAAATACATCAGTATTTACATTGAACAAATTTGCAGGAACAAATTACTCCGTTAAAGTAAGATTTGACAGTAACTACAATCTTTTAACAGATCAAGTTAAGGTCGTTATTAACGGCAATGATGTACAATTAGTAATCAAAAAGATTGATGGAATGCATTATATAGTCGATCAGGATAGCAGTGTAAACAGTGATGCAGTAAAGAATGCATTTGCCGGAAGATTCTTTAACTTCAATATTTCTAAGTCGACAATGACAAAATGGGGAGATTATAGCGCAACTAACGGTGTATTCTACTTTGAAGAACTTATCGGTTATTCAGGACTTTCAACAGAGAAGTATAAAACAAGAAAGTTCGAGATGTACCAATACGATGTAACTTCAGATTATGTATTAATGGTTCCTGTTGATGCCACTGTTTCCGGAGATAAGAGTGAAACACAGAAGGTACTTGTAGTTGTCGATGCGAACGGAAATGAAATAAGTTCTGAAATTTACGTTGATGATGACGGAAATATGTACGTGTATGAAAACGGAACACGGAAGGATCTTGTTTATTACGAGGAAACAAAAAATGTAAGTGACGGAAAGGTATATTTTACAACAAGTGGTGGCTCTGCGTTAAAATACAACAATGAGGAAGTTTGGGTCGAGAAAGGAACGTTAGAGAATGACAAGAATGCTGCATTTTCATTTGCCGGCAGATATTACTTTGCTGTAACCAGCCATTTGAATGATAACTTGTATATTGAAAAGTACAATAGCACTTACAGACTTGTTGTACTGAATACAGGAAACGGTCTCTTTAAGGAGCAGATAGCAGATGATATTTCAACATCGGCAGAGTATTACAACGGAACGAAAAAACTTACTATTGATGGTACCGATAAGATTATTACTACTCTGTCGGAAGATGAACTAAACAAGTGGACTGCCGGTACAGAAAAGACCTATGGCGATTACTATATCAGGAAAAAGGCAGATGGCACATATGTTACTCTAACAGAAAAGAAGGATGGCAATAACGTAACATATGAAGAGGATAAGATAATAAACCTAGTTAAAGTTTATGTTACACTTGGCGTTATTCCTAAATTCACTACAGTCAACACGGGTACTGACAGCAATGGCAAATATGTTGTAAGCGGTGGAACCAAGTATTATGTAAAAACTGTCAATGGCAAAACATATTATTACAAGGAGGGTGACCCGAATACTCTTTTGAGCGGTGAGAATATTACACCGGACAAGAGTAGTACATCAAAGAGCTGTTTCTCTGATGCAAGTTATTATATAAATAAAGATGACAATAAAGTATATCAGTACAAAGATTATAAGTCGTCGGAAGTAGCCGGATATATAGTAATCAAACTGAGCAATTCATCATATAAAATTATTGAATATAATAATTCAATAATCAATACAGTTACCATAAATGAAATGACCGGTAAGACAAAAACAGTTCCGACAGGAAAGAAGTATCTTGTTTATGAGGGAACAACAAATGCCTATAAAGATAATAAAGGCAATGTTATCTACGATACATATGATGAAACAACCAAAACAGGTTTACAGGGAAAGACTTATCCGGTTGAGCATTATACTGTAAAGGATAAAGACGGTAAGGATGCTTCAAGTGTTGATATCCTTTTCAGATACATCAGAGTTGAGCAGAAGAAGGAAGGCTCAAATGAGATTATTCTTTCAACTACTACACAGATGTATGACAACAGCAATGGCAAGAAGCTTATATATGTAGCTGAAGTTGATGCGAACGGAAACACAACCGGCAAGAAGTATCTTGCTTATGATGATGAGGAGCATAAAGCGTTAACGTATACTGATTATGATGATAAAAATCAGCTCATAAAGAAATATATTTATGGAGGCTCATTGGTTAAGAAGATTACTGATTCCTCAAATAAGCTGGTATTAAGATTTGGTGCTTTGAAGGGATACGACGTAGATGCAAATCTGTTGCCGGAAAATGCTCCCGAAGGATTCAAAAAGGAAGCTGAAAAAGGAGATTCTGTAATAAGCTTTACAGGTTATGTTGATGGTATTAAGCTTCGTGAGACAACAGTTCCTGAATTCAATAATGTTAAGAATCAGACCGGTTACAAGCTTACAGATACACGTTATATTACTAAGTCAGGACTTATACTTGATATAGTAAAGGACAGCTCAGGTAAGGTTACATTCTGGTCAAGATTTGACGGAAATAAGTATGATTCTTCAGCTATCGAAATCCCATCAATAATGGGAGTTGGTGATGCCAATAATGATGTATTGATTAAGAAGGGTCAGAAGATTCGTTACGAGCAGCTTACGGATATTGTAGCTAAAGATTTTACCGGTAAGTACTATCTGTTTACTACAGATGATGCAGGAAATCATGGTTACAGTGGACTTGATTTCAATTCTGAAACCCAGACAGTTTCTGATGCTGCCGGAAATGAAAAGCTGATTATGGAAACCATTACAGATGAGGATGGAAACAAGGTAATATATTATCTCGTTCCGAATCATAATATCAAGGTTGGATCAAACGGTGACATCATTGATGTTAAGAAGAATGCTGCAGGCAAATGGGAAGAACTTGTAGGAGAAAATGCTCCGACTACACAGAAGATTATTAATACTACTTTGACTAATGCAGGTGTAAAAGTTCCCGTAGAGGTATATATTGCATATATTGGAACAGAAACTGCAGATGAACCCATTTCAATTAAGGTACTGGATAATGAGATGAGTCTTCTCGACGCAGAGAATCCGGGAACCGGAGATGATGCGGATATTGTAACCAACCACGGTAAGGTTACCATTTATATGGAAGGTATTGGTAGCATAGGTACAACTGATAACCTTCTTGATATTAATACTAATGGTGGAGAGATTGTTCTCAAAGATCAGCAGGGCAACAGAGTATACGTTGTTGATACATTTATTTATTCTGCTGAAACTATTGACCTTAGCCGACCGGAAGATACTGAAGGTACAGATCCGACAAAGCAGATTGAAGCGGTTGTAAGAGGAGCAAAGCTTACTATCGTATGTTTGCAGGATGTTATAGGCAAAGATATCATAGTTGAACAGAATGAAGCAGGCAAAGCAGGTATTCTGGATATCAGCGCAGGCGGAAATGTTGAATTTGAAAGAATGCTGGTTAACGGTGGTATTGTTGATATCAAATCTCTTGGTAGTATCAGATTCAATGAGATTACCACCGGCGTTAAAGAGATAGCTGACGAAAGTCTTCAGATAAAGAGTAACAGCATTTCACTTTCAGCAGTTAAGAATATTGAAGATTTCAATAACAATGACAGTCCGGTTATTACATATCATGATGCTGAAGACAGTACAAAGGGTTCATACCTTGCACTGTCAGGTGAATCAATAGGTTCGGAAGAAAAGCATATGATTATTGATATACCGGAGCAGGTTGTACTTCACATTCCTAATGCTAATGAAATCTATATCGATGCGGTTGATGCAGATTTTGAGAAGAGCAATGAGGGAGAAGACGTAACGGGCAAGACTCAAAGAGATCCTGACGATACAGAAGAGGGTTACAAAGATGTTGTCGGTGATATCAAGAGCGGATACGAAAATCATAAGAAGGATGAATTCATTATAGCAATCGGTATTGAGACTAATGAAGAACTTGCTGATTTCCTTGTAGAAGGTAATATACCTGTTCAGGATTTGGTTACAATGATTTCAGCAAAACTTGTTGAACTTCCTGAGGGTGAGAAATATGTTCCCGATGAGAACGACAAGACTACAAAGGTAACCATTGAGGAAATTATAGAGCTTCTTGAAATTGCCGATGCAGATACATTTGACTTTAATGATTACTTCAAGTTTGAAGAAAATATGGATCCGGATGAGAAAGAAGTTCTGAAGGATGAACTTAAAGAGGTTATTGAGTATCTTCTTGAGACAACATATACAAAGACCAAAACCGAGATTCTTCCTGTATTTGATGATACTGAGCTTTCAGCAATGGTTTATGACTCACTTACGGATGAAGATAAGGAAGAAATTGCAAAGAAGGTTTGGGAGCAGGAATTTGTATATCCTGAAATAGAGAACATTGATGTTGATTATCGTGATTTGAACATTGTTATCGGTGATGATGGTGACGGTTATATTGAAGATAACGCTTCTAACAGAGCCAAACTTCAGGATAAAGACAACCAGAGAATGCCGATGGAAAACACAGGTGTTGCAGATAAGCCTATGGATTCAACACATGTTGTTAAGGCAGTTATTAACAACAAGGGTGATATTAACATTAATCAGTCCCATGGAACTCTCGGAGCAGAGAAGGTAAAGACAAGATATGAAAATGCCTTAATTGCTGCAGAGGGAATTAAGGGAACAGACAGTTCAAATGTTGACATAGACATGGGACAGCTTGTTCTTAAGGCAACAAACGGCGGAATTGAAGATATTCGTGTAAATGAGAGAATTTGGGAAGACAAGATGATTGCCAACATCCTTGGCTATGAGGATATTAACAATGCATCAATGCCTTCAGACGGAACATGGAGCATTACAAGAAATCCTCAGACAGGTGAATTTGAAATGAAGTTCATCGTTGGATATGCTCAGGTTAAGGTTAGAGATGATGAAAAAGAAACCAGAATCGATGCTGAGGCTACAAAGAATGTAGATATTACAGAAGACAGCGGAGAGATGGGAATCGGAATCATTTCAACCACAGGTGGTGATGTTTCAATAACCGCTCCACAGAACTTGGTTGATGTTACCGATTCGGCAGTTGACGGAGATGATGCAGTTAATATTAATGCCATGAATACAGAAGGCAACGCCGATGGCGGTAAAGTTACACTTGACGTTCAGAACGGAGAAATCGGTGCAGAAGATAAGCGAATTGATATCAATGCAGCCGACCAGGTAACAGCAACTGCTAAAGAAGATGTATACGTTGATTCGGATGAAGATCTTAAGATTACAGCTGATTCTTCAGAGGGTGAGCTTTATGTAAGAGGTGATAAGGACGTTGAACTTGACAATACAACAGGAGATATGAACCTGGTTGAATTTGTTGCAGGTGAAGACGGAAAGATTACTTCAGCAGGCGAACTTGATGCAGAGGATATTCAGATTGGTGGCAACGCTGATATTTCTGCAGACGGAAGAATTGATGCAGAGAACATCGAGGTTGGTGCAGATGTTGATATTACAGCAAATGGAGAAACTGCTGTAGAGAACATTGAAGTAGGCGGTAACAGTAACATTACAGCGGATGATGTTGATGTTGAGAACATGAAAGTTGTCGGAGACAACAGCATTACGGCAACCGAAGGCGATATCGATATTAATCATCTTGAGACAGGTGCTTCTGTTGATCCAAACAGCAACAGCGTAACCAACATGGATGCCAAGACTGATATCAATGTTCATGAGACGAAGGGAGATTTGACGGCCGGTAAGATTAAAGCCGGTGAAGATATCGTTCTTAATCTCGATGATTCATTGAAGGATAACGATGACAGTGACGCCGTTAAGAAACTTGCAGATGCGATAGCAGATCAGGAACAGGCCAAGGCAACTGTTGAAACTATTGAGAAGCAGCTTGGCGAAGAGAAAGATTATGTTGATGATCTTACAGATGCAATCAACGATGCCAAGAATGCTTTGGAAGAGCAGAATCTTGGATTTACAGATCAGGATATAGCTGATGCAAAGGCTGTTATCGCAGATGGAAACAGCACCAAGAAAGAGAAAGCCGATGCAAAGGCCAAACTTGATGAATATGAGAAGAAGCTTGATAAAATAATTGCTCAGGCAGGTGAGACAGCAGGTCATGATTTTGATAACATTGATGGTTCTATGACCATTGATGAGATTAAACAGCTGCTTGATGACGAACTTTCAGAGGCACAGAAGAAAGTTACTGACCTTACAGATGCTCTTGGAAAGACCGATGCCGAGAATGGTGGAAACGGTGGAACAGGAGCAAAGGGTGCTCTTGAAAATGCCCAGGAAGCTGTTGCTGCAGCAGAGCAGGGTATTAACAACGCAGATCCTTCTATTGAGGCAGGCGGAAATGTTGATATTACACTTAACGGTGGAGGAACAGTAGGTACCGATGACAATTCTGTATCAATCGAGCACGGTGATGACTCTTCACTTTCTATAACAGGTGAAGATGGCAGCAAGCTTGGTGATGTTCATATTGAAAGCAACAAGGATATTAATCTTGATCCGATTAATTCCGACGGTGATGTTTCAATAGATGTTAACGGAAATATTAATCCTACAGATAACAACAAACCTCTTGTAACAGGTGACAGTGCAGAAATTAATGCAATAAACGGAACTGTCGGAACAGAAGACAATCCTGTTAAGACTGATGTTGATAAGTTATCATCTGTAGCGGATGAAATAAATATCGACAACAAGGGTGATTTGGAAATCGGTGAGCTCATTGGCGTAAAGGATCCTACTAATCCGGATAGCGGAAATGTAAATATTTCTGCAGGCGGAGACATTACTGCTAAGGATAATGGAAATATTGACGATGATAATGATGCTACAAACGGAGATACCGGAGTTAAGAAGAACAACATTATCGGTAATGATGTAGATATTAAGGCAAAGGGTGATGTCGGAACAGATACAGATCCTATTAAGGTTGATTCGGAAGAAATAAGCATTAAGTCTGACGACCTCCATATGGAAAGCGATGATGACATTACTGTTGACAAGATAAACGCAAAGGGTGATGTCGATATTACGAGCGGTGGTTCTGTAAAGGGAAAAGACAAGCACAGCTACGTTGCAGGTCACGATATTAGCATTATTGCACGCGGAGATATCGGTGAAGAGAATATGCCGCTCAGCATCAGAGCAACAGGTAAGAATGTAATAACAGATTCTGATGCAGGACGAGTATTTGCTACTGTATCATTTATCAGAAAGAACAATAATGAACAGCCTGTAACCGATAACAGTGATGAGGATGATGAATACACTTACAATGGTATGCCGGCAGTTAAGATTACAATTCCTGAAAACAGAGTACCTATGGCAGGACGCGCAGGTCTCTTCGGAGATGATGAAGATGAAGAAGAGGTAACAGACGGCAACGATGATGTCAACGGTGGCGATAAGATTGAAGAGACACCGGATGATGAAGAAATTATCATTTCAAGTGAAAATGATATTCCTGAAGAATTGGCATCATGGGGTTGGCTGATAGCATTAATCCTCGCACTTCTTGCAATCGGAACGATACTTATAATTGTTGCTAAAAAGAAAAAGGAACAGCCGAAAGAAGCGGAAGAGTAAGAATCTGAAGAACAAGAAGCGGAAGAGTAAGAATCTGAAGAACAAGAAGCTGAAGCGTGCTGAATCGACAGAGCAATGAAACAACTTAAGAAAAGACGAATTTGATCGTTTTAAAGATAGCCCGAGTTTATTACTCGGGCTATTGTTATATGAAACCAATAATAATTAAGCAATGAAGAATTCGCTGGAAGTCAAGCAATGAAGAATTCGCTGGAAGTCAAGCAGTTGAAGAGTTCACCGTTAGTCAAGCGGTTGAAGAGTTCAATGTTAGTTAAGCGGTTGAAGATTTTGTGGGAAGCTGTGCAAGAATTACGCCTGCAAAGACCAGAACACAACCGATTAACTCATTGGATGAAAGAACCTGATGAAGAATAACAAAACCTGCAAGGGCTGAAAAAACGCTTTCCAGTGACATTAGAAGAGATGCCGGAGTAGGAGGCAGATTCTTTTGCCCTATTATCTGGAGAGTATAAGCAACTCCGCTTGACATTATGCCGGCATAAAGAATTGGAATACGTGCCGCAAATATATCACTCATTGCAGGAGCTTCTATTACAAACATTCCAACAGAACAAATGATAGCAGATACAGCGAACTGAATACTGCTCATAGCAATCGGATTAACACGGTCCACATAGTGATCGATAACAAGTATCTGAACAGAGAAGAGCAGCGCACATGCAAGAAGCATCAAATCTCCGCGATTAATCTTTTCATATCCGTGAATACTCATAATGTAGAAACCGATGACGGCAATAATTGCACTGATCCAGTTCTGCAGCCCTATTTTCTTTTTAAGGAAAATGCTCAAAAACGGAACAAGAATAATATAAAGAGCAGTAATAAAACCTGCTTTTCCCACGCTGGTCTCAAGAATACCGTACTGTTGGAACATTGTTGCGCTGCAGAGGCAAAGGCCACTGAGAATACCACCGATAACGGTATTTTTTATGAGAGCTTTTTTTGAATTCGCTGTTTGGATTCCATTTGTTGAATTTACGGTTTTATCCTTCGGAGAAAACAGAAGAATAACAGGTATCAGTATTAGACAGCCCAGTATTGAACGAATGCAGTTAAAAGTCCAGGGCCCCACATAATCCATGCCTACACTCTGGGCCACAAATGCAATTCCCCATATAAGGGAAGTCAGCGTCAATTGAATTGTTCCTTTAAGTTTTTTGTTCATAATACTCCTAATCGTTTTTCACATCGAAAACTCCTAATCGTTTTTCACATCGAAAACTCCTAATTGTTTTTCACATCGAAAACTTTATTATTATAGCATATCAGTTGTCAAAAAGTATTTACAAGATAGGAAAATCATGCTAATATTTACATGTAGTATTCAAAACTACATCAAAGAGTTAACTAAAACAGATGCAATGCAAGGGGGCTTTGTTAGCAGTTTAGGAGTGATGAATTATGGCAGAGTATAAGATTATTTCCGACAGCAGTTGCGAATTACCAAAGGAATATATATCGGATGAGAGATTTTCTCTTGTACCTTTCAGATTTGAGATAGACGGAGTTCCTATCAGGGATAACGGAGAGGTTAATTCAAAGTCTCTTGTGAACAGATTTGTTAATTCGAAAACATTTGCATCACTTGCATGTCCTTCTCCGGACGTATTTTACAATTCAATAGCAGAATCCAATGCCAAGAGAGTATATCTGATTACCATTTCTTCAAAGGTAAGCGGTTGTTATTTTTCGGCTATGCTTGCCAAGAAAATGTACGAAGATGTTCATAATGATAAGCAGATAATGGTTATAGATTCAAAGAGTGCTTCAGGTGGAGAGTGTCAGCTTGCTCTTTCTGCAATGGAACTTGAGGAGAGTGGATTTTCATTTGAAGAAATAAAAAGAGAGCTTACTAAACGCAGAGATAAGATGCGCACGGTTGTGCTGTATGAGAATTTCTCGGCATTATACAAGAATATCCGCTTCCCGAAACTTAAGGAGGTTGTAAGCAAGGCGCCCAATGTCAGATCAATCTTTTTCGGAGACAAAGAGGTGGAGGATAAGTCTGTTGGAACCATTTGCATTAAAGAGAGTCTGAATCAGCTTGCAGACAACATTGCAGCAGCACTTAAGGGGGCGTCTGAGCAGACAAGAATTATCATTACACATTGTAATAACATTATTGATGCGGAGAAATTACGTGATTTAATAATGGAAAAGACAGGAATAAAGAATTTCTTGATAATGAACACATCAGGACTCAGCAGTGTCTTGGCATGTGAAGGCGGTCTGTTCGTAACGTTCTAGATTTGTTCGAGGGCTTGAAGTGTTCTAGAGAATCATGATATCCCAGGGACAGAAGAAAACGAAGAAGACAACAAGTATTATCTGCAACACAAGAATAGCAGGCATACCATAAAGAAAATACCAGTGCCTGGTTTTGTGATGGAATAAGTGCATACCAAGGATGGAACCAATGCTTCCACCTATAATGGCAACAAGAAAAAGAGTCGCCTCCGGAATACGGAAGGCTCTTTTTTTTGCTTTACGTTTATCTATTCCCATAAGGGCGAAACCAATCAAATTAACGGCAAGAAGGTAAATTCCTATAACAAGATATACACTCATTTTCCCTGATTCCTTGTGATACATATTACTTATCTACTTAACTAATATTTTACCAATATATTGAGTTTTAGCCAATAGGGGAAAAGGGAAGAATAAGGCAGAAATTAGGGTGGAATGCAGAGAAGAATAGAGTAAGTAGGATACAGGGGGAGAATGCAGAAAAGAATAGAGTAAGTAAGGTCCGGAGCAGAAAAGAATAGAGTAAGTAAGGAGAATGCAGAGGGAAGGGAGAAAAGTGGAATTTTCTATGCAAAAAGGAAGCAAAAATAGGCAAAAATCAGAGCCGAAATGCATAGGGAAAAGCACAAAGTGGGAATCCCTATGCAAAAATAAGCAAAAGTCAGAGCCGAAATGCATAGGGAAAAGCCAAAAGTGGAAATCCCTATGCAAAAGGGAGCAAAAATAAGCAAAACCAGGGGCCATAATACGTAGGGAAAAGCAAAAAGGGGAAATCCCTATGCAAAAGGGAGCAAAAAGATGCAAAAAGGAAGCAAAAGGAAGCAAACAGAAGCAAGAAAAATGCAATTTAAGTAACAAAACCGTATAAATATACACTAAAGATGCATATATACACAAACATATGCATATATCCCCATAAAGCGTTGCATAATATACGGTATGTGTGTATAATCCCTCTTTAGATGTATTTATATAAGTATATTCAGCTATAGAAACGCCTATATAAGCGTATTCAACTATAGAAGCACCTATATATGCTTAGTCATCTTTCGACATCAAAAGGTTTGACGGTGACAGGCTCGGGCCCGTCCCTATGGAGGAAATGTAATGGTACGAGTAATGACCATGGAAGATTATGATGAAGTATTCAAGCTCTGGAGTAAGATTAAGGGCTTTGCAATAAGAAGCATAGATGATTCGAGAATAGGTGTGGAGAGATTCTTAAAGAGAAATCCTACCACAAGCGTGGTTGCTATAGAGGATGGAAAGGTTGTGGGTGCAATCCTTTGCGGACATGACGGAAGAAGAGGATGTCTCTATCATGTATGTGTGGATCCGGAGTACAGACTCCGTGGAATAGGTAAGTCCATGGTAGTTCGATGCATGGAAGCACTTCAGGCAGAGCAGATAAGCAAGGTTTCCCTGATAGCTTTTTCTGAGAATGATATAGGTAATGCTTTTTGGCATACAATAGGCTGGACAGAGAGACTTGATTTGAACTATTATGATTTCGTGCTTAATAAGGACAACATTATCAAGTTCAACGAGTAAAAGGACAACGAACAAGTTAAATTCAACGAATACAAAACTACCATAACAGGAGGCAGAATATGAAGTTTATAGATGGCGGAATTACCGCACCGATAGGATTTGAAGCAGCAGGCGTAGAAGCAGGCGTTAAATATGAGAACAGGAAGGATATGGCAATTGTTTATTCACAGAAGCCCTGTGTATGTGCCGGTACCTTCACATCAAATGTAGTTAAGGCAGCACCTGTAAAATGGGATATGAAGATTGTAAATGAGTCTCCTTTTGCACAGGCAGTAATTGTTAATACAGGTATTGCAAATGCAGGTACAGGCAAGGAAGGAATGGATTACTGCCAGCAGACAGCCGTTAAGGCCGGTGAAGTGCTGGGCATTCCTACAGAGGCTGTTTTTGTTGGTTCAACAGGCGTTATCGGTGCTCATCTGCCGATGGATAAGATTAAAGCCGGTATCGAGAAGCTTGCAAAAGTAAAAGAACACAGCAGAGAAGCAGGTACAGATGCATCAAAAGCAATTATGACGACCGATACGGTCAATAAGGAACTTGCGGTTGAACTTGAGATTGGCGGCAAGACCGTTACACTGGGAGCAATGAGCAAGGGCTCAGGCATGATTCATCCCAATATGTGCACAATGCTTGGCTACGTTACAACGGATGCTGTAATCGGCAAGGAAGCACTTACAAAGATTCTTAAGGAGGATGTTGTTGATACCTACAACATGATTTCCGTTGACGGAGATACATCAACCAACGATACACTTCTTATTATGGCAAATGGTATGGCCGGCAATGAGGAGATAAAGATTGGTACACCTGAATATGAAGCATTTAAGGCAGCGGTTCATCTTGTAAATGAGACACAGGCCAAGAGACTTGCCGGAGATGGCGAGGGTGCAACAGCACTTGTAGAGTGCCATGTAATCGGGGCCGATACAAAGGCAAATGCACGTACACTTGCCAAGTCGGTTATCTGTTCAAGTCTTACCAAAGCGGCAGTATACGGACATGATGCCAACTGGGGAAGAATCCTCTGTGCGCTGGGCTATTCTGGAGCACAGTTTGAACCTGAAAACATGGAACTTTATTACGCAGCAGGGGATAAGAAGATTCTTATATATAAGGATGGAATGGATGCAGGCTACAGCGAGGAAGAGGCAACTGAAATCCTTTCACAGAAGGAAGTACAGATTATCGCAGATATGAAAATGGGTGATGCCGAGGCAACAGCATGGGGCTGCGATTTGACATATGACTACGTAAAGATTAATGCCGACTACCGTTCGTAGAAAAGGACAGTCGAAGAAGACGGGCTGTAAGACATTCTAGAAGGACAGTCGAAGAAAAGTAAGACATTCTAAAACAGACGAAAGAAAAAGCTGGAAAGACAAGCTGAAAGTCAGGGATAATGTCAAATAACTCGTGAAAAAATGTATTAAAAGAGAAAATCGCGCAGATAAAAGAGGAAGAATTGAAATTTTATCCGTAAAAAAGAAGAGAAATGAACAGATAAAAAAGGAAAGAATGCTATTTTATCCGATAAAACGAAGAATAAGGCTTAGTTTTGGGTGAAAAATAAAATACTTTTTATTTAGTATGGGCGTCTTTCCGAAAGATAATTTGTATGCGCGGTGCGAAAAGGAGCAGATATGGAAAATAAGGAATTGGACAAAGTATTATCGAAAGCAGAAGTGCTTATAGAGGCACTTCCATATATTCAGAAATTCAACAGAAAGATTATCGTTGTTAAGTACGGCGGATCTGCCATGAGCAACGAGGAACTGCAGAAGAATGTTATTAAAGACGTAACACTTCTTAAGCTTGTTGGATTTAAGCCTATCATCGTTCATGGCGGCGGGAAGGAAATCAGCCGCTGGGTCGGAAAGGTAGGAAAGGAAGCACAGTTTGTTAACGGACTTCGTGTAACCGATGCCGAGACAATGGAAATCGCAGAAATGGTTCTGGGAAGAGTAAACAAGAATCTTGTGCGCATGGTTGAGGAGCTTGGCGTGAAGGCTGTTGGTATTTCCGGAAAGGACGGAAAGCTTCTTAAGGTTGAGAAGAAGCTCTCGGGCGGACAGGATATAGGATTTGTGGGAAATGTTACAGAGGTTAATCCGAAGATTATCACAGACCTTTTGGAAAATGATTTTCTCCCGATTATCAGCCCTATCGGACTGGACGATAATTTTGATACATATAACATCAATGCAGATGATGCAGCATGTGCAATTGCAAAGGCAGTGGGAGCGGATAAGCTTGTATTCCTTACGGATATAGAAGGACTTTACCGAGATATCAATGACAAGAACTCATTTATCTCAAGAATCACGGCAAGTGACGCGGATGCACTCATTGCACAGGGAATAATCGGCGGAGGAATGTTGCCAAAGCTCAATAACTGTACAGACGCTGTAAAAAACGGTGTCAGCAGAGTGCATATTCTTGACGGACGTATACCGCACAGTATGCTTCTTGAAATATTTACCAATGAAGGTATAGGAACGGCAATCATGGAAGACATGGAAGAAGCGTAGGCTTAGGTAGATGCGTGGACAGACATTGGGAATTTGGAGGAAGAATAATGAATACTAAAGAATATATAGAACTTGCAGAAGAGAAACTGCTTCATACATATAATCGTTATCAGATAGTATTTGATCACGGAGACGGAGTGTATCTGTACGATCTGGAGGGAAAGAAATATCTCGATTTTGTATGCGGAATCGGTGTATTTGCACTGGGCTATAACGTGAAGGAATATAACGATGCCTTAAAGACTCAGATTGATAAGATTACCCATACATCAAATTATTATTATAATGTACCCACAATAAATGCTGCAGACAAGCTTACTGAGTTTGCACATATGGACCGTGTTTTCTTTACGAACAGTGGTGCCGAGGCGGTAGAGGGTGCCATCAAGGCGGCACTTAAGTATGCTTACAATAAGGATGGCGGCAACGATCACGAGATTATTGCATTTGACCATTCGTTTCATGGAAGAACCTGCGGAGCACTTGCTGTAACAGGAAAGAAGGCTTACAGGGAAGCCTTTGAGCCTTTAATCGGAAAGGTTAACTTTGCAGAGTACAACAATCTTGACAGCGTGAAAGCGCTTGTAAATGACAAGACCTGTGCCGTTGTTATGGAGACAGTACAGGGAGAAGGCGGAATATATCCCGCAAAGAAGGAATTCATCGAGGGCGTATATAAGCTCTGCAAGGAAAATGACATCCTTCTCATTCTTGATGAAATCCAGTGTGGTATGGGTCGTACCGGCAGCAATTATGCATGGCACAAATATGACGTTCAGCCTGATATCATGACGACTGCCAAGGCAGTTGGAGGCGGAGTTCCGGTTGGTGCATTTTTACTTACGGAGCGTGTGGCGCAGTCTTCACTTGTTGCGGGTGACCACGGAACGACTTACGGCGGAAATCCTCTTGCCGGAGCAGCCATAGATAAAGTTCTTGAACTTTATGAAACAAAAAAAGTGACAGATAATGTGGAAAAAGTCGGCGAATATTTGTATAATGAATTGGATAAAGTTGCCGCTTCCTATGATGGCATAATTGAGCATCGTGGTGTGGGACTTATGCAGGGCTTGGAATTTGACAAGCCTGTTGCAGATATCATCAACAAAGCTTTGGAAAAGGGTCTTGTTCTGATAAATGCGGGAACGAATATCATTCGTTTTCTTCCTCCTCTTGTTATTACAAAGGAGAATGTGGATGAGATGATCGGTATCCTGAAGGAGTCTATCGAACAGGCATAGGTTATTTATGAATACTACTAAAAGAGTTGTGGCCATGTTATTGTGCTTCGCACTTGTTGGCTGGGCGTTTTATGTGTCCAAATTCGGAGTCATGTCACAGGAACCTGAATTTGCACAGCAGGACAAGGACAGCCTTGTAATATGGTATACAGATGATTCGCTTACGGATTATATCAGTTCCGCATGCGTGTCATTTAACGAAAAATACGGAATAAGAGTTGTACCGAGACTTCAGTCCGGCGACGAATATCTGGAACAGATAAATGATGCATCAGTAAATGATGAAGGAATGCCGGACCTGTTCCTTACAACCAATGATATGCTGGAAAGAGCATATCTTAGCGGACTTACAAGTGAAATACATGACAACAACAGTATTGTTTCCGGAAGATATTTTCCGGAGGCAGCACTGAATGCCGTAACCTACAAAGGCAAGCTTGTTGCTTATCCGCTATACTACGAGACAAGTGCTCTCATTTACAACAAATCTTATCTGACTGAGATGGCAACAAATCAGGTAACGGCAGAATACACTGATGCACCTGCCGATGTGGGCGGGGAACTGTATGATGAGGTCGACCAGTCGGAGCTTACGGAAGAAGAAATCGCATACAAGCAAATGACAAAGGAAGAGAAGATTGAGTACCGTATCGAGGAAGCTATTCCTGATACATTTGATGAACTTCTTGAATTTGCAAATACATGCGATGCGCCGCAGGATGTTGAGTCAATCTTCAAGTGGGATGTTAAGGATATTTTTTATAATTATTTCTTCGTGGGAAATTATATTGATATCGGCGGACCCAGTGGAGATGACACGGAAATTATTGATATTTACAATGTTAACGCAATTAATTCGCTGACCCTGTATCAGGATATGAACCAGTTCTTCTCATTTGATTATGAGAATATCAGCTATGAAAGCGTTCTTAATGAGTTTATTGAGGGCAAACTGGTATATACAACAGCTACTTCGGATGCAATTAAGCAGATTGAGGCAGCAAAGGAAGACGGAACATTTGCTTATGAGTACGGAGTTGTTCAGATTCCGGATATTAATCAGTTCCTTTCCAGCAGAAGTATGTCGGTAACAGACGTTGTTGCGGTTAACGGATACAGTGACAAGAAGGATTCGGCCAATGAATTTGCCAGATTCCTAACTGTTGATTATGTTCATAATCTGTATGAAATGACTGGTAAACTGGCAGCATGTACAACGGTCAATTATGACAATGAAGGTATACAGGCATTTGTTGATGAGTATGCAGGTTCTGTGCCGGTTCCAAAGATGATGGCAGCATCAAACTACTGGCTCCAGGCAGAAATTGCATTTTCAAATATCTGGTCAGGCAAGACGGTTTCCAAGGAACTGCAGGCTCTTTCGCAGCAGATAAAGCAGCAGGTTACAGGTGTTGAGATTATCGAGGATTATATTGAGATGCCTGAGACTGATGAGCAGGAAACAGAGTACTTTGACGAAGAGCAGCTGAAGCAGGAAGCTCAGGGTGAAGACGGCGAGCAGACGACTGAGTAACAGGTGAGCGGTTTGCTATTGGTGGTTGCATTTGCCGGGCTCATAATATAATATAGTTGTATCGTCTATGGGATTATTCCTTTGTTACGTGAGCAAAGGAGTAATTATGAAAGAAAAAATCAAATCATTTATTTTAAATATTTGCGAAGACAGGAAAAGTGCGCTTCCCCTGCCTTCGCTTTTTGTTGCTTTATTTTTATGCCTGATTTTGGGCGGCTGCGGAAATGACGGAGTGCTGATTGGAACAGTGGAGGGAGAAGCAGCGGAAAGTGTCGTGGAAAGTGGAGAAGTGACAGAAAGGACCGTGGAGAGTGGAGAAGCAGCGGAAAGCAACCCGGAAAGTGAAGTAAATGGAGAAGATGCCACAGAGGACGAAGGAGCAGGCCCAGAGAACGATGCCAACGTAATAGTGCATATGTGCGGCCGGGTTGAAACGCCGGGTGTTTATGAATTACCCGCAGGCAGCAGGATAATTGACGGTGTTGAGGCGGCCGGGGGATTTGCGGAGAATGCCTGTCCTGAGGCGGTTAATCTTTCGTCTGTTTTGCAGGATTCCCAGAGAATTTATATTCCGAGCGTTGAGGAAACGGAGGGAATGTCACTTTATAATGCAACTTTACCGGCTAATGCCGGGGAGAAAAGTGAAAATGCTTCGGGAACTGCAGTGGGCGGTGAAATGGCAGGAAATTCTATGGGAACTGCGGGAAAAATAAATATCAATACGGCTGACGAGAGCACACTTACACTAATTACCGGAATAGGGGAAACGAGAGCCAAAAGCATAATCAAATATCGTGAAAATCATGGCGGGTTCAAACGGATTGAAGACATCATGAATGTTTCGGGAATCGGAGAGGCTTCATTTGAAAAGATGAAGGATATGATTACGGTAGAATGAGAATGGAAAAATGGAAAAGTGCTAAGGCAGTTGTAGCTCCGGTACTAAAAGAGTGGAGTGAAACGATTAAGTCCAGGCCTCTTTGTACTGCGGCCTTTGTTGTAATACTTTCTGTGCTTCTTGTAAGAGGTTTAAGCAGTGACATTAATGTGGGGCCGGTTTACGACATCGGAGAGGATAATGCATTTACAAGAGTGGGAATATCCGAGGGAGATAATATAAGCCTTTCTGGCAAGGTGAAGGATATCAGAGAAAAGGAAAATTACGGAAGCAAAACCTATACCATTATTATTTCGAATCCGAAGTTTAACGGCGAATTGCTGGGCGGAAGGGGAAGGTATGCGCAGGCTTATGCAGGGGATGCAGAGGGAGTTAAGATCGGATGTGAGGTTGAATTGCAGGGGAAATTGGATTACTACGATCATGGGCGAAATCACGGAGAATTTGATTCCTATGCATATTATAGCGGGCGCGGCTTCCTATTTGCCCTAAAAGGCGCCTCTATAACCCATATAGGTGAGAAATATGACAAAATGTCTGACAATCTTTACAGAGCAAGACAGAGCCTTTCAGAGGACATAAACAGAATATACGACAGTACTGATGCCGCAATATTGAAGGCAATGCTTCTGGGACTGAAGGAGGATATGGATTCTGAAGTGAAGGAAAGCTTTCAGAAAAACGGAATTGCACATATCCTTGCAATATCCGGTCTTCATATCAGTTTTTTATGCATGACTTTATATGGAATATGTATTAAAGCCGGATGCCCCATATGGCTAAGTGTGTTGATAAGTGAAGTATTCTTAGTGACTTACGTCCTTTTGGTTGGTTTTTCGCCCTCCGCTTTCAGGGCGGCAATTATGTTTTCACTTTTTCTTATTGCAGGGATATGCAAGCGCAGCTATGACATGATAAGCGCAATGTCATTTGCTTCAATTCTGATTTTGCTTTACTGCCCGGGCTATGTAACCGATGCCTCATTTCAGCTTTCATTTCTGGCAATTCTGGGAGTGGGTTTTTTCTATAAGAATTTCCTTGAAAACAGTAAATTTTTAAAAAGAATTATGAAAATGCGCCCATCCAATACGGTCAAGGGCTGGTTATACAACAAAGTCGTTGTGGGTGTGATTTCCGGGGGGACGGTTTCATTTTTTGTAACAATGGCAACACTTCCGGTGTTGCTTTGGAGCTACTGCGAGGTGGCATTTTACTCGGTACTTCTCAATATCATCATAGTTCCGCTGATGTCGGTACTTCTTGTGGCGGCTATTCTTTCTGTCCTTTTTGTTAATACATTTCCATTTATGGCATTTATTCCGGCAACGGTGGCAAAGGTTATTCTGTTTATATACAAGTTCCTGTGCAGCAGGCTTGAGGGGCTGGGCTTTGGCAGAATCAATCTGGGAAGACCGTATGTTGGGGCGATAATTATTTACTACCTGATTTTGGTGATTGCATGTCTGTACAAGGGAAAGGGCAAGACGTGCGTTAAGTCACTTGGCATTATCGGCTGTATATTTCTGATGTGTGTTCCTCATTGGAAAGGGGCACAGCTCCACATGCTGGATGTGGGACAGGGGGATTGCTTTGTCTTTTTTACGGAAAACGGGCACACATATATTTTTGATGGCGGAAGCTCTTCAAAAAGCAATATTGCGGATAAGCGAATTATTCCGTTTTTGAAATATTATGGGGTAAATGAAATCGAGGCTGTATTTGTCTCTCATCCGGACAGCGACCACATGAATGGAATAACGGGACTTCTGGAGGATTCAGAGAAGGAATGCATTGATGTTAAGCGGGTGTTTGTTTACAGTGAAGCTCTTGATGCCGGGGCATTTGACGATTTGCTCGGTGCTTCGGATAAGGAAACGCTCATATACGGAATAGAAGAGGGCTTAGAACTCGAAGACGGTGAACTTAAGATTACATGTATTTACCCCGGAACTGAAGAAAAATGTGACGAATTGCTTAGGGAAGCTTCGGATTTCGGAAACAATAGTTCCCTTGTAATGAAACTTGAGTATGGAGATTTTACATTCCTGGAAACAGGTGACATTGAGACCGGAGGGGAATTGGCGGTTATGGAACATTTGCCGGAGTCATGTTATAAGGCGGATGTGCTAAAGGTGGCTCACCACGGCTCTTCATCCTCCTCCGGAAAGCAGTTTGTTGAAAATGTTGCTCCGCGGATTGCACTTATTTCAGCGGGGGAGAACAACTCCTACGGACATCCCCATAAGGAAACGTTGGAGACCCTGGAGCGGGAAGAGGCAGAGGTAATGCGAACGGATCTTATGGGGGAGGTATGGCTTGAAATAGGGAAAAACGGGGGAAAATATGAAGTAAGAAAATATGCAAATTGACACCATAAACGGAGAAATAATATAATTAAGAAGATGGCTAAAGGATAACTTTTAGAGGAGCATATTTTTATGAAAGCATTGGTTACGGGAGCCTCAAGAGGTATAGGAGAGGCGATAGCAAAAAAACTTGCAAAGGAAGGGTTTGATTTAGTTCTTACTTGCGTATATAATAAGGATAGATTACAAGATATTGCCAATGACTTGATTGGTCAATACAATATATCGTGCAAAGCGGTTGCCTGTGATGCATCTTCCTATGAACAGGTGAAGAGCCTGTTTGATGAGAATTGTGGCTTTGATGTTGTGGTGAACAATGCGGGAATTGCACATATAGGTCTGCTGCAGGATATGAGTGTTAAGGAATGGAATAAGGTTATCGATACCAATCTGGGAGGAGTATTCTACACATCCAAACTTGCGATTCCGTATATGCTGTCACAGGGAAGGGGACATATTGTGAATATTTCTTCCATGTGGGGGCAGGTTGGCGCCTCCTGTGAGGTTGCCTATTCGGCTTCAAAAGGCGGAGTGGATGCATTTACCAAGGCACTTGCCAAGGAGCTGGCGCCCAGCAATATTTCTGTAAATGCGGTGTCTCTTGGCGTGATAGACACAGATATGAACAGATGCTTTTCGGACTCGGAAAGACGGGAACTGGAGGAAAGCATTCCCATCGGAAGATTTGGAACCGTACAGGAAGTGGCGGATATGGTATACCATGTCATTTCGGCACCGGAATATCTGACGGGACAGATTATACGTTTTGACGGCAGTTTTATTTGACGGCAGCTTTATATGATGGCAACTTTATATGATGGCAGCCTGTGTTGATGAGGCTGTAGCAGAGAATTATAGGAGAAAAATATGAGAGATCTTATTATTGTCGGGGCCGGACCGGCCGGACTTACAGCAGCAATATATGGAAAAAGAGCAGGTCTTGATACTCTTGTTATAGACGAAACAGGATTAGGCGGTGGTCAGGTTGTTACAACCTATGAGGTTGATAATTATCCGGGACTGCCCAATATCGGAGGCTTTGAACTGGGAGAAAAATTCAAGGAGCATGCTGTCAAGGCCGGAGCTGATTTCCTGGAGGCAAGGGTTACCGGTGCATTTAAAAATGATGACGTTTTTGATGTAGAGACAACAGAAGGCCATGAGCAGGGAAGGGCAATTATCATTGCTTCAGGTGCACAGCACAATCATCTTAATGTTCCTGGAGAGGAGGAACTTCTGGGAATGGGAGTTTCCTATTGTGCAACCTGCGACGGTGCATTTTTTAAGAACAAGGTTACTGCTGTTGTAGGTGGTGGAGATGTTGCTCTTGAGGATGCATTATTCCTTGCAAGAGGATGCTCAAAGGTATATCTTATTCATAGAAGAGATTCCTTCAGAGGAGCAAAGAAACTGGAGAATCTGGTTAAAGCAAATCACAATATTGAGATTATATATGACAGCATTGTTACTGAAATTTACGGAGAGTATCAGGTCGACGGAATCAAGGTTGACAATGTGAAGACAGGAACCAGCAATACGGTTAAGGTTGACGGTATATTCATTGCGGTTGGAATGCATCCCACAACGGAAGCATTTTCCGGCCTGGTAGAACTGGATGACAAGGGGTATGTTGTAGCCGGTGAGGATGGAATTACCAGTACACCGGGAGTATTTGCTGCAGGAGATTCCAGAACAAAGAAGGTTAGACAGATTGTCACGGCGGCTGCTGATGGGGCAAATGCGGTTGCATCCGTAACAGACTATTTCAACGATATGATATAAGGAGGCTTACAATGGCAAAGAAAACTGCAAAGGATGTCATGCAACTGATTAAAGACAATGACATCAAAATGGTGGATTTTAAAATGGTAGATATTGACGGTCAGTTCCGCCATGTTACAATCCCCGCTCAGAATTTTAGTGAAACAACAATGGTAGACGGAGTTGGATTTGATGCTTCTAACTATGGTTATGCCGTAGTGGAAAAGTCAGATATGGTATTTATTCCGGATCCCGACACAGCTATGGTTGATCCATTCTGTGACATCCCGACACTCAGCATGACAGGTAATGCGATGATTATCGATTATCCCAACAACCGTCCGCTGGCTCAGTATCCAAGAAATATCGTTCTTGCTGCTGAAGAGTATATGAAGAGCACAGGTATTGCTGATACGATGCTCATTTTACCTGAATTTGAATTCTATCTTTTCGACCAGGTTGGCTGGAATGTATCACACAACAGTATCGGTGTTGAAATTGACGCAGAACAGGCTCCATGGAATACCGCTGTTCAGGGACAGGGCAATGTTATCCGTGAGCAGAAATCATATCATATTGCGAAGCCTCTTGATACAAGTTTTGAGTGCAGAAGCGAAATGTGTATGGAAATTGAAAAAGCAGGTATAGCTGTTAAATATCATCATCCCGAGGTTGGTTCGGCAGGTCAGTTTGAAATCGAGCCTAAGCTTGGACAGATGTCCAAAATGGCAGATGCAACTGTCATGATTAAGTATATTATCAGAAATGTTGCAGCAAAATACGGCAAGACAGCAACATTTATGCCTAAGCCCGTATACGGTGAGGCGGGAAGCGGAATGCATGTTCATATGCTCCTTCTTAAGGATGGACAGCCTGTATTCTCAGATGACAACGGATATTCACATCTTAGTGAAACAGCTCATTATTTCATGGGCGGACTGCTTAAGCATATTGCATCATTGTGTGCTATTACAAATCCAAGCACAAACTCATTTAAGCGTCTTGTTCCCGGATTTGAAGCACCGGTAACCGTAGGCTACGCTACATCAAACAGAAGTGCTGTAATCAGAATTCCTGCTTATGCAAAGACACCTGATATGAGAAGATTTGAACTTCGTAATCCTGATGCAACCTGTAATCCTTATTTTGCATATGCTGCAATTCTTATGGCAGGTCTTGACGGAATTAAGAATAAGATTGACCCTCATGCAAATGGATGGGGACCATACGATATGAACCTCTTTGCACTTCCGGATGAAGAGAAGGCAAAACTTAAAGGATTGCCGACTTCACTTGACCAGGCACTTGATGCACTCGAGGCAGATAACGATTACCTTACAGAAGGCGGAGTATTCCCGAAGGAATTGCTTAACAATCTTATTAAGACAAAGCGTGCAGAGTGCGCTGAGCTTAGCAAGATTCCTCATCCTGCAGAGTTTGACAAATATTACAATATATAAGAGATAAAACATATGAGTAAATGGAACTTTTTGAAGAAAATAGGAATATTCAATGCGCTTGCGCTTACGATTGCGGGATGTAACAGCTTTAATCCATCCAACAACGAAGCCGCCGGAGTATATGGTCCGCCTGAGATGTTTGAGGAGCCTGCGGATGAAGACAACTTGATGCAGGACGAGACCGAGGAACAGGACGACTCGGAAGAGGGTAAGTCTGATAATTCTAAAAGTTCCATACATGAAATGTTCAAGCCGGAAGAAAACATTATTGAAGATGTGTATGGCCCACCGGAAATGTTTGAAGATTAGCCGGTAGATGAGGACGAATAGGAGCAGAAATGAGTAATTCGGGACTGGGTAATTACACAAAAAAAGTTCATATGAAGCAGTTGGCTGAATATAGAGAGGAGCTGCGGAAGAATCCGCAGCTCCATTCTTTATTTATTGAAATGACAGGCCTTTGTAACGAGCATTGCAGACATTGCGGCTCTTCATGCGGTGATTACGAGGTGAAAAACCAACTGAGCAGAGAAGAAATAGAGCATTTGCTGGATACAGTCAAAGAAGATTTTGACATCAGCAGAATGAGACTTTGCGTAACGGGAGGCGAACCGCTTCTCAGAAAAGATTTCTTTGAGATAATGGATTATGCAAATGGTTGCGGATTTGCCTGGGGAATGACAAGCAACGGCATACTAATTGACAGAGATTGCGCAAAGAACCTTAAGGAAACCGGAATGAGGACTATTTCCATAAGCCTTGACGGACTTCGAGAAAGCCATGACTGGTTCAGGTGCGTACCGGGATGTTTCGATAAGGCAGTTGCAGGCATTGAGAATCTTTTGAGCGTAGGCGGATTTCAGCATGTGCAGATTACAACGGTTGTTCATCATAGGAATATAGGTGAACTTGAAGACATGTATGAGACTTTCAGAAAGATTGGAGTCAGATCCTGGAGAGTGATTAATATTGAGCCTATAGGCAGAGCTCTTGCAAGCGGTGATTTGGCACTTAACACTGACGAATACAGGTATATGTTTGATTTTATCGAGAAAAAGAGATTTCTGAATCCTGAATTTGAAGTGACATATGGATGTTCTCATTTTCTTGGGACAGACAGAGAAAGAGAAAGCAGAAAATGGTATTTCCTGTGTAATGCAGGGGTATATACAGCGTCTGTTATGTATAACGGAGATGTTGGAGCGTGCCTGGATATCGAACGTCGTCCCGAAACAATTCAGGGAAATATAAGAGAACAGCGGTTTAGTGAAATCTGGAATAACAAATTTGAGATTTTCAGAACAGATTATAGAAAATGCGGCCCCTGCGCAGAGTGCAGGGATTATGAATTCTGCGTCGGAGATTCTTTTCATACGTGGGATTTCGATATAATGGAGCCAAGACTGTGCATGAGAGATGTGCTGAAAGGATAAACTTTAAGGGTATTTATTGTCCCAATGTTTCCTGTGCTTTGTGTGGGTGGCTGTTTACGTGGTTTTGCGTGGGTGGCTGTTTCTATGGTTGAGTGTTACAGATTTTGAACGGAAAATATGAAATCTGTAACCCTGGCAGGCAGAGTAAGAGGGAAGAATAACATATTTAGAAAATGAAGAGAGCACCGGCACGGGTTTACATAACTGCGCCGAAAGGTTGACAATAATGCCTAAAAATGGTATCCTAGATGGTGCGTAAAGTGGAAAAAGGGGCGAAAAACCCCAAAAGGTGACGTATGAAAAGAATAGTATTGAAGACTTCTGCTTGTGTCTTTGTGACGGGGATGGCCATTGCTTTGGGGAGCACACCGTCTTTCGCATGGGGACTTTCCGGAATGCTTCCAGCCGCAGGATTTAGTGCGACAATGTCTGAAGGGACATCTGTTAAGCAGGTAAAGGAAGAAGTCAAAACGATCGTTGAGAAGGAGATAGCCGTTTCGGTTACAACCGAAACAGAATCCGCTAACGTATCGGCAATTAATTCGACAATGACCGAGAATAAGGAGATTGTTGAGGTTCAGATGCCAATCATTCCTGAAGTGGAAGAAGAAAAACCACAGGGAACTTCCGATACTATGGGAGATGAGCTGAGAGAAGACTTTACCAATCTTGTTATCGCACAGGTTGACCATTACGTTAATGTACGTGATTTACCCGATGAAGAAGAGGGACAGATTGTCGGAAAACTTTATGACAATTCTGTAGGTAATTTCATAGAAGAAGTTGACGGTTGGTATAAGATTGAATCAGGAAACTGCACGGGTTATGTTAAAGGTGAGTATTGTGTAACCGGTGAAGATGCAGTTGAGGTTGCCAAGGAAGTGGGAAGCCTGATTGCTACTGTTGATACAACTACTCTTTATGTAAGAGAAGAGCCGGGAACTGAATCAAGATGTCTTGGAATGGTAGGCCTTGAGGATGATCTTATTGTTACCGAAGAACTTGATGATTGGGTAAAGGTCGATATAGAAGAAGGTTTTGGATATGTTTCCAAGGATTATGTAACACTTAAAACAGAGTTCGTTACAGCTGAATCCAAGGAAGAGGAAGAAGCCAGACTGGCAAAGGAAAAAGCAGAGCGAGATAAAGCCAACCAGGCAGCGGCTCGTGCGGCAGCAGAGGCTGCAGCGGCTCAGAATGCAACAGCAACAGCAGCAACGAACGGAACGAATAGTGGAGAAGCTCAGGCAGCACCGGCTCCGGCACCGACAGCGTCCGGAAGCGGAATAGGTTCAGATGTTGCCAATTATGCACTTCAGTTTGTTGGTAATCCTTACGTGTTTGGTGGATCTTCATTAACTAACGGAACCGATTGCTCAGGCTTTGTAATGAGTGTATATGCTAACTTTGGAGTAAGCCTTCCACATTCTTCATCAGGAGACAGAAATGTAGGATATGATGTAGGTGGTCTCGAGAATGCCATACCCGGTGATATAATATGTTATTCCGGACATGTAGGTATTTACATTGGAAACGGACAGATCGTACATGCTTCAACAAGCAGAACCGGTATTATTGTAGGAAGTGCAACTTACAGAACACCACTCTGTGTCAGAAGAATATTCTAAAGAGTGAACATGTGCAAGGATGTACTTGTGCATATGGAAGATATATGAATTAATGGGTTTACAAGGATGGAATCAGAAATACTGATTCCATCCTTTTTTGTGCATTTGGACCCTTCCGCACGCTTAAGGGTGTTTTTTCGGTGTGCGTAGGGTGTGTGGTGTTTGGGGTGCTTTCGACAGGCACTTTTGATGCTCTTTCGACGTGTTTGGGATAATGTACTATCTAAAAACTCAATGCGGTGCATTCAGTAAGCCAGACGTCTTTTGGGCGGCAAATAACCATATGAAACTAATAAATATCCTCCAAAATCAAAAAAAACAGTCAATGAAATAATGACACCTACGTCACAAATGACAACTAGGAATATATCTTCCAACAACATGAAAGCAATATTAAATCCAACAAAATTCTACAAAACCCCATAAAACCCAACAAAATTTAATATGATCCCGTTTGGGAAGTCATAAAAAACGGCAAATAAAAATTGACATGACACATGTATGCGACGAAAGTGTCAAAGAGAAATTTCAGTCAATATAATTAGTCATAAAAAGTCAAATTCAGAGGCTGGAATTGGGTAATTCGGTTAATGTTACAGGTCCGGTCGATTTCTGACGAGTAGGGTAAGTTGTCAGAAAATTATAATTTGAACTTTTGCTATTGACAGCGGAATGAATGTACACTTTGTACAAGCATGGTACAAAAGTACTACGTTATCCACTTTGAAAAATGAGAAGTTATCCACAAAAAAAGCTCCTAAAAACCACTTATTCACGGAGATATCCACTTTTTGCACAAAAAATTGACTAAATTGGTTATAGGTTATGACCGAAAAAAATAGAACGATTGTTTTGGGAAGATTGGCAAAAATGTAAAAATTTGCCATAAACACTAGAAATTTGTAAATATAGACAATTTGTTAACAAATTATTAAATTGTCAGAAAATACATATATTCATAGACAAATGATGCGAAAATGTGGTAAAATAACACCATGTCAGAGCAATATAACGGCGTATGAAGCGCTGTTTGCGCGATGACAAATCTTTTATAAGAAAGGATTGTAAAAGTATGAAGTTTATTATCAGCGGAAAGAATATTGACATTACAGAAGGATTAAGAAGCGCAGTTGAGGACAAAATCGGAAAGCTTGAGAAGTACTTTACTCCTGATACAGAAGTTCATGTTACATTAAGCGTAGAGAAGGAGAGACAGAAGATAGAAGTTACTATTCCTGTTAAAGGAAGTGTTATCAGATCTGAGCAGATTAGTAATGATATGTATGTATCAATTGATCTGGTAGAGGAGATTATTGAGAGACAGCTTAAGAAATATAAGAACAAACTTATTGACAAGCAGCAGAACAAGGATTTCTTCAAGCAGGAGTTTATAGAGAAGGATTTTGTTGAAGATGAAGAAATTCAGATTGTAAGAAGCAAGAAGTTTGATATTAAGCCGATGTATCCGGAAGATGCGTGCATCCAGATGGAACTTACAGGACATGGCTTCTACGTATTTGTTAATGCGGAGACAGATCAGGTTAACGTAGTATATAAGAGAAAAGGCAATACATACGGATTGATTGAACCTGAATATTAGAAATTTTTTAAAACAAGCCAAGGCGCATAAGCCTTGGCTTGTTTTTTTGATAATATTATGATAATATTCAATTAAACACATCAGAACTGAATGGTTTAACAACAAATCAAGGTCAAACACATCAGAACTGATGCGTATAACGGTGGGTTGAACCTTGGCGCCAAGTCTCTGACGATAAATTTGACGGATAGAAGAAAAATATACGTATCCAAACGCTTTCTGAATATTAATGAGAAGGAGGAGAAGTATGACACTTGAAAATACAGCAGGGATTAATGAAAGTCTGGAAGAAATAGGAATAAGAGTAAAAGATTTGCGTATCGCAGCTTGTCTTACGCAAAATGATCTGGCAAAAAAAGCAGGAATATCGGTTAGCTCTGTTTATAGAATTGAGCAAGGTCGGACAGTTCAGTTTGATAATATTTTGAGCGTACTTAAGGCTCTTAACCTCCTTTCTAAAATGGAAGTTGTATTTCCAACCCAGGGAATAACTCCAATGCAACAGTTGATTGGAGAGAAGAAAAAGAAAACTTATAGAAAACCAAAACGTCCGGAAAACGTAGTATGGGAGTGGGGTGAATAGATATGGCACTGGCAGAAGTTATTCTGTGGGGAAAAACAATCGGGGCAGTAAGTGATGATGGCGGAGATGTGAAATTTTCATATAATCCTGATTTTATAAGAAGTGGAATAGAATTGGCACCGCTTGCGTTGCCGTTAAATAACACTGTGTATTCATTTCCGGAATTAAGGGATGAAAGACCATATTATGGTCTTCCCGGAATGTTGGCGGATTCTTTGCCGGATAAATATGGGGAATATATGATTGCGGAGTACTTAAGACGATTTGGAAATGGAAGGTTAAGTCTTTCGCCGGTTGAAAAATTATGCTATGCCGGAACAAGAGGAATGGGGGCTCTTGAGTACAAACCATCTTTTGTTGAACCCGGGAAGTGTGAGAATATTGATTTGGACGAATTAACAGTCCTTGCGGAGGGAATTTTAGCTAAAAGGAGAGGCTTGAAAATAACTGAGGATGACATCTATTCAGTGGAAGATGAGGAGGAACTGAAACATTTGCTTCAAGTTAGCTCTTCGGCAGGCGGGTCAAGAGCGAAAGCACTTATTGCATGGAATGAAGAAACGGGAGAAATCCGGTCAGGACAACTGAATGCCGGACCCGGGTTTGGATATTGGCTGATTAAGCTCGATCGCATATCAAACAATTACGACAAGGAAGACAAGCCTGATGATGCTGATTCAACCAGAGTAGAATATGCCTATTATCTTATGGCACGGGAAGCCGGTATAGATATGGCGGAATCAAAACTTCTTGAAAAAGGAAAATGTGCGCATTTCGTTACAAGACGATTTGACAGATACGGTGAAGGGAAAAAAATACATATGATATCTCTTTGCGGAATGAGTCATATGAATTTTAAAGACAGTCGAATATATGATTACTATCAAGTCGCCGATATTGTTGACCGAGTAGGACTGGGTAAGGGTGCTATAGAAAAAATATTTACCCGCATGGTTTTTAATGATATGACATTTAATTTTGATGATCATGTTAAGAACACATCTTTTCTTATGAATCAGAAAGGCGAGTGGTCCTTATCACCGGCATATGATATGACCTATGCATATGACAAGGACGGGAAGTTTACCTATGCACATCAGATGCTTATTAATGGAAAGTCATTTGGAATAACACCGGAGGATTATATGGCATCAGGAAAGAAAATGGGACTTACGGAAGAGAAAATGCGTTGTATTATTTCGCAGGTAGGGCACGCAGTAAGAAAATTTGAGTCATTTGCGGAAATGAGTGGTGTCCCGGAAGAAAAGATGAAGCATATAAAAGAATTGATTGATAGCAAAAAGTACATATAGATTGTTCAAACAGGAGGAATACATATGAGCGAAGAATACAATGAATACATTATTTTTACAGTAACAGACAAAGATGGAAATGAAATAGAAATGGCAGTTGTGGACGAATTTGAGTACGACCATAAGGAATATGTTGCGGCTGCACTTGTGCAGGGCGAGGAAATCCTTGAGGATGGAGT
Source organism: Lachnospiraceae bacterium (assembly GCA_045639685.1). Lineage (GTDB taxonomy): Bacteria > Bacillota > Clostridia > Lachnospirales > Lachnospiraceae > Colinaster. Next base: position 85,691 of record JAZUDO010000014.1, read on the forward strand.
ATATATCTACGGTGTGAAAACTGCAGAAGAATTTACTGTTGAGAAGATAGAGAACCCGGATGTATATGCCAAAGTTGCGGAAGCATACCTGAACATGGACAACTGATATATTCCTTACTAAAGAGATTATGTTTGTGGAAGGTGACAACAGATGTTACATGAGATATTTCCAAAGAAATTACATATAGAATATGTTGAAAGAAATGCCGAACGGGAGGATTATGTGCTGAATCTTATGAGGGATAGGGTTTTGGTGCATGATGATGCGGATAACCTTTCGCTGCCAACGGTGGGAGAACTGGAGATTGATAAAGAAAAATTACGATTCCTGTTCAGAATAGATGATGCCTGCTTCTATATGAATGAAGAAGAAAAAATGCCGGAGGAGTTTGGACGGTATACATATGCTGTAATTAATACCTTGCGACGTCATAAGCCTCAAGAAATGTCATTTGCCGTACAATTGTCGTTCCGACTGGCAACCTGGTATAAGAATTCTGCTTACTGTGGACGTTGCGGAGCAAAAACAAGACATTCGGAAAATGAGAGAGCCTTGGTGTGTCCCGAATGTAAAAACAGAATATATCCCATGATATGTCCGAGTGTAATAGTACTTATTAAGGATGGAGAACGTGCACTCCTTACGAGATATCAGGCTACCCACAGCTTTTACCGAAACTATGCATTGGTTGCCGGTTACGTTGAGACGGGAGAAACGCCGGAGGAAGCTGTTGCAAGAGAAGTAATGGAAGAGGTGGGGATAAAGGTAAAGAATATTACATATTATAACAGTCAGCCCTGGCCGCTTTCGGGAGCCCTGCTTTTGGGATATGTATGTGATTTGGATGGGGATGATACTATCACAAGAGATGAAGGCGAACTGGAAGAGGCATTATGGATAAACAGAGATGAACTGCCCGACCGATCAAAGGATGTAAGTCTTACCAGTGACATGATTGAAGCTTTTCGCGTGGGCAGGATAAAGTGAAATTCTGTACATATATTAATGAGCAAACTTGAACACAAAAACTGTAAATGAAATACAGATAAATTTATAGATGAAGAAAATTGAACACAAAACATACAAAATGAAATAAAAGTAAACTTTACGGTGAATTATATTCAACTTAACAGATAAAAAGTTTAAAAATATTTCATTTTCCTATTGCATTTGAAATATAATTCTGTTAACATCATTCTTCGGGAAAGGGAGAGTGTGTTAAGGCTTGCAATAGAGCTTTGCCTATTTTGCATGCGAACATATATGACTCGTACCGTTTCGGTATGAGTTTTTTTGCGGGCAAAAAAACACTTTTAAAAAAATTTTTTAACTTTTTTAAAAAAATATCTAATTTTGGTGAGTAATTTTGTTGTTAACTGCAACTAACAAGTGAAAGTGGTTTTTCAGGATCATTTATTAAAGGGGGAAAATCACTGCAGTTAATAAGGTTTCAGGGAGGGAAAAAATGAGACGAAGAATTGAGACGAAAATTATGGCTGCATTCCTGGCATGCGTTATGACGGCCGGAATGACAGCGGACTGCATTGGAGTATATGCAGATGAAAGTAACGCACCTGTAGTTAAAAGTGTACAGGAGATGACCGACCACGAGAATGATATCAAACTCTATGATGGTTTACTGTATGACTCGGATGATTTTGTGAGTGATGAGAAGAAGGAGTATCATGACAATGAAGTAACCAAAATCGAAGAAAAGACCGAGTCTGTTCAGGAGATGGAAAAGCAGGTCGAAAAAGCACAGAAGGCAGCAAGTGATGCTGCAGACGCTGTAGAAGACTTGAAGGAAGCAATTGATGAGTTGCAGGAGCAGGCTTCAAATGCTGAAGCTGCAGCAGAAGAGATTAGTGCTACTGACGTCACGGCGGCAAAAGATGAAGCAACTAATGCCTCAACTGCGGTTGAGCAGGTATATGAGAACGGTATGAAAGTCGACGATACTGTTTCTTCTTATAATGAAAAGGTTGATGAGGATCAGAAGGCTATTGATTCTTTGACCGAAAAGAAAGCAGAGGAGGATGGTGCTGTTTCTGTTGATGAAATAATTGCACCATCAGAGGAAGACGCATCTGTTTCGAATTTAGTAAAAAGGACAGAAAAGTACGCTGCAACAGCGCAGGAAGAAGCAGACAATGCAAAAGCGGCACTGGAAGCAGCACTTGCGGTTGAAAGCGATGAAATTAATGAAGAAATAGAGAAAAATGTTAAGCTTGCCGTAGATGCAGCAGTAAATGCAGCAGAAGCTGCGGATGCAGCAGAGGATTTGTATGAAAATTCATTGACTGCCTTAGAAAATGCAATCAAGGAATACAATCTTTATGCTATGGCATACGGAATGCCCCTTTACGGCGAAACAGAGGTGACATATCTTGATGCTGACGGAAATCTTAAAGAGGAAGCAAAGAAGCAGTTAATTGAAGCAGGGCTCATTTCTGAGGATGGAAAGACCCAGAAGGATATTGCAGAGGATATTGAAGGTACTGTTTCTTCGGTTGAGGAGATTGTTCTTGATGATACAAACATAAGGAAGGCAGAGGGCGAACTTGCGACTGCAAAAGAAAACCTTAATACAGCTAAGGAAGCTGCAGAGGAGGCAATCGAGAGTATTGCAGAGGCATCAGGTGCAATTGATGCTGCAGTGTCAGAGGCTGATGAGGCTTCAGGAAAGGTTAAAGATTACTATGTTAACCCGGCAGAGAAGCAGGTTGAGAATACACAGGAAAAGATAGAAACAAAGGAAAGTGATATTGAAAGCCTTAAACAGGACCTTGCCGATAAGGAAGCTGCAATTAGAGCGTCAGAGGATTCCGTAAGACCTGCAAAGGAGGAGGAATATCAAGAGAATCTGAAGTCAAAGAAGGATGCAGTGGATGCAGCAGAGAAGAGCAAGACATCTGCTCAGGAGACCTTTGATGCAGCTAAAAAGGCATATTATGATGCAAGTCTTTTAGCAAGAATTTTTAATTATGATAATGTAAGTACAAACTTTAACAACGCAGAATCTGCTCTTGACACGGCCAAGGAGAATTACAATACTGCCAATACAAACTATGAAAAATACAGAGATAATAAGTCTTCACTGATAGATGATATGATCGCAGGGGATGCAACTGTTATTGCCAATAAGAACAGCAGGGATCAGGTTCAGAAGGATATTGAAACAGCCAATAGTGAGCTTACAGCACTGAATAATCAAAAGGCAGAGGATGAGAAAGCCCTTGAAACTGCAAAGAATACCAGAGATGCTTATATTGCAGCTGCCGGCGATAAGGCAACACAGGAATTCCTTGATAGCATGGCGAAAATACTGAAAGATAATTCTGATATGATTAACCAGGTTGAGTATGATAAGGCTGTTAATGATTTCGTTAACGATACATGGAATGTATGGCCATGGCAGGCAGTTTCTAAGGCCTCAATCAGAACAGAATTGAATGCCAGATATATTGATTCTTTCTGGGAAAGATTTGGAAATACACTTGCAATATCACAATGGGCAATAAGCACAGACAGCGCAGAAGAGAACATGACAAGGATTAAGTCAGAATGCGAGCAGAACATTAAAAATTACCTTGAGGCTCTTGAAACAGCCGAAGCAAACTGGGCACAGGTAAGCGCCGACGCGCAGGCATTGGCAAAGGAAAATGCACTTGCTTCTGTTGATATCGAAGCACAGAAACAGGCAATTGCCGATTCGGAGACTGCCATTAGTTCTGCAGAGGATACTATTACAGGCGCAAGAAGTACATATAATGAAGCATCAGAAAGGCTTGAAGAATTAAAGGATATTGTGAAATCCCTTGAAGAAGTAAAGAACATTTCCCTTGACGCGATTAAGGAGAAACTTGCCAAGGCTGAACAGGAAGTTGCAACAGCAAAGGATAATCTGGATAAGGCATATGCAGCCGAGTGGGCCGCAAAGAATTACAGCGTTTGGGCGCAGAGCCTTTTGGAGGAGCAGCAGGTTGCTATGTACAGACAGCTCACAGGGGATGAAGCAAATGATGACGTACCATTTGAACTTGTTCCCGGTAAAGATGATGACTTTGCAAAAGCTCCTTACAGTATATACAGAGCTTACGTAGAGAGAATGTATGAAGAGTATTCATTTTATGATGAAGAAAACTTCAATGTCATTGCTACAGAAGAAGAGACAATGAAGGTTCTTTTCTGGGAAATGGATAAGGACGGAGTTCTTACAGGAAATTATTATGATGACAAGTCAAAACTTCCAAAGAGCGGCAAGTATTTCATCGGAAACACCTTTGGCTTTGAGGAAATGCCCAATACACTGGATGGAATAGACAGAAAGAAGCTGTTTAGAATGGATGGCGTCGTATATAAATACACAAAGCCCAATCCGAATAACAATATTCCCGGTAACAACGGCGGTAACAACGGCAACAATTCAGACAACAATGAAACAAACAACGGCAATGGCGGAACAAACACAGGTGCTAACGAAACTGTTATAAATACAGTAGCTGACGCAGGAAACGGCACAGGCGCAAACGGTACCGGCACAGGCAGAGGCACAGGACGTCTCGTTGATTCTGTAGATGCAGATGAAGAAGGAATTGCAGACTTGGAAGAGGATGCAGAAGAGGAGAAGGAAGCAGCACCCGATGAAAACCTTGAGAAAGAAAAAGAGTCTGAAGGTAACAAGGGTACAGTAGAGATTGACGAAAATGAAACACCTCTTTCAGCAACTGCAGAAGAAGAAAGTGCTTTCCCATGGATGGTTTTAGTAGCGGCATTATTGCTTGCAGCAACAGTAGTAGTGGTATGCGCATCAAGAAAGAAAGTCAATACAGCAGATGCTAAAGCAAAAATAAAATAAGTTTGCAAGATAAAAATATATAAGGAAGGAGTACATTCTGTAGGGGAGTGTACTCCTTCTGCTTTTGTTAAAAATGTTTCAAAACGAATGAAAAAATACTACTTATTTAGAAAACATTTTCCGTTGCGTCATTTAATATATGTATGTTACAATGGTAAAGCATGAATATGATAAAAAAATAACAATCAAAAAATAGAAGGGAGTCATTAAAATGGCAAAGAAAGTAGTTATCGCAAGTGCATGCCGTACCGCAATCGGAACAATGGGCGGCACTCTCAGTACAACACCTGCAGCTGATCTTGGTGCAATCGTTATCAAAGAGGCTGTAAAGAGAGCAGGCATTAAGCCGGAAGATGTTGATCAGGTATATATGGGATGCGTTATCCAGGCAGGTCTCGGACAGAACGTAGCTCGTCAGGCAACACTTAAGGCAGGTCTTCCTATTGAAGTACCGGCAGTTACAATGAACGTTGTTTGCGGTTCAGGTCTTAACTGTGTTAACCAGGCTGCTCAGATGATTATGGCAGGTGATGCTGATGTCGTAGTAGCAGGCGGTATGGAAAATATGTCAATGGCACCATATGCTATTCCTCAGGGACGTTACGGCTACAGAATGAACAATGGTGTTCTTGTTGATACAATGATCAAGGATGCTCTTTGGGACGCATTTAATGACTATCATATGATAAAGACTGCTGACAATATCGCAGAGCAGTGGGGACTTACAAGAGAAGAACTTGATGAGTTCGCATTAAAGAGCCAGCAGAAGGCTTGCGCAGCTATTGAAAATGGCGCATTCAAGGAAGAAATCGTTCCTGTAGAAGTAAAGAAGAAAAAAGAAGTTGTTGTATTTGATACAGATGAAGGCCCAAGACCGGGTTCAACAATTGAAGGTCTTGCAAAGCTTCGTACAATCAATCCTGACGGATTCGTTACAGCAGGTAATGCTTCAGGTATCAACGATGGTGCAGCTGCTCTCGTTATCATGAGCGAAGAGAAGGCTAAGGAACTTGGTGTTAAGCCAATGGCAACATTCGTTGCAGGTGCTCTTGCAGGTGTTGATCCTTCAATCATGGGTATCGGCCCTGTAGCAGCTACAAAGAAGGTTATGGCTAAGGCCGGATACAAGATTGAAGATTTCGATATCATTGAAGCAAATGAAGCATTTGCAGCTCAGTCTGTAGCAGTTGGTAAGGATCTTGGAATCGATGTTGAGAAGCAGCTTAATCCTAACGGTGGTGCAATTGCTCTCGGACATCCTGTTGGAGCATCAGGAGCTCGTATCCTTGTAACACTTCTCCATGAGATGAAGAACAAGGGCGCAAAGAAAGGTCTTGCTACACTTTGTATCGGTGGTGGTATGGGTTGTGCCACAATCGTAGAGATGGACTAATTTATTAATGTAATATTTCACGAAAGAGAATACCTTTGCGGGCATTCTCTTTTGTGGCGTTTATAAAACAACATGAAGTCACATTTATAAACACTATATATATAATAAGGAGAAAACACTATGGATTTCGTATTATACGAAGTAAACGGTGCGGTTGGTACAATTACCATCAATAGAGAAAAGGCTCTTAACGCACTTAATTCTCAGGTTCTTGATGAACTTAATGCAACTCTTGATGCAGTTGATCTTTCTACTGTAAGATGCCTTATCTTAACAGGCGCAGGAGAGAAGAGCTTTGTTGCAGGTGCCGATATAGGCGAAATGAGTACACTTACAAAGGCTGAAGGCGAAGCTTTCGGTAAGAAGGGAAATGACGTATTCCGTAAACTTGAGACATTCCCGATTCCTGTTATTGCAGCAGTTAACGGATTTGCTCTCGGCGGCGGATGTGAGATTTCAATGAGCTGTGATATCAGAATTTGTTCTGACAACGCAGTATTCGGTCAGCCTGAGGTTGGTCTCGGAATCACCCCCGGCTTTGGCGGAACACAGAGACTTGCTCGTCTTGTAGGCGCAGGCATGGCTAAGCAGATGATTTATACAGCACGTAACATTAAGGCTGCAGAGGCATACAGAATCGGTCTTGTTAACCAGGTTGTATCAGCAGAACTTAATGAGGCAGGCGAAGTTGTTGTAAGCGCAAAGGATGCACTTATGGCAGCAGCAAATAAAATGGCAGCAGGCATTGCAATGCAGGCTCCTATTGCAGTAAGAAACTGCAAGAAGGCTATTAACGAAGGTCTTCAGGTTGATATGGATCAGGCAATCGTTATCGAAGAGAAATTATTCGGTGACTGCTTCGAAACAGAAGATCAGAAGGCAGGTATGGGCAACTTCCTTGAGAAAGACAAAGAAAAGAAGCTTAAGGTTGTTCCTTTCAAGAACTGTTAATATTCGCACATCTATGCGATACCAAGATAATATTTAGTGAAAAATTTTAAGGAGGTTCATCATGAAAGTAGGCGTTATTGGCGCAGGTACCATGGGACAGGGCATTGCTAAAGCATTTGCTCAGACAGAAGGCTACGAAGTAGCTCTTTGCGATATCAAGCAGGAGTGGGCTGAAGGCGGTAAGGATAAAATCGTTAAAGGCTATGCTAAGCTTGTAGAAAAAGGAAAATTAACACAGGAAGCCGTTGATGCAATCGTTAACAAGATTACACCCGGTTTAAAAGAGAATCTTTGTGCTGACTGCGATCTTATCGTAGAAGCAGCATTTGAAGACATGACAGTTAAGCAGACAACATTCCAGGAATTGGATAAGATCTGCAAGGCTGATTGTGTATTCTCTTCAAATACATCATCACTTTCAATTACAGAAATCGGTAAGGGCGTTAACAGACCTGTAGTAGGTATGCATTTCTTCAATCCTGCAGATCGTATGAAACTTATCGAAGTTATCGCCGGTGTTAACACACCTGCAGAGACAGTTGAAACAATTAAGAAGATTTCTGCAGAAATCGGTAAGACAGCTGTTCAGGTAAATGAGGCAGCAGGTTTCGTTGTAAACCGTATCCTTATTCCTATGATCAATGAAGCAGCATTCATCAAAATGGAAGGTGTTTCTGATATCGAAGGTATCGACAATGCCATGAAGCTTGGCGCTAACCATCCGATGGGACCTCTTGAACTGGGTGATTATATCGGTCTTGATATCTGCCTTGCTATTATGGATGTTCTTTACAAGGAGACAGGTGATTCTAAGTATCGTGCATGTCCACTTATCAGAAAGATGGTACGTGGCGGTAACCTTGGCTGCAAGTCAGGTAAGGGCTTCTACATCTACAATGCTGATCGTACAAAGACAGCTACAGATGCTCAGTAACTATAAAAATATTATAACGGAGGATTAAAAATCATGGATTTTACATTAAGTAAACAACATGAAATGGCTAGACAGCTGTTCAAGGATTTTTCTGAGAACGAAGTTAAGCCACTTGCTCAGGAAATTGATGAGCAGCACAGATTTCCAAGAGAAACTGTAGACAAGATGGCTAAATATGGCTTCATGGGTATTCCTGTACCAAAGGAGTACGGCGGACAGGGTTGTGATATCCTTACATACGCTATGTGTGTTGAGGAGCTTTCAAAGGTATGTGGTACAACTGGTGTTATCGTATCAGCTCATACATCTCTTTGCATCGATCCTATTCTTACATTCGGTACAGAAGAGCAGAAGCAGAAATATGTAGTACCCCTTGCTAAGGGCGAGAAGCTTGGTGCTTTCGGTCTTACAGAGCCGGGTGCAGGTACAGACGCTCAGGGTCAGCAGACAAAGGCTGTTCTTGACGGTGATGAGTGGGTTCTTAACGGATCTAAGTGCTTCATCACAAATGGTAAGGAAGCAGATGTTTACGTTATCTTCGCTGTAACAGGCAAGGTTGAGAAGCGTGGCAAGATGCTTAAGGAAATCAGCGCATTTATCGTTGAAAAGGGTACACCCGGATTTACATTCGGTACAAAGGAAAACAAGATGGGTATCTGTGGTTCATCTACATACGAACTCATTTTCCAGGATTGCCGCATTCCTAAGGAGAATCTCCTTGGACAGCAGGGTAAGGGCTTCAACATTGCAATGCACACACTTGACGGTGGTCGTATCGGTATCGCTGCTCAGGCTCTTGGTATTGCAGCAGGCGCTCTTGAGACAACAATCAACTATGTAAAAGAGAGAAAGCAGTTTGGTAAGGCTATCGGCCAGTTCCAGAATACTCAGTTCCAGTTAGCTGATATGGCTACAAAGGTTGAGGCTGCAAGACTCCTCGTATACAAGGCAGCACTTAAGAAGGATGAGTACAGAACAAATCCTAAGATTTCTTACTCAGTTGAGGCTGCTCAGGCTAAGTTATATGCAGCTGAGGTTGCTATGGAAGTTACAACTAAGGCAGTTCAGCTTCACGGTGGTTACGGATACATCAAGGAGTACGATGTAGAGCGTATGATGCGTGATGCTAAGATTACAGAGATTTACGAAGGAACAAGTGAAGTTCAGCGTATGGTTATCTCTGCTAACTTATTAAAGTAGGAGGAAATTAAAGTGAAAATCATCGTTTGTATAAAGCAAGTTCCTGATACAAAGGGCGGTGTTAAGTTCAATCCGGACGGAACACTTGATAGAGGTGCCATGCTCGCAATCATGAATCCTGATGATAAGGCAGGTCTTGAAGCTGCTTTAAGATTAAAGGATCAGTATGGCGCAGAAGTTACAGTATTGACAATGGGTCTTCCCAAGGCTACTGACGTATTACGTGAGGCTATGGCTATGGGCGCAGACAAGGGCGTACTTGTAACAGACAGAGTACTTGGTGGAGCTGATACATGGGCTACATCTACAACAATTGCAGGTGCAATCAGAAATCTTGAGTATGATCTTATCATCACAGGCCGTCAGGCTATCGATGGTGATACAGCTCAGGTTGGTCCTCAGATCGCTGAGCACCTTAACATTCCTGTAATTTCATATGCACAGGAAATCAGCGTTAATGAAGCAGCAAAAACAGTAACAGTAAAGCGTCAGTATGACGACAGATTCCATATGGTTGAAGCTCAGATGCCTTGCCTTATTACAGCGCTTTCTGAGTTGAACGATCCTCGTTACATGACACCGGGCGGAATCTTTGATGCATGTGCAGCAGAGATCACAACTTGGGGAAGAGCTGATCTTAAGGACGTTGAAGATTGCAATTTAGGTCTTGCAGGTTCTCCTACAAAGATCGCTAAGGCATCAGATAAGGTACGTAAGGGTGCTGGAGAAAAGGTTACTCCTGATTCACCTGAAGATGCAGTTGCATACATCGTTGGAAAGATGAAAGAAAAGCACTTAGGAGGACTATAAGATGAATTTAGAAGAATATAAAGGAGTATTTGTCTTCGCTCAGCAGGTTGATAATGAGATTAGCGGAATCGCTCTTGAACTTCTTCGCAAAGCGAAGGAACTTACACAGCCTTTGGATACCCAGGTTACAGCAGTATTAATTGGTTCTGATGTTAAGAATCTTACATCTACTTTAGCTGAGTATGGTGCAGACAGAGTTATCGTTGTAGATGATCCTGAACTTAAGGAATACAGAACTGAGCCTTATGCACATGCTTTGGCTTCAGTAATTAACGAATATAAGCCAGATATCGTTCTTGTTGGTGCTACAGCTATTGGTCGTGACCTTGG
>JAZUDO010000015.1:0-8531 GCA_045639685.1 Lachnospiraceae bacterium
AAGAATTATATTACAGAAACACGCATTTACTGCGGGTTTCGTGAAATAAAGTATAAATAGCCGCAGAAATGGGCAATTTTAATTGCGAAGCATTGCCCATTTCATAGGTTTTTAAGTGATTTTCTTAAAAACCTATAGTTATTTAGAAATCGTTGTACTAGCAACTAATCTCTCTTATTCTTTCAACAATGCTTTCTTTCTGCATCTTATTATACAAAATAATCGAAACTCCAATAGCTATAACTACAAATACAGGGAAGGCGAAAATAGCAGGCATTATCGTGAATTTCGCCGTGCAAAACCAGAATATTGAGTTAATAGCTGCTATTTCAAGCGGATTCATGATAAGAGAAAGAACAAGCGCGAACAAGGCACTAGCTCCGGCATACAATAATCCTTCTGTAATAAGCATCTGCTTAAGCTGTTTTCCGGACATTCCTATAGCCTGCAAAACTGCAAATTCTTTTGCCCTTGACATGATTTCAGTCATGAGCACATTAAAGAAATTAAGTATTCCTACCAGAGCGATTATGGCACAAAGAACACCGCCAACCATCAAAAACATATTCTTAAATTGCTCAAACTCCGCTCGCATTGTTTCCTTGCTTTCATATACAACAGAATTAGAATTACCTGATGTAAGCTTTGACAGATATGCTTCAGTTAAAGTTTCATCTTCTGCATTATCTGTATCAATTGCAATAAACAAAGGAATTACATCTGATACAGAATCCGCTATAAAAGTATCACTGTTAATAACCATTTGGTAACCGAATACGGTATATCTATGTCCCATTTCATAAGGAACACTCACATAAGCACATACGATATAATCAGTCTCTTTTACTCCCATGGGTACAGACCGGATATATTCATCAGGCGTAGTATCATCAGCATCTTCACCTGTACGAGTGTCAATAAAGCTATATCCCCCATCGTACTCCACAGTGATTTTTTCACCTATTTCAGGATAATACTCTCTTGGAATATTTTCAGCATCAACTCCTTCCGGCATTTCAATTGCAATATATTTTCCGCCGGCTTCCTTCAAAGGTTCCAAACTACCCTCTATCAAAGTAAGCTTATCAATAAGATTCGCATTAAAGCCTTCTATCTGGGACCAATCTTTTACCAGGCCATCTCTTCTATCTTGCGCTGCAACCTCTTCCAAAGTTTTTTCATGTCCCCAAGCTTCTGCATTGTCAATCCATCCCGCCTCCTGCATCCAAGCCTTGACATAGCAATTTGTAGTGTATGCACATCCTATGATACTAGAATTAACATTTTCATTAATATCTTCAATCAAATCTTCTGAAACATATTCACTAGCTTCATCATATCTAAAATAATCTGCGCTACTAACGATAAAATCACACGGTCTGTTGTTATCAATATATTTTTCTTCATCAAAGCCATTTACAAAAGCTAATAAGATATTTAACAAAACTACCGAAAGCGAAAGGGAAATAATTACAATCACAGTCTTCTTTCTGTTTCTGCCAAGATTAGATAAAGCCATCTTAAAACTATTTATGCTTCTACTCTTTTTAGTGGTCTTCTTCACAGTATCAGTGAACTTTGAGGCCTCAACAGGCGATATTTTTGCAGCTATCTTACCGGGCCTGTTGCAGGAAATAAGTACTGTTACCAGTGAAAAAATTACTGCTGCAAAAAAAATTGCCGGTGAAGTAGAAAGCTTTGAAACAGATCCCCCGAAAAGAGTTGACTCCATCACAATAGGAAGGATAATCGCACCCACGCCATAACCTGCTAAAAATCCCATAGGAATACCGGGTACACAAAGCATAAGCGCCTGATTTCTAATTATTCTTTTAAGCTGCTTAGGAGTAACACCAATCGTTTTTAACAATCCATAGAAACGAATATCTCCTGTTACAGAAATCTGGAAGATGTTATAAATTACAAGATATCCGGTAAAAATAACTAATATAAGAAATGCCACAATGGCTACAACCTCTCCAGCTTCTAAAGAAAGATTGCTTCCCGTATATGCCCAGCTTACCCCGATTTTTGTATCGTCCATTCCCAGATCATAGCAAACGCTTTCAAGTTTCTCCTCTATATTTAAGGAATTCGAAAGCATAACATTTAGGTCAGTTTGAAAATCATCAATACCGGACTCTATTGTCAAAATTTGTTTCTCATCCACATACTCTTTTGATACATTGATATAATGAACAGGAATAAGTGCATCATATTCCAATATACCGGCAAGGATAAATGTATCCGTGATTTCAGGCCCTTCGCCGCTCAATCCATAAAGCTTATAAGTAAGAGTAATTTTTTCTCCGATTTTCCCCTCTGCTCCGAGTAACTCAAGAGCTCTACGATCCATAGATATTTCATCTTCTTTAACCGGCATATTTCCTTCTATAGGAAGCGCATAGCTCCATTTTGAGCAGTTTGCATCCATGAAACTAACTTCTGCCCCTTCTTTGTTAAAGGGAGCCTCGTCGACAAGTCCGATAATTGTACGAGCACCGATTTCTTTTATCATTCTATGGCCCATAATCTTTTTAATGTCTTCTTCATTAACTTCTTTAAAGCATCCGTGCGCATACCCGCCCAGCTGACGAAACAGATAATTTTGATAGCTGGTATTTAAGGAAAAAGCAACGGTAAATAGCGCAGTAAACATAAGGGTTGTCAAGGCTATAGCAATAATGGCAATGATATTTCTTTTTTTAGATGCCATCATAGTCTTGTAACTAAGTTTTCTTATACATTTTCTATTCTTAACCTTCATCCTTACACCTCCGATGCCTTATTAACAATATGGCCATCTTCGATTCTGATGATTCTGTCTGCCATCTGCGCGATTTCCTCATTATGTGTAATCATAACTATAGTCTGAGAAAATTTCCTGCTGGTAACTTTAAGAAGACTTAATACATCCTGACTTGTTTTGCTATCCAGATTTCCTGTAGGCTCGTCCGCAAGAATGATTGCAGGTGCAGAAGCCAGAGATCTTGCAATAGCGACTCTTTGTTGCTGACCACCTGAAAGCTGATTCGGAAGTGAATCCAAACGATTATCAATACCAAGAATTTTTACTATTGTATCAATATACTCATCATCTATTTCGCCACCATCAAGCTGAATAGGTAAAACAATGTTTTCGTATACATTAAGAACCGGAACAAGATTGAAGCTTTGGAATACAAATCCAATCTTTCTTCTTCTAAATATTGTAAGTGCCTCATCCTTCAAAGCAAAAATATCCTGGCCGTCAACCATAACCTTACCTGACGATGGACGATCAAGTCCACCAAGCATATGAAGCAATGTGGATTTTCCGCTTCCGGATGTTCCGACAATTGCAATGAATTCGCCCTTCTCTATAGAAATATCAATACCGGCAAGCGCATGAACCTGATTCTCGCCGGCACCATAAATTTTTTTGAGTCCTTTTGTTTCTAATATAGACATTATATCTACCTCCAAAAATTAATCTGAATGTAACAGTATCTCTCCGTGTTACATTCAGATTATCCCAAATCAATCTTTCCACATTCTTTCTTATGCCAAAAAGATTCTTACAATTCTGACATAATTGCTATATTTCTATATTTTTTCTATTTGTTACTTACTCTTATTATTCTCTTAACAAGATTATTCTCTATTTTTTCTCTTCATTAGGTATAAACATGCTAAAAGTAGAACCTTCTCCTACTTTTGAACTCACCTTAATATATCCACCTTCCTCAAAAAGAATCTGTCTTGCAAGAAAAAGTCCTATACCAACACCTTCGCTTTCATTTACGCTCCGGCTTCTGTAAAAACGCGAAAATATCTTTGCCTGTTCCTCTTCCGAAATTCCTTTACCGGTATCTTTTATATCAATCCTTGTGAAAAACTCATAGCTGATAACCGATAGCCTAATCTCACCCTGATCTGTGTACTTTATGGCGTTATCCACCAGATTACAAAGAGCCTCTGTTGTCCATTTTAAGTCAAAGAAGGCTGATAGCTTTGTGGGTTCAATAGAAAGCTTTAATCCCTTATCAAACGCCTTTCTTTCATACTGCTCATAAACAGTAGAAAGCATAGTCTGAACCTGTTCTAATTTAGGATGCAGGGACAGTATTCCATTTTCCAGGCGCGATAGCTTTACGAGCGAATCAATCAAAAATCTTAAGCGCTCTGTCTGATTGTGAATGACATCAACTTTTGCCCTTGCATCCTCAGTCAAATTTTCTTCAGACAGAAGCTCTGTATAAAGCAAAAGATTTGCAATCGGTGTTTTTGTCTGATGGGAAATATCCGCAATCAAAGTCTCAATCTTTTTCTTTTCTGTCTCAATGTTTCTCGAAGAAGTCGCCGATGAAGAAAGATAGTGTGAAAACATGGTCTCCAGCTTTGAAAGTCTGCTTTCGTCAAAATCCGTCTCGGAAAATTCTGCGTTTTGCGCCTTACTTAACATCGTCTCTATCGTATTCATCGTTTTATTTGTACGATAAACATTTATAATAATTATAGCAACAGCCAACAATATAACTACAATTGCCACAATTATCAAGATAATCGGCTGCTGCATTCCTTTTGGTGTCACATTACTCATTTCCACACATACCCAATCCCGTACACAGTTTTTATGCACTCATGTGCAGCAAGCTTGTCACGCAAACGTTTTACAGTAACCGAAAGCGCATTCTCGTCAACATACTCTGCCCCATCCGTCCAGATTCTGTCCATTAGAGTATCCCTTTTAACTGTATTCGGGCTATTGTCGATAAGAATCTTCAAAAGCTTCTGTTCGGTTTTACTAAGCTCCACACACTTCTCGTCTACCTTAAAAATCATTTTTGTAAAATCAAAAGAATAGCGGTTTGCAGTGAACACTGAATCATTTGAGGCATTCCCTCTTCGAAGCTGAGTATTAACTCGTGCTCTTAAAACAGCAAGTGAAAACGGTTTGGTAATATAATCATCTGCGCCTGTCTCAAGTCCATTTACTATATCAAGTTCCATATCATTTGCTGAAAGAATAATAACCGGCGTATTTGACTTACTCTTAATCTCCTTCATAAAGTCTATTCCGTTTCCGTCCGGAAGATTGATATCAAGTACAAACAAAGAGAATTGTTCTTTTGCCATTCTTAATCTGGCATCCGAAATATTCTGACACCAAACAACATCTATCTCAGGTGTCTTAAGTGCCATCGATACGCCTCCACCTAATGACACATCATCTTCAACAATCAAAATCTTTAACATATTCATTATCCACTATCCATAAGTTGTAATTTTTTAAATAAATCTGTTTGGCCGAAACCATTTTTGTTTTTCATTATACCACACGCTTCTGACGCAAAATAGTTCTATTTGCCGATATCTTCCTATGATATGCCATAATACCTCTGCAAAGGTCGCCTTACTTTTTATCTTTTCTACGCCGATTTCTTAATGAATACAGATTTCTCCGCCGTCTTCACCCGCGAACATGATATACCCCTCGGAAGGAAGCGGAATGAGGCCGTCCGCATTAAGCATATGGGTTGAATATACAACCTCATGATACTTATTATAGACATAGATAACTGCATTACGAGGACAATCCGCTGTAATAGTTGTTCCTGCCACGTCTCCTCCGATTACATACCACTGCGGTTCGTCGCTTCGAAGATTAATCTCTGTAATATCTCCCGTAAATGTAGGAAGCTCATCTACAAATCTGTAATTTAACCCTGACGTCAAAGAAAGTTCTGTAATTGAAGTTGCGTCAGACAATTTATTCGAAGTAAGTTTAGTATCGATAAGATCACGGTTTGAGGAGGAAGGCATGGTTGTAAATGCTACCGCATTCGTCGCATCAATAATTTGAAGAGGTCTCCCCCCCTTCCCTGTAACTGCATATAAATAACCCGGAAATTCATCAAACATATATACATTTGCAAAAGGACTGTCATATTCCGTAGAAGAGTATCTCTCATTGCAGATTACCATATCTCTTCCACATATCTCCAGCCATGAGGCTATGGCTTCGTTGCTTACAGGATTGGGATTGATGCGCTCAGCAGCATATTGGTAATAAATTTCAGAGCCAAGTCCCGGATCCTGCTTATTCATTTCAACAGTAATATACACTCCATTCTCATTTGCTTCAAATCTTCCAATTTGACAATCAACCGTAGGCACTCCGTTTTCATCCACACGTACAAAGCTGCCATCTGTAGTAAAGCGGTAATCCTCCGTCTCCTCTGCCGCAAAATTATAATGTTTCACATGCATCATACTGTCATCAAAGGATATATAAACATAAGTAGGACCCGAAAAAGTGTTTAAAACATAAAAGCCTTCATGCTCACGATATTTCGCCGGTACTTCATCCGTAAAGTCATATGTCTCATCTTTTTCGTGACTTACGGTAATCCCCTTTTCTTCCAAAGCAACATCAAGAAGTGCCTCTGCAATCAGCTCATTACAGTTCGAGCTTCCACCGGCAGATAACACCGCTACGGATACTTCCTCATCCGGAGCTACTAAAAGAAATGCGTGCTGGTTAGTTACATCTCCGCCTTTGCCAAGTACTGTTACCCCCTTCGCTTCATAATCAAGTTTTTCAACATAATCCCAGCCGAGACCCTTAGCATCCTTATATATGTCGGTATTCTCGCCTTCATCGTTCCACCTTGTTGCCATGCCGGCCTTTGATTTTTCCGACAAAAGCGCATCGTTTCCGGTAAAGAATGCACTGCCAAAGTTCGCAACATCTGATGCTATAGCATAGATACCACCGGAACCTATTGTCATACTGTAATCGTAATCGTAAGGTACATTACCTGCAAAAGTAATCGGAACATTTCGTTCATTTTCAAAAAGGGTAAGCGCTGAACCTGTATGCGTTGCACCCACAGGCGCTGCAATATTTTTCTCTACGTATTCCGTATATTCCGTTCCCGTCACATTTTCCACAATAAGTTCAAGAAGGTCAAAACCGTCATTACAATATGCCGCATATTCACCCGGAGCATGTGCCAGGTGTTGACAAGCCAGACTCCGAAGAAGGTAATCTCTGTCCCTGTAATTATCATCATACAAAAACATATTTTTCATTGATGTACCCATGATACCGGCTGTATGATTCATCAGCATTCTGACTGTGATATCCTTATACCTTTCATCTGCCATCGTAAAATCAGGGATGTAGGTTGTAACCGGTTCATCAAGCTCTACAAGACCCTTATCTACAAGCTGCATAACAGCCGCGGTTACGTATACTTTGCTTACAGAACCTACGCAGTAAATCTTCTCTTCCGGCAATTCATTTAATGATACGCTGCTACAGGCGTTTGTTTCAGCATCATCCATTATCTGTCCAATATTTGCCTTACTAATGGATGAATCTGCGTATGCTTTTCCCGAACATACAGCTAAGATGCCTCCACTCACGACAGCGGTCATCATTGTGAATACTATTATATTTTTTATTTTATTCTTCATAACTAATCCTGTCTTTCTGCGAAGATACCAGTGCACCATGAAATAAGTGCACCGGCCTCCGCCAACTATTCTATATGCTTTGCACTATACAATTTCTATTCTGTCATCAGTTCATTTACCGATATCTTCTTAATCTTACCTGCACCTATATAGGTCATTAGGAAAGTAAAAGCGATAAGTACCAAATCGGTAAGAATCAAAACCGGAATATTTGTTTTCATTGGAACTCCAAAAGCCGCAAACCAGAATATCTTATTTATTGCAATTGCTGCAAATGATGCTAATATTACCGATATAATCGTAATCGGCATAATACTGATTGCCACCTGCTTCATCAAATCCTTTGATGAATAACCAAGACTCTTCATTATCCCTAAGTCTTTCCTTCTCTTCTTAACATTTGAAGAGGCAATAATTCCCAGAATAACAGCAACAACAATACCTATAGCCACTGCTCCTATTCCCGTGAACATTCTCGTGATATTTGCTATCGGGTCCAGCTGAGATTTAACAAGATCATGATATGACTGAATATCCTTCATGACAAACTGCCTGCTGTTACCGGTAATAAGCCGGTCACCCACTCTTATTGCGTAATCTACGCTCGTAACTCCATACGTTGAAATGAGTGTAGCAATTTTTTCGGCAGCCACTGCCTTTATCCGCTCTTCCAATGTATCCCCTGTATTTTCTCCGAACATGGCTGCATCCGCACTCTGACCGTAAACCATGCTAAGCTTCTGTTCAAACTCTGCTCTGTCTGCTCCATTCTCAAGATAAATCTCAATACCGTCCGGCAGGGCGCTTCCGTTTGCCCTCTTATAGCCATCAATTGTCATATAGAGATTCATCTGATTATTGGACATGGTGCCGACAATTCCCGTAATGATGTAGCTTATCTTCACGCCTTTTCGATTGATAACTATCGTATCACCGATATTTAAATCATAGTCTCTGCTTCTTCTGAAAGAGATCATCACCTCGTTATCATGCTCCGGATATCTCCCCTCCATTGGTAAAATATATTCCATATCAGTAAATTCGTCATACGCAAAGACCGTTCCCTC
>JAZUDO010000016.1:0-17961 GCA_045639685.1 Lachnospiraceae bacterium
CAGAATTTGCTCTCTTCTTCATCTATTCAGACTCTTTCCACTTTCTCAACAAAAAGACGTATCCTTCAACAAATGCTCAATCCATTGAAACAATACGCCTTCCATTGCTACCATATATATCGACATTTAAGTCTTAATTATTTATCTTAGAGTCTGTAATCCACTCCCATTTTTATATTGATTTATCTACTGCAGCGCCCTTTATGTCCTCTTCTAGAAGCTTCATCTTACTCATCATATCGTTTATTTCCTGCTTGGCTGCATTCATGTCTGTAGCGTTTGCCGAAACCTCTGCCGCACCTTCCAAAATGTTTTCTGTAAGCTCTTCTTCCTCGTGCTTCTTCTCCTTAGCAGCATCGATTCGCTCCTGAAGCTCCTCTGCTTTCTCCTTCTTGGCCTTAGCCTTTTCTTCAGCCTTCTCCATCTCGCCATCGACATGATCTTTAGCTTCATCCATCAGCATTCCTACGATTTCTTTAGAAGCTTCATCCATTATTGCTTCGGCCTGGTTCTTTGCATCCACCATAGGATGTGACTTCAACCTTTCAAGCTCTGTCGCAGATATGATTTGGTTTTCGATTTTTATATCTCGCTCCGCCTCATTTGCTGTTACAACATACGGAGTCTCAGAATTTAGCATATCAAGAGATCTTTCCTGATATTCAGATAAGCCATTCGCCTTTATCTCATTAATCTTTTTCGTTTCCTCAAACGTCAAAGTTACCTTAGAGCCCGGCATCCTAGATTTTGCTTCCTTTTCCAAAAGCTTAAGGTTTTGTTCTTCCTCACTATCCTCTTTTACACCAAAGGAATCACGAAGTGCCGCCCTGTCATCCTCTATATCCTTTATGGCTCTATTAGCTTCTCCCAGGTCCTTGTGCAGAGATTTGACATGCTCAGCCCTCGCCTGCAAATCGTTATCGACCTTCTGTGTGTTTGCAAATACATCGCCCACTATCTTCATGGCCTCTTTCTTTGCCGACTCTCGCTTCGCCGCAATAGGATCTATTATGCCATTTAAAGCGCTTCCGTTTATTGAATGTCTATTTGTAGCATCCGCATTCTTAGTGCCTGTATTCGTGGCCTTATGCGAATCACCACCCATATAGTTTGCATTATTCTGAACTTTCATTAGTTATCAAATCACCTCTGTAATTGGTACTGTATAAGTAATTTATCCAAATCTCTGGATGAGGTGGATTTTCACGTCCCGAATAATACAACGCAGGTAATCCCATCTGAATCGACTCATAATATTCATCAATATCATAAGCGAAGTATTCTTCAAGTGATCCAATTCCCTTAAAGCCATATCCATTCAAATCCAGAATATATCCTGATAACAATCTTGCAGTTCTTCCATTTCCATCTTCAAACGGATGAATTGTAACCAACTGATAATGTACAACTGCTGCTACAATCAAAGGATGATCATCTGTTGTATTTACATAGTTAACCAATTCATCTATTAAGCCAGGTACATCAATATGTTCCGGTGGAATATAATCCGGATTACCGGTTTTGGAATCATACAATGCAAACAATACTCCTGGCGGCATTGGCCCTCTAAAACCTATTTTTTCTTTTGACGCACCTTTTTCTACCAGTTTTTGTACATCAAGAATTAATTCCTTTGAAAAAGATTCTTTACGATTAACTTTTTTCTTCCAAAAAATTAAGAGCAAGGAAATAGTTTCTTACTTCTTGTTCCGGTTTCAAAAAATGCTTCCTATCATCGCTTTCTATTACTTCATCTACTTGCTTTTCCGACAATGGGTTACCTTCTATTTTATTAGAAGCATATGAACTTTTTTTCTTTGAATTCTTACGCAATTTATTTGCAACAGTTTTTGAAAGTTTTACAGATGATACATTATATCTATTTTTATCAATCTCAGTAATATATTTTAGAATTTCATTTGATAATGTCACTTTAATCATAAAAAAGCACATCCTTTCAAATATTAATATATCCAAAAGGATGCGTTTAGTCCATTAAAATTACACTATTTTTACACTATTTTCACTATCATCAGGTTAGCTCAGATTAGCAATGACGTATAATAATTTCAAGCAAAGGTGTCACCAAAACGGAATAGGCGGCTGGCCCTCTAACAGAGGGACTGCGACCCTCTGATTACATAGAAACCCTCTCGGGAATCTTAAGAAAGGAGGGCTCTGCAATTATGATAGTAGTCGAGATTATAGGTGCTATTGCATCTGCTATAACAATCTTCACTGCCGGAGTTGCAGTGGGAAGATACATTTCTTCACGTAAAAACGACCGCCGTTAGTCCCTGACAAGATTGAACGACGATCGAATTTACGATTTACTTTAACTTATATGGGCTAGCCGTCTTCCGGTGACCCTTTGTGATTTAATTATATGCTTTGAATAGCATATTGTCAAATTGTATCATCTTGTAATGTATGCCCATCATCTTTCATATTGGCAGTCCTATTTAGTAAATGCATTTTTCTCATATGACAAAGCAGTATTTCTTTTTTTGTATAGATGATATGCACCAATATCAATATAAGAGTAATCCAACATCTCCCTCTGTGTTTTAGTACAGGTAGGCTTTAAATAACCAATTCATTTACTCATTATAGTTTCCAATTTCAATTGCACTTCTACGCTTTTTCCAAAGCGTATATGTCTGGTAAATAATTAATCCATATATAGCCAACTTTAATACCAATCTAATTGTTGTATCCATTGATAAATACTGACGCATGTGTACTATCAGCTGACAATTTGTATAAATAAGTCGGAACATAGCCCACGCTGAAGCAATATATATCATACAAGGAAATATCTTATTATTATTTCCTCGTACAAAATAAAAAAAAGAAGCTATGGCTCCTAGCAAATTAGGAAGCAGTATTAAAATGCATACTATTATAAGTTGCCAAAGGTCATACACTCTCAGGTTATCTGACCAAACAATACACATTGATCCAAAATAGGCTATTATTACAATTCCCATTCTTTTAGGTGACAATGTTCCACATATAGCATGAATTAACCCATATGTGAAAAATACTATTGAAATTACTAAGCTTAATATATTTATGATAACAGCTCGGGCATCTCCATAATCTATTGCATCCATCTGTGGAAATCGAATAATAAAATCAAGAACAGTAACCAAAAATGAAATCACAATAAATGCATAAAGCGTTATCATTATATTGTTCACACACTTTTTTTCAATCACAGGGGTTCTTTCAACTACATTTTTCATTTCCTTTTCAGATAACAAGTCATCCAGACTCACTTCTAAGATTTGCGATATCTTTTTTGTAGTAAGTAAATCAGGATATCTATCACCACATTCCCATCTTGAAACTGTCTGTCTTGTTACATATAGTTTTTCAGCAAGAGACTGTTGGGTCATCCCTTTTTCTTCTCTTGCTCTTCTTAGTTGCTCACCAAATTCAACCATATCAAATCTGCCCCTTTCAATTTTATTTTTCCCCACAGAGATGATTCCAGTATTACGGATTATTAAAACAACTTCAAGCAACATCTTGAAAAAGCTTGTCACCATATTGGTGCACAGGACTAAACACACTAGGCTTCAAAGCAACAATACCAAGCCTTGTGACAACGTAGATGAGTACCTTGATGCCATCAATTTATAAAGTGTCACAATGTGTCACAAGTTTTCGGCACTATTTAAGGCATAAAAAAAACTCGGAAGCCTTGTAAAATCAAGGTTTCCGGGTCCCAAGGGTTAGCGTGCGTTAGAGGGAATCCTCGTGAACGCACTAAAAAAAACGTCCGGTGGACGTTTTTTTGTACGTGCGTTAGAGGATTCGAACCCCCGACCTTTTGGTCCGTAGCCAAACGCTCTATCCAGCTGAGCTAAACGCACATTTTTGACAACGTGTTTATGTTACCACATCTGCAATAAATGTCAATACCTTATATCTACTTACCGAAATTATCTTTAAAAAACTTGTAAAAAAGATATGCCACACCGCCAACAACAATAACCGGGAACAGCCACTGTAACAACATAAATGCAAGAACAAGAACCAATGCAAATCCGGCACCTACCACAAGTTTTCTTGCCCATACAGGAAGAAACGACAGTTTCTCTGCACCTTTTACCAATTTCTGACTCCAATCACCATTGTTAGGTTGCACCTCCGGCTCGGTTTCTCGGGATTGTGTGACTTCACTTTTGCTCATCTTAATCGACTTTGCAATCAATCTCGGTTCCCCCAGTTCAGCAAGAATAACAGATTCCTGTTCTCCCTTGCGTACCCTGGTCTCGATATAGTCTTCGTAGTAATTCACCGTATCATTAACAAATTCATAATCTTCCATCCCTGCAAGATTCTGTCTCAGTCCGGTAATAAATTCCTGCTTGTTCATACTTTCCCCACTAGAATGCCTGGTGTTTTACAACCTGGTACTCATCGTCATTCTGATAATATGGACACATATTGGTATTGTTACTCAAGAATCTCTGCATATCATCTTCATCAAGATTGACATCGCAGACATAATATTCGTAGTCTTCATCATATGCGTAATTTGCGCATGTATCACACATAGACATTGTTTATTCCTCCGACACTTTTTCTGTTTCAGGTTCTTCCGGCTCCAAAACTACCTCTTTTGTAGTTTTTCCCTTCAATCCAAAAACAATAAAATATGCTACACATACGGCAACAAACATCAACACTCCGATGAACTGAGATGTGGAAAGAATACCGATATTTCCTCGATAATCATTTCTGAAGAACTCCATAAAGAATCTTCCAAAGCTGTACAGTCCAAGATAAATGAGTGTCAGCCTTCCACCTGTTGACGAAGGAATAGTATCCAACCCCTTCTGCTTCATAATCTTTTTTTCAAGGTATCCACATGCAATAAACAAAATCAATGCAATAATAAAATCTCCAATAGACATCATTATCTGCGTAGGAAGCAATTTGATACCATTGGGAGCGAAATCCGAATGGGTAAATGTAATACCTATAGCGCTTTCAGTCGGTCTGCCGTAACAGCATCCTGCTAGCAAACAACCGATTCTACCGAATCCCTGAGCAAGTGCCACACCGGGAACTGCAACATCAAGATAATCAATCATACTAACCTTATGAAGCTTGCAATATCCGCATATAGTAAGCGTTCCGCCGATTATTCCTCCAAACACAACAAATCCGCTGAATTTTAAAAACTCTATGGGATTCTGAATGAAATTCTGCAAATCAGTAAAGATATAAAGAATTTTTGCACATCCGAAACCTATAACGAGCGTCCAGATAACCATCCCATATATCAGTTCTCCGTTCAACCCTCTCTTTGTTGCTCTCTTATCGCTTACTATCATTGCAACCAACACACCGATTGCAATCATCAGACCATAACCGTGAATTGTTACCGGTCCGATGCTCAATATGTCATTATACATTTCCATGCTCCAATCTGTGTCTACATCAAGTTATCACAGGGTAAACACCGATTCAATTAATTTTCTATAAAATTTTAATAAACTACTCAAACAGAACCTTTGTGGAACTGCATCCGATCCTGCTGACTCCGGCTTCTATGTAAGCCACCATATCTTCCTTTGTTCTGATTCCGCCTGCTGCCTTTATCTTCACATTAGGTCCGATATTTGCCTTCATAAGTTTAACATCCTCAAGGGTTGCACCGGCTGTTCCAAAACCGGTTGATGTCTTGATGTAATCAGCCTTTGCCGCTGTAACGGCCTTGCACATTGCAATCTTTTCTTCCTCTGTAAGATAACATGTTTCGATAATAACCTTAAGTATTTTATTTCCGCAAACTTCCTTAAGTGCAGCTATTTCTTCCTCAACTGCTTTGTAATCACCATTCTTTACATCTGAAACATTGATTACCATATCGATTTCATCTGCACCGTCCTCCAAAGCTGTCTTTGTTTCCTGAACCTTGGCAGGTGTAGTTTCATATCCGAGAGGAAATCCGATTACTGTAGCAACCGGAAGTTTTTCTCCATACTTATCCTTTACTCTTTTAATATAATTAGGTGGAATACACACACTGGCGGTGTGGTATTTCACAGCCTCCTCACAAAGAGCATCAATCTGCTCCCAAGTAGCAAATGCTTTAAGCAATGTGTGGTCGATATAACCTGCTATTGTCTGATTGTCCATTTCATTTTCCTTTTCTTACTTTTATTACTGATATTTTAATTGCCCTTATTTGCAATCATTTTTTACTTATCCTTGTACACGATAATTTCGGATTAAGCCATACGCTTTGTTCCGTCTTTGCTTACCTTTGCGTAAAGAAGCGGATTGCGCACTACCTTCTCATCGCTGATCTCAACAGATGAAAGATACTTAGCGGCTGCTGCCTCAAAGAGTGCTTCATCATCAGCAAGGAGTGTTGCAAGCAAATCTCCTTCTTTAACCTCATCACCTGTTTTCTTATTGATGATTATTCCGGCAGCCATATCTATCGGACTGTCCAGAGTCTCTCTTCCTGCTCCCAGCATAACAGAAGCGATACCACAGCCTTCCGTATTCATATTTGCAATATATCCGCCACGGGGTGCTTTGACCTCATATGAATATTTAGCTTTAACAAAATTATCTGTATCTTCAATAACAGAAGCATCTCCGCCCTGGGCCCTTACCATTTCAATAAGACACTTAAGTGCAGAACCGTCCTCAATAACCTTACGTGCCTTTTCAAGACACTCCTCCTCGTTACCAAGTCCCGCAAGCTCCATCATATTTGCTGCCAGATAAAGGATTTCGTGTGTAAGATCTTCAGGTCCGTTACCCTTCAGGGTATTGACAGCCTCAATAACCTCAAGGCTGTTTCCGATGTTATTGCCCAACGGCACATCCATGTCTGTAATGAGTGCGCAGGTTCTTCGACCCGCATTTTCACCAAGACGAACCATTTCCTCAGCAAGAGCAATAGACTTATCTACAGTCTTCATAAATGCTCCGCTTCCGGTCTTTACATCCAGCAGGATGCAATCGGAACCTGCCGCAATTTTCTTACTCATAATAGAAGATGCAATAAGAGGAATGCTTTCAACAGTAGCTGTTACATCACGAAGTGCATACATTTTCTTATCAGCCGGAGTTAAGTTGCCTGACTGTCCGATTACACTGATTCCCGTCTGCCTTACAACATCAAAGAATTCCTCTTCGTTAAGGTCTGTCCTGAATCCCGGAATTGACTCAAGCTTATCAACAGTACCGCCTGTATGGCCAAGTCCTCTTCCACTCATCTTTGCAACCTTTACACCATTTGCCGCAACAATAGGTGCAACTATAAGTGTTGTCTTATCACCGACACCACCTGTGCTGTGCTTGTCAACCTTGATACCCTCAATAGGGGAAAGGTCAACCATATCTCCGGAATTTGCCATGGACATAGTAAGATCGAGAATCTCCCTGTCATTCATTCCGTTAAAATATATTGCCATCAACAGCGCCGATGCCTGATAATCCGGAATGTCACCCTTAACATATCCTGCTACAAAATCATATATTTCTTCTGTGGAAAGTTCATTTCTGTCTCGCTTCTTAGCGATTACATCATACATTCTCATAGTTCAACCCTCTTTTGGCTATACCCTTTATTTATAGATTACCCTAAACCTACAGTGAAAATGCCAGCGGCAGAATTTCCGCCAATGTGTAGGTTCTGTTTTCTTTTCCATCACTAAGATGAATTAAAAATGTTTCCCCATCGCAGAATTCACTCATAACCTGTCTGCACACTCCGCAGGGTGCGCAAAACTGCGAAATCGGCTCTCCTTCAGGTCCGCCCACTATGGCTATCTGGGTAAATTTTTTGTCTCCTTCGCTTACTGCCTTAAAAATGGCTGTTCTTTCCGCACAGTTTGAAGGTCCGTAAGCCGCATTTTCTATATTACAGCCTCTGTATATCTTTCCGTCAACAGTTTCAATTGCAGCTCCCACAAAGAAATGAGAATAGGGAGCATATGCCATTTCCCTGGCTGCTTTTGCTTCCTCAATAAGCTCTTCTCTTGTCATAGGCGCCTCCTTATTTCTTTATCTGCTGCCAGAAGCTCTCGCCGTCTGTCCTGCATTCCACACCGAATATTTCCTGAATGGTTGCTGCAATATCTGCAAATGACTTTCTTGTTCCAAGATTGACTCCCGCCTTGATATCCTTGCCGTAAGCCAGGAATGGAACGTACTCTCTTGTGTGATCCGTTCCTGTAAATCCCGGGTCACAGCCATGATCTGCAGTAATCATCAGAATGTCATCGTCCTTCATTCGGCCCATAAACTCCTTAAGCTGCTTATCAAATACAGTTGCAGCCGTGGCATAACCTTCAACATCTCTTCTGTGTCCATACTTCATATCAAAATCAACAAGATTAACGAAGCAAAGTCCGTTAAAATCCTCATCCTGCAAAGCAAGTGTCTTGTTCATTCCGTCAACATTGTCCTCTATACGCTGTGTATGTTCTATGCTCTTTCCTGCAAAAATATCATAGATTTTTCCTACACCGTATATGTCAAATCCATTCTCCTTAAGGATATCCATCATGGTATTCTGGGGCGGAACAAGTGAAAAGTCATGTCTTCTCGGTGTTCTGACGAAATTGGGATACTCACCCTCAAAGGGTCTGGCAATAACTCTTCCCACACCATGCTCACCCTTCAGAATCTCTCTGGCGATTTCGCAATAACGATAGAGCTCCTCAACCGGCACTACCGATTCATGTGCTGCAATCTGAAATACGCTGTCAGCAGATGTATATACAATAAGGTCACCTGTCTTAATATGCTCCTCACCGTAATCCTTGATTACCTCTGTTCCGGAATAAGGTTTGTTGCAAAGAACTCCTCTGCCTGTTGCCTTGCTGAATGCATCCAAAACCTCCTTGGGAAATCCATCCGGATATGTGGGAAGGGGTCTCTTGGAAATGATTCCCGCTATCTCCCAATGTCCTATTGTTGTATCTTTTCCGTTAGAAGATTCCTGTAACCTTCCATATGCTCCTGTGGTGTCGCTGACACCTTCCATATAGTCTATTCCGTCACAATTGAATAACCCCATTTCCTTCATGACAGGCGTGTCATAAGCTGGATGTGCGCTGATACTCTTAAGTGTGTTGCTGCCAACATCCCCAAATGCTGCAGCGTCAGGTTCTGCGCCTATTCCGTAGCTGTCCAGTACAATCACAAATACTCTTCTTTTACCCATAAGAAAGCCCTCCTTAGTTGTCAAAATTATTTGAAATAACTTGGATCTATATCGATAAGATAATCATCATCCTTCTTCTGTTTGTCGAGCGTTGACTGTTTCGGTCGGCGAATGGTAATTGTCTGATATTCATAGGCATCGTCGTCCTCTTCTTCATATTCATCGTCCTCATACTCCTCTTCGTATTCGTCTTCTTCATCAGAGTACTCGTCTTCTTCGTATTCTTCTTCCTCTTCATATTCCTCCTCATCATCGTCGGAATAATCATCTTCATCGTCATCATCCGAATCCATTTTTTTAATACTTTTAATGGTAATCAGAATAATGATAAATAATACTACTATTGCTCCCAGAAGACCGAATATCAGTTTATAATTCTGAGGCGCTTCTTCTTCCTCTTCTTCCTCAAGGGCATTATCACCTTCGGCAGACTTTATCTCTTCCTCTTCGTCCTCCTCTACAATCTCCTCAGCAGGCTCAAAATCAATATATGAGGCTGAAACGTAGCCTGTCTCCCCAATGTATGAAATCTTATACCATTCCTCGCTTTCATCCATTCCGACTATGTCAACAAGAGCGCCTGAATCAACCTTTCCGATTGATTCGTAATCCTTGCCGGGACCGGATCTTACATTTAACGAACCATCCGAAACCACCGTACCTATTCCATGTACTTCACTTGCCCATGAATGGATGGCCGGCACAAGAAATACAGCCATCATCATAAGGGCGGCAATAAGTACAATCCTTATGCTCTCTCCTTTTCCCCTGTTTGCCTTGTAACTTTTCATAATAAAACTTCTCTCCTCTTTAGTTCATATCAAAAAACTTTATATTGGGATCAATTCTGTGAGTATTCGCATAGTCCGCGCTACATACATAGAACACAAGATCCTTATAATCCTCAGGAACCTGGACTGCCATATTTCCATGGGAAACGCAGACCTCATCAACCCATTCATATTCATAGGCTTCTGTTTCCATAACAGGCTCTCTTTGTCCGTTTTCATATGTTATATAATGTGTCTTGGCATACTCCTCAAGACCACTGTATTTGTCTGTATATCCCCACATAACCTTGCAGCCCGTAGGAAGCTTATACTCAACGGTAACCTCACGCCACTCGTAGCCTTCTCTTCCCTCGTGAGCAAGGTCTGAATAATACTTTCTGTAATCGATTATTTCAGCCGTACCTGTAACCGGTGAATCATCTATGGTAGATATTGTTGTGTAATCCCAGGATGTTCCCTTCTCCACATTAAATTCATACTCCCGCTTCTCAAATGCAGGTTCAAGTTCTGTTCCCTCAAGCATACCGCACATAGAACAATACCTTGGACTGTCATAGGATGCTGCAACCCATGTATGGGGCAATGTCTCGCCCTCTCTCAACCCACACACAGCACATTTCTTTGGCCTTTGGCAGGTTGCCTCAAGCCATACATGATCAGCACATTCTCCCACCGTGGCTCCGCATACAATACAGGTCTGGGGATGCTCGCAGGTTGCCTCTTCCCATTGGTGTCCCAAGGGTTCTCCCTCTGTTTTGCCGCAAACACTACAGGTCTTTGCTGTTTCACAGGTTGCTTCAACCCACTGGTGTCCCAGGGGTTCTCCTTCTGTTTCTCCGCAAAGCTTACAGGTTCTCGGAGTCTCACAGGTTGCCTCCTGCCAATCATGCTTCAGACAGCATCCGCTGAGTGTACCAAGCAATATTAGTAATAGAGAAATGATTATCAGTTTTCGTTTCATAGTTGCCTCTTTATTAGACTACATTTTTTCGCAAATACACATATCATTTATGGATGCGCGGTCGGTCCGCCGGGAACAACTGCCCCACATTTAGAGCATATCCATTCATCGCGTCCGCTGCTTCCATCAAAGTGCCAATCATGATTACATGCTGCCGGTTCCGAATAACTCGGATCACTCTCACCGCATACCATACATTTCCCATCAGCGTAGCTGTGTCCCATAGCTGGTATATCCCTGGTTGCCATTAACTTATTACAATAAACACAGTTCTGAGCTTCTGCACCCTTTAAAGTACAAGTTGGGCGTTCGTATGTAACCCACTCTCCCGGAACATGGTCCTTTACAGGTATCTTTTCGGTCTCAACGACCTGATTGCACTCAGTACAGACTCTTTGCTTAAGTCCTGTTGCCTGACATGTTGAATCATTTACAATCACCCATTCACCAAGTGTATGAACATGTTCATCAGAATCATCGCCTGCATTTGCATCGTCATCGCCTGCATCTGCATCGTCATCACCTGCATCCGCATCAGCACCTGTCACCTCAGCCTTATCGTTCTTTTCGTTTTCATTTTCTCCATCGGCAGTTTTGGGTTCCTGAGCTTCAACATCACCAACAATCACATCATTTTCCATGCTTTGAATCAATGTCATTACTCGTTCCTTAGCTTCCTGCGGCAAAATATCATAATTCAATCTGAGTACTTTCTCATTTTCCTCTCCCACAATAAACTCGGAGAATCCACGAATAAGTGCGCTTTGTCCTTCTGTAAATGACTGTTCCTCTCCGTTATAAGTCCCATCGGGATTCTTTAACTGAGCCAATACCTCTCCCTTGGTTACCTCAAGAAGGGTATATACCTCTTCGCCATCTTTATATACAGTTACTCTGAAGGTCGTTCCTCTTACCGACATGGTCGCATTGGGAGTTTCAACCTGATAACTGTCATTGGGGCCAAGTTTTGATTTAAGTTCGTTAAGCTCCGATCCCGATGTCAGATTCAATTTCAGTCTGCTGTCATCATTTCCGGAACTGGCTTCTATTTCAAATGCAGTTCCTGCATCTGCATAAACATATTTATCCATGTCCATGCACATTACCATCTCCGAAGCCTCACCTACTGACACATTATCCCCGGAGTAAAGCTTCTCCCCACGATAGGCTGCTCCGTTGTTCTTCTCTCCTGCAACGGTAACCTGTCCGTTGGTCTGTTCAACTATTATGCTCCTGTATCCTTTTCCCTGAAGCATAACAGCAACAATAATTCCTACTGCCACCACAACCGCTCCGGAAGCGAGTGCAATTACTTTTCCTTTTTTTGTCTTCAATTTTAATACCTTTTCCCTTCCCAAAAGTCCCTTATTACTACGATATAGCGTTGTACAGATATTCCACTATTCTTCCGTCTATATTACCTTCCTGCGCCATATTTCTCATAATTGAAAATGCTTTATCCGCAGGCATTGCTTTCTTATACGGTCTGTCCGTTGCCAAAAGAGCATCACAAATATCAGCCACCGCAATGATTCTTGCATCCAATGCAAGTTCACTTTCGTCCAGGCCAAGTGGATAGCCTTTTCCATTCAGGCACTCATGATGTTGAACAGCCCATTTGGGGGAATTCTCAAAATACCGGTTAAAATGAACCTTATCCAATATTCTCCCCGTCATTTCCACATGCTGCTCGATTACCTTTCTTTCTTCAGCTGTGAGTGTACCTTTTTGTATTCTCAGGCACTCCTTCTCATCCTCGTGGAAAAATGGCCTATCACCATATTTGTATTCCAAAATCCGATCAATCCGCTCTCGTTCTTCCGGTGCAACAAAACCTGCATGATTCACATCATTTATCATCTGAACCGCTTCATCTGCTTTTGCACATATATCGTTATAAATATCGGCAGAAATCACACCCTCCAACAGAGCAATCCTCGCTTCAAGTTTGAAGGAATCAAGTCTGTCTGCTATTCCATTTTCCTTCCCGCCAAGACGGCTCTCCTTATTCATAACCTCAAGGGGTGTTACCATCTTGCCAATATCATGCAGAAGTGCACCCATAATAAGCTGTTCTTTTCTGTTTTTATCGAAGAAATCCTCGGTTTCTCCCTTATCATGAAGCTCATTGATATAATCTGCTATAACTCCGCAATACTTGGCAACATTGCGGGTATGGCTCGCATTATACGGCGTTCTTGCATCGATAGCCTCCGCCATAGCCTCTGTAAATGACCACATCTGCTCTTTGAGTTCTTCCTGATATCTCATATTTGACAGAACAATGGCCGTCTGCGATGCCAGGGCAAGCACCAGTTTTTCCTCATCATGCGTATATGGCCTGATTTTTCCGCTCTTATCAGTCGCGTTCATAAGTTGAAGAACACCCACAAGAGATTCCTCACTGTCAACAAGCGGTATTGCCATCATTGATTTTGTCCTGTACCCGGTCATGGCATCATAGCGCTTGGGTCCCGCAAAATCGAACTGCTCCGCAACGTACACATCCTCGATATTAACTGTTTGCTT
The DNA here is from genome assembly GCA_045639685.1 of Lachnospiraceae bacterium. Taxonomy (GTDB): domain Bacteria; phylum Bacillota; class Clostridia; order Lachnospirales; family Lachnospiraceae; genus Colinaster. The sequence continues at coordinate 13,490 of JAZUDO010000016.1, forward strand.
ATGTATTGCAGCATATGCACATATATTTTCTTCCTTCATTACCACAGGCGGTATATTAATTTCAGAATCCATTCCCTCGTTTATTCCCAAAGAAATAGTTTTCATAATGCTGAATTTCAGCACTTCGTCTTCATAGAGATACAGCGTACCGGCATCTGATGAAGTCAGTTCCATGCTTCTATCTATAATCATGTTCAGAAGTTTATTTCTGTCCTTCTGAGCAGACAAAGCTATCGCTATATCCAATATCGCCTGTGCATTATCATTTGCACTCATATACTCTTCCTTTAATCTCTCCATTCCCTTTATTTAGCTGTTAAAAACTCCAACGCGCTCCTCTGATTTTCTATTCCGTTAACCTCAATAAGTGTATTGATGTTCTCGCTCTCCAAAAAAGGTCTCATCACCTCATGAAATCTGTCATAATCGATAATTCCGCTTCCCGGCGGCAAATGGAGATCACTTTGAAGATCATTATCATTAATATGTATGTGTCCCAATTTCCCGGCAAATGCGTCAGCCCATTCCTCCACCGGCGTCGGTGTTAAAATTGCATGGGCATAATCCAGACACAATTTAATATTGTCATTTTCAAAAAGGTTCTTTGACAGCTCCTCAAGCTTTTTGTTCAAATCAACAAACGGAGCCGGTGTTCTTTCAAAGGTATTCTCCACATATATCATTGTATTCGGATGACGCTCCGCCAGTTCCTGCATGAATTCGCCATATTGACTAGTCCAGTCATTAATGTATGCATCTGTATTTAACCCTGCAATTAATCCGGTGTGAAATACAACACCTTTGCACTCCAGTTCCTCCGCCACAGACATTGAATATTCCATCAATTCTCTGCTGTGCTTACGGATAATTGAATCCTTGCTGTTAGCAACCACATCGTAAAATGCACCATGCAATGTGTCATTTTTCCTATCACGCTTCAGCGAACGATATATCTCTATACGTCTTTTGACTTCTTCAACATCTTCATATACCTTCGGCTCAAAAAAATCATTGTACTCGAAAGCCGCTCCATATTCCGATGCAAGACTCATGGATTCATCTATTCTGTTTATCTGCGGTATTATTGTCCAATTAGCCTTCATTTATCGAAATCACCTCATATACTTCTACCTTGGCGCTCTTTCCCTTTAACGGAATCGGGCCAATACTTTGTGCCTTCACTCTGGCCTTAACCTTCTCGTAAACCATATCACTTATAAGAACCTGACCTGCTTTGGCATTACTTTCCAGTCTGGCTGCCGTATTAACCGTATCACCTATTGCTGTGTAATCCATTCGGAAATCACATCCTATATTGCCCACAACCGCAGGTCCACAGTTGACTCCTACTCCGAAATTAACCTTCTTTCCATATTCTGCTTCTAACTTTGCCTGCATCTCTTCTCCGCCCTTTGCAATATCCCAGGCTGTAGCAACTGCGGCAAAAACATAATCATCAAGATCGAAGGGAGCATTAAATACCGCCATGGTAGCATCACCGATAAATTTGTCCAGCGTTCCGCCGTGTTTGAAAATACAAGCTGTCGTATGTGCAAGGTATTCGTTCAGTATTCCAACAACCTGTTCCGGCTCAAGTCCTTCGGAAAGTGGTGTGAAGCCTCGAATATCAACAAACAATACGGCAATGTCTCTGTTTTCTCCTCCAAGCCTTATTTCAAAATTACCCTTACCGGAAAGTTCATCCACTACCTGTGGTGCAACATACTTCTTAAACACAGCCAAGGTTCGCTTACGTCTCATTTTTTCAACGGCATATTTCTTTATTACAAAATACACGTCGACAATTACCATTCCGGCCCAAATATACAAAAGCGGAATGGTTATTCCCTTTCCCGAAAGCAGATATGCCACAATTGTATATATAATCGCCACAACTGCCGAGGAAATCATCGTAACCGATAATCTGTTTTTTTCACCAAACAGCATTAATGCCAGGAAAACCACCAAAATAATCATTCCCATTAGAGCCGTAGGTGCGTCATTTGCAGTCTTCTGCTCAAGCAGAGCCTGTATTATATTCGCATGGATCTCCACGCCATGCATAGGATTGCCTCTGTCTGCCCCCACAAGATACGAATCCTGAAATCCCGGGGCATAGGCTCCGATAAGGACAATAGAATCCTTAAATCTTTCCGGATTAATATTTCCTTCCAGAACTTCGCACATGGAAAGATGCGAAAATTCTCCCACATCACCCGAAAAGAAAAATTCAAACTGTCCGTCGCTGTTTGTCTTTGGAACGTATTTGCTCCGGTTTTTGTCTTCACTATAAATACTGTATATCTTATAATCGAAGCTTTCGTAGGGTTTCCCCTCAATATTTACAGAAGAAGATGTATATCTGACCATACCATCATCGGAAGCTATCATACTGGTATAGCCGTTATAAGATTTATCCCTTATCGCTTCAAATGGAAACTCAACCATACTTATATTCTGAGTATCAAAATACAGCTGGTTATACGACTCTTTAAGTTCTCCACGGTAAACCAGATTTGTAGCAAACACAACATTACCGTAATTATTCAGCGCATCTGCAAGTGCTACGTCGCCTTTGGGATCCTTTTCATCAACAAACATGAAGTCCACCCCGATTACAGCAGGCAGGTTCTCTTCATCAGTGCAAAGTAAATTAATTAACTGCGCTGTTTTTTCTCTCGACCATACCGTAAAATCTCCGTATCTGTCGAGTGTCTCTTCATCAACACCGATTATAACAATATCGGGGCTTGTTCCATTTTTCCTGTTATACAATTGGTCTCGCATCAGGTGATCGGCTGAATAAAATAATCCACAGAAAGCAGCAACAGAAATAAGTGCCACAAGGATACATGAAATTAAGATATGCTTCTTGCTTATTGTTTTCATTTCTTCCGCCTCAATATCCTAAAATACGCAATAAACCACCTTTTATTATACTTCATAACAGCCTTTTGTTTCAACATCAGACTGTTTATTCCCATAGAAAGGGAATAGGCCATCTTCCTGTCGGTAGATGGCCTTAAAGGGGGAGTATATTTTGTTTCGTCAATTGAGACGTCGCACCTCTCGGTGCTCGAAAAAGTTTTTTCTCTCTTTCGTTAAATGCATCTTATCAAACGAAGTGTAATAAAACTGTAACCAAGAAAAAATAATTTTTATATTTTTTCATTTCAATATTACAATGACAGAATTGCTACAATTGTATTAATTGTTCCGTGAAGTAACCAGCTGGGAATAATACTTCCGCCACAACGTTTCTCATTTAACCAGCCCTGGAACCATCCGAATGCTCCGGGAAGAATTGTTAAAAGAACAGTAACAAGTACATTTCCTGTGGCAAGTCCGAAGGGTACTCCATGTAAAAGTCCGAAAAGGATTGCCTGAATTGTATTTCCCGCAGCAAGACCAAATTTGTTGCTAAATCTCTTCAGCAGAAAGCCTCTGAAAAGAAGTTCTTCTGCAAATCCTGTACGAATAAAGCCATATGCCACTACTGCAGGAATCGCCTTGGCACCCATTCCGGCAAAATCACTTCCGGCAGTTGTAATTCCTTCCGGCAGCAATTTTATACTTAAAATTGAAAGTCCTCCGTAAACCACTACAGCTACAATTGTAATCAATACTGTATTAACAACTTTTCCTTCATGCTCGATTTTCTTAAGGCCGATCCATTTGAAAAAATTCTCTTTTTTTCTTGCTGTAATCAGCCACCATATAAAAGGAATCAGTGCAAACAACAGCACCTGAACAATTGCTCCTACCAGTTCATTAACAAATATACCCATTTTCTTTTTCTCCTAAACTTTTTTCTTTACAGAAGTTGCTCCATAGTTGTATTGAGCGGTTTCATTCCCAATCTTTTGTAAAACTCTGCGGCACCGGGATTACATTCCCATACATGAAGTGTTATATTGTAGCACTTTTCCGCTTTGGCCACTTCAGTAACATATTCATACAGTTTACGGCCGATATTCTCACGCCTATGAGTCGAATCAACACATATATCATCTATAAACAGACTCTTATGTCCGATAAGGCTCGTTGTCTCATCTGTATATTGAAATACGCAGAAGGCATATCCTCTGACTTCTTCCTGTTCATCATCGGAAGTATATACATATACCGGTCTTTCATCATCCGCAAATATTGTTTTTAGATCTTCGGCCGTATATTTAATTCCGCCGGATTTAAAAAGGTCCGGTCTTCCGTCAGCATGTACCTGATTAACCTGATATAGCAGTTTAATTACTCCGTCAATGTCTCTTTCCTGCGCTCTGCGTATCATATATATTCCTCCGGTTATAAATCGGTAGTGTCAAACAAACACTACTTTTTTATTATCTAAAAGCTTAAAAAGCCTTTATTTTCCTTAATTTCCTGGAGGTCTGCAAATAAAAAGAGCAATTACCTCCATTTTTCGGTATAATGTCTATCGCCAAACAAACAAAAACACGAAAGGATTTAATTGC